>NZ_JBECOX010000003.1:0-441113 GCF_040104525.1 Pseudoalteromonas sp. XMcav11-Q
TTATTTAATTGGTGGGAGCGAGTTCACCTCGCGATGTTATAAACTGCTAAAAGATCGCCAGGTGAACCGGCTCCTACACAAAGTTCAATGGGTGAACAGACACCGCATAGCGTTATTTAATTGGTGGCTGCGAGTTTACCTCACGATGTTCTAAACTGCTAAAAGATCGCCGGGTGAACAGACACCCACACAGAGTGGTTAATTTGGTGGCAACGAGTTCATCTCGCGATGTTCTAAAGAGCTCAAAGGTCGCCGGATAAACCGGCTCAGACACAAAGTTCAATGGGTGAACAGATACCGCATAGCGTTATTTAATTTGGTGGCAGCGAGTTCACCTCGCGATGGTTTTCAACAGATAAAAATAAGGCCGCGGTGGGCGGCCTGTATCGGTTATTCTTCGGTGTCTACGCTGGCGTCATTGTCTTCTGGTGTCTCAACACCATTGTGCTCCAGATCATAGCTATCTACGCGCTGTAATCCGCGCGGTAACTTATTACCTCTGCGCCCTCGCTCACCGTAATAGTGCTCTAAATCACTCGGCTTTAAGGTTAGCTTGCGCTTACCTGCATGTAAGGTAACAGAAACGCCTTCAGGTACTACCGCTAACACTTTGACAAACTCTTCGCGGCTTTGCACTTTCGCGCTAGGGATAGAGATAATCTTATTCCCCTTACCTTTACCAAGCTTAGGTAAATCACGTAATGGGAATAGCAGCATTCTGCCTTCGCTCGAAATCGCCATACACATATCGGTGGCAACATCAAATACCTGGATAGGAGCCATCAAATGCGCACCTTTTGGCACGCTAACGAACGCTTTACCATTTTTGTTTTTGCTCACCATATCAGCAAAGTCACTGATAAAACCGTAACCGCCATCGGTCGCCATCAGATAAGTCGATTTCTCTTCGCCCATGACCACATGTTCAAAGTTACATCCTGACGCTAAGTTAAAGCGTCCCGTCATCGGTTCACCCTGACTCCGGGCTGAAGGTAAGCTATGCGCATCGGTTGCAAAGGCTCGCCCTGAAGTATCTAAGAACACCGCAGGCTGATTACTCTTGCCTTTCGCAGAGGCTTTATAACTGTCTCCTGAGCGGTAGCTTAGCCCTTCGGCATCGATATCATGGCCCTTTGCAAAACGCGCCCAGCCTTTTTCAGATAGCACAACAGTTACAGACTCTGATGGGATCAAATCTTTTTCGCTAAGCGCTTTGGCTTCACCACGCTCAACTACCGGTGAGCGTCTATCATCGCCATACAATTCAGCAGCTTCTTGGATTTCTTTTTTCATCAACGTCGACATACGACGCTCAGAGCCTAAGGTTTTTTCCAATCCATCACGCTCTTTTTCAAGCTCATCCTGCTCACCACGGATCTTCATTTCTTCAAGCTTTGCAAGGTGGCGTAATTTCAGGTCTAGAATTGCTTCTGCCTGCTTATCTGAAAGACCAAAACGCGCTATTAACTCTTCTTTTGGTTTGTCTTCGTTGCGAATGATTTCGATGACTTCATCGATATTCAAAAATGCAATCATCAAACCTTCAAGAATATGCAAACGCGCAAGCACTTTGTCTAAACGGTACTGCAAACGTCTACGCACCGTTTCACGGCGGAATACTAACCACTCAGATAAAATCTGACGCAAGTCTTTAACTTGTGGACGCCCGTCTAAACCAATCATATTGATGTTAACACGGTAGTTCTTTTCAAGATCCGTCGTGGCAAATAGGTGCGCCATTAATGGCTCGACCTTAACTCGATTTGAGCGCGGTACGATGACGATACGCGTCGGATTTTCATGATCCGATTCGTCACGTAAATCCGCTACCATAGGGAGTTTCTTCGCTGTCATTTGTGCTGCTATCTGCTCTAGCACCTTGGCACCCGAACATTGATGTGGCAACGCGGTGATCACCACTTCGCCTTGCTCTTCGGTGTACACAGCACGCATCTTGATTGAGCCACGACCTGTGGTGTAAAGCTTTTTGATCTCTTCTTGCGGCGTAATGATTTCCGCATCGGTTGGATAATCTGGCGCTTTGACCAATTCTAGAATTTCTTCTAGTTCGGTTTTAGGCTTATCCAATAACAAACAACAAGCTTCAGCAACTTCACGTACGTTATGCGGCGGAATATCGGTTGCCATCCCCACCGCAATACCCGTCACCCCATTCAGCAAGATATGTGGTAAACGCGCGGGTAACACTTGCGGCTCATCTAAGGTGCCATCAAAGTTAGCGGTCCAATCGACCGTACCTTGGCCAAGCTCTTTCAGCAGTACTTCTGAGAACTTAGATAAACGCGCCTCAGTATAACGCATCGCAGCAAATGATTTAGGATCATCCGCAGCACCCCAGTTACCTTGGCCATCCACCAGCGGATAGCGATAAGAAAACGGCTGCGCCATGAGTACCATGGCCTCATAACAAGCACTGTCGCCATGAGGGTGATATTTACCCAATACGTCACCAACGGTACGGGCAGATTTTTTGTATTTTGCTTGAGCAGATAAGCCCAGCTCACTCATCGCATATACAATACGACGTTGTACAGGCTTCAGGCCGTCACCAATATGTGGTAACGCCCTATCCATGATCACATACATGGAATAGTTCAGATAGGCATCTTCAGTAAAACGCCCCATCGGAAGTTGTTCAATGCCTTGCAAGGACAAGGCTTGAGGATCTGTCATGTTACACCTTACTTGTTGTTGTAGCTGATGCGATATATCGCATTGGCGTAATCATCGGAAACGAGCAGGCTACCGTCGTCGAGTTCTGCAATTGCGGCTGGTCGACCATGGGTTGTTTCGTTTTCCATAAAGCCGGTAAGGAAAGGTTCATAGCCTCTAATTTGGCCATCTTGCACATTTGCTCGCATTACTCGATAGCCCACTTTTTTGCTGCGGTTCCAAGAACCATGTTCAGCAACAAAAAGCTGATGCTTCATTGCCTTTGGAAATTGCTCGCCACGGTAAAAGTGAATGCCCAGCGGTGCAACGTGCGCTTGTAGTGCAAGTGCTGGCATGGCGTAGTCAGTCACCGATTTACCCTCGCCAAATTCAGGGTCTAGCACGCTGCCGCCATGAACATAGGGGAAGCCAAAATGCTGACCAATTTCGTCAACACGGTTGATTTCACATGGTGGAATGTCATCTCCCATCATGTCACGACCGTTGTCGCTGAACCATAACTTTCCAGTTACTGGGTGATAATCAAAACCCACTGAGTTACGCACGCCTTTGGCAATCGTCGAAAGCTTTTTCGTCTCAAGATTTAGTGAAAATATACGGCCAAACTTAGGGTCTTCGGCACAAATATTACAAGGCACGCCAACTGGAATGATCAGTTCGCCTTCCGGCGATACTGTCAGGTACTTCCAGCCGTGGTGACGTTTGTCAGGCAAATCATCGAACACCACTTCTTTTACCGGTGCCTTGAGGTTTTTTGCGATTTGCTTAAAACGCACAATACGCTCAACTTCAGCAACATATAAGTCACCGTCTTTTAGGGCGATACCGGAGGGCATATTCAGCCCTTCTGCAACCAAGATTTTCTTGTCGGCTACGCCATCACGGTTGTTGTCAATGAGTGCGTGAACTTTACCCGCTTTACGAGAGCCAACATACACAGTGCCATCTTTGCCCACCGCCATTTGTCTCGCATTTTCAACATCTTTCGCAAAATAGCTCAGCTCATACCCTTTAGGTACTGAAAGGCGCGAAAGCATATCATTTGCCAGCGCAGGTGAGCTTAATAACGCTACTGCCAGCGTCGTCGCTACCGTGGTCAATTTACTATGTATTTTCATGTTAAACCTCTGCCTTATCTCCGTGCTGCTCAAGCCAAATTTTACGGTCGCTAGAGCGCTTTTTAGCTAACAGCATATCCATCATTTCGAGGGTTTGTTCAGGCTCATCTAATGTCAGCTGAACTAAACGTCTAGTATTTGGATCCATAGTGGTTTCACGCAATTGCAACGGGTTCATTTCACCCAACCCTTTAAAGCGCTGTACGTTGACTTTACCGCGTTTCTTTTCGGCCTCGATACGGTCTAAAATGCCCTTTTTCTCATCTTCATCAAGGGCGTAGTAAACTTCTTTACCAACATCAATGCGAAATAGCGGCGGCATGGCAACAAAAACGTGGCCCTTACGAACAAGCTCTGGGAAGTGCTTCACAAAGAGTGCGCATAATAAAGTTGCAATGTGAAGTCCGTCAGAATCCGCATCCGCGAGGATACATACTTTGCCATAGCGCAGGCCTGATAAATCTTCAGAGTCTGGGTCAATACCTAAGGCAACAGAAATATCATGTACTTCTTGCGAGGCTAAGATCTGTCCAGATTCCACTTCCCAGGTATTTAGGATTTTACCGCGCAGCGGCATGATTGCTTGAAACTCACGGTCTCGTGCTTGTTTTGCTGAGCCACCTGCTGAGTCCCCTTCCACCAAAAAGATTTCTGAGCGTTCGGTTTCACTCCCAGAACAATCGGTTAATTTACCCGGTAAAGCAGGACCCGAAGTGACTTTTTTACGAACCACTTTTTTTGCAGCACGCAAACGTTTTTGCGCATTGCTAATACACAGCTCAGCAAGTAACTCTGCAGTTTCAGTGTGTTCGTTTAACCATAAACTAAAGGCGTCTTTGACAATGCCAGACACAAAGGTAGCGCACGAACGTGATGACAGCTTTTCTTTGGTTTGACCGGCAAATTGTGGGTCTTGCATTTTAACCGACAAGACATAACTACAGCGGTCCCAAACATCATCAGGCGTCAGTTTCACGCCACGCGGGATCAGGTTTCTGAATTCACAAAACTCACGCATCGCTTCAAGTAAGCCCTGGCGTAACCCATTTACATGGGTTCCGCCTTGTGCCGTTGGAATAAGGTTTACGTAGCTTTCAGCGATGGATTCCCCGCCCTCAGGCAACCAATGAAGCGCCCAATCAACCCCTTCGGTTGAGCCACTGAAACTGCCTGTAAATGGGGATTTCGGCAGCACTTCGTAGCCTTCAGCGCTGTCTTTTAGGTAATCCTCAAGACCTGCCTCGTAGTGCCATTCTTGCGTTTCTTTCGTCTGTTTATTTACGAAACGAATTCTAAGCCCTGGACACAATACAGCCTTAGCTTTGAGCAAGTGGTTTAACTTAGTAATTGAGAAGTTAGCTGAGTCAAAATAACTCGCGTCGGGCCAAAAGTGTACTGAGGTGCCGGTATTACGCTTACCAACGCTGCCGGTCACTCTTAAGTCTTCGACTTTATCGCCGTTTTCAAATGCCATTTCATAGATTTGCGCATCGCGTTTAACGGTAATTTCGACCCGAGTCGACAACGCATTAACAACCGATATACCCACCCCATGAAGACCACCGGAGAACTGGTAGTTTTTATTGGAAAACTTGCCCCCGGCATGAAGTTTGGTCAGGATCAATTCAACCCCAGGCACGCCCTCTTCTGGGTGAATGTCCACAGGCATTCCTCGACCGTCATCGATGACTTCAAAGGAGTTGTCTTCATGCAAGATCACGTCAATCTTGGTGGCATGTCCAGCTAAGGCTTCATCGACACTGTTATCGATAACCTCTTGGCCTAAATGATTAGGTCTGGTGGTATCGGTATACATGCCAGGACGGCGCTTAACTGGCTCTAAGCCATTGAGTACCTCAATAGCTTCGGCATTATAGTTTTGCTGACTCATAGGCTAGTTCTAGTTATCTTTTTATCCGCTAGTATATGCACAACATACAGTTTTGAGCAGAGCTTTGTGCATAAATTCTAATTTTTGATAGTTAAAAATTTGGTGATGGTGTCAAAATAGCGTGGAAATTCAACAAAGCTATGATCCCCACCAAACTCAATAATTTGACGACAATGACTATAATAACGCACCGCCTCTGCAAAAGGCAGCACCTCGTCGCCCGTTTGTTGCAATAATAGCAAGTTTTCTGGATTACTCAGCTGCTTGACATACATGGATTTTAACGCATCAATATGTTCATACTGCAGCTCATAATGACAGTCCTGATAAGGATTGTATTGTGGTCCAAGGTAGTCATTTAATAATGAAAAAGGCCTAACTGCAGGGTTTATCACCACCGCTTTACAGCCAAGATGTTGCGAAAAGTAGGTGGCGTAATAGCCGCCCAACGAGCTACCTAACAACACAGTATCAGAATCAATGACGCTATCCAACTGTGCCAATGCGACTCTCGGGTCATAATGTAGTCTTGGGACAAGGTATGGCGTTTGTTTATCCATCATATATTCACCAAACGCCGTCGCTTTATAGGATAGCTCAGAGCTATTAAAGCCGTGAATATAAACTACTTTCCGAGCCATTTTACCTCTGTTGTTATAGCGCTTTTACTAAATACGATGACACGATAAGCGGGACCCAAATCAGACTGATACCAGTCCTTTGTGTGCTTATCAAATTGGATTGATGTTGCAGGCGTAGCGTAGATAGGTAAAGTGCGAAATTGTTGTTGATATTCATTATGCACATGACCATGAAATAGCCCTAAGACTTGCTCTGAATCCACCAACAGGTTTAACAGTGCAGGACCATTTTCGAGCATATGTTTATCTAAATAGCCATCTATCGGCCTAGGATGGTGGTGAGCAAAAACAATCGTATTGTTGTTGATATTATTGTTAAGCTTGTCTTTGAGCGCACCTAAATGTGACTTAGCACACCATCCGGCGGGTGTTTCACCCTTTGAGTTTAACAGTAACACCTGCCCAAACGGACCTGTGATGCATTTATGACGGACGATTTGCCCAGCACTTATTTCTTCGAGTAAAGCTAGCTCGTCGTGGTTACCCGGCACCCAAAGCACCGGACATTGCAACTTACTCTCCCTCACTATACGAGCAAACTCATGATAAGAAGCCGCACTGTGATCTTGTGTTAAATCACCGCCAAACACCACACAATCGAAATGCTCTTTTGCCATCGCGGCGAAAGTGCGTTCAAGGTTAGCGGCGGTATTTACCGCAAAATATTCCCCAGAGGGCGTGGCAAACAAATGGCAATCCGTAAAATGACCAATACGAATTTGCGCTTTATCGAATTGCAGCTCGAGATCAAACCAAGCCATTGTTTACATCCCAGTTTAAATGCACGCGGCCTTTTTCTAAACACACCATAAGCCAATCAGCTAAAAACGCATTTATTTGATACTTTTCATCTTTTTGGTGCATATCAGGATTTGGGTAACCATAGGATGGCTTTATTCGACGATGATAATCACGGTGAATTACTTCAGCCACTTTAGCATCATGGTAGAGGCGCACAGACAACGAAAAGTGTGGCAAATGGGCGCTTACTGTCGCCATCTGCTCGATGTGAATGTCCGTTGTGTATTTACTGACTCCAGCTACGCTCAAACTGTATCGCGCAGAGGCTAAGTCAATCACTCGACTCTCACCGACCACTTCTTCAGGTAGCAATTTTAGCGCCCGTAAATAATTACGTTCGCACAGCGTGATGTAACGGGGCAGAGATTGAATATACTGCTTTGAGCTCAGCACTTGTGACAAAAATACGACTCCTAAACTGCTTCTATATCCGCGCTTTATTTAATGCCAACCATTGTAGACTAATAACAGTGGCAGCGTTATCGATTTCCTCATTATCAAGACGTGCAAGGGCTTCATCAAGTGGCATCACATGCACTTTAATATCTTCACCTTCTTCAGCCAGTCCATAAACCCCACTCGCTTTAGATAAATCAGCAAGCGCTAGATACAAATATAGTCGCTCTGTTGTACCACCAGGGCTTGATAAATAAGAGCGCATATAAATGAGCTTATCAAGCTCAAGTCCAGCTTCTTCTTTGGCTTCTTTTCTTGCAACACTCTCATAGTCTTCGCTCCCTTCTGCCATCCCTGCAATGCATTCCAAAAGCCAAGGAGAGTGTTTTGAAGCCAACGCTCCAATGCGAATTTGCTCGATAAGCAACACACTGCCTGTAACAGGATCATACGGCAATATTGCAACCGCATGACCACGCTCTAATATCTCGCGAGTTATCAGCTCTGATACACCGCCATTAAATAAGGCATGGGTAAATTGGTACTTGTGAATGGTAAAAAAACCATTGAAGATTGTTTCTATTGAAGAAACATTGACGTCGACTTTGTTGAACTGACTCAAAGGTTTCATAAAATAATCCTGTGTTTTTTAATAGCAACGGTTTAAAAGCTAACCAATCGCCCTTATAGTAGGGTCATACCTGAATAAGTAAACGAAGTCGTTTACCTTTAACTTTTTCCACTTTACAATACCCAAGTGGTATTAATATATTCTGTTACACTTGTTGGCGATGTTTTACGCATTTGGTCTTTAATTGGGCCGCAAAAACAGGGTAACATGCTGACAGTATAAAAATTGTCTAAGGACTGAGCGAAAAATGAAAAAAACTCTACTATCATTAGTTGTTGGGTTGTCGTGCGCACTTTCAAGCAGCCTGTCCCACGCGGAAGACCTACTGCAAGTATACGACATTGCAACGGCTAACGATCCTACCGTATTAAAGGCTAAAGCGCAGGCTGATGCGCAAAAATATGCACAAGACCAAGCATTAGGCGTATTGCTACCTCAGCTTGGCTTTCAAATGAGTTATACAGACGTTAACTCTGAAGGTCCATCGAGCCAGCAAAATGACTCGACAGGCTACACCATGTTTGAGTCTGACACTGACACCTTTCAGCGTTCAATCTCTCTAAGCCAAACCATTTTTGATATGGCATCTTGGCAGGGTCTTTCAATTGCAGAAAAACGTGCAATGCAAGCATCGACGCAATATGAGCAGCAAAAGCAAACTTTGATTGTCCGTATCGCTGAAGGTTACTTTAATGTACTAAGTGCGTTAGATAGCCTAGAGTTTGTACAAGCCGAGAAGCGCGCTATTGAACGTCAACTAGAGCAGACAAAACAGCGCTACGAAGTAGGTTTGACAGCAATTACAGACGTGCATGAAGCAAGAGCACAATTTGACCGTGCAGTTGCAGACGAAATCATAGCAAGTAATGCAGTTGAAACAGCACGTGAAACATTACGTACGATTACTGGTAAGTACCACGCTAAGCTAGATAAGTTAAACACTGAAAAGTTCTCAACAGTTAAGCCTACGCAGAATACGAACGATTTTATCGAAATTGCAAAAGCGAAGAATCTAGACCTTCAAGTTGCAAAATCTGCGGTAGACATCGCAAAAGATCAAATTGATTTAGCTCAATCTGGGCATTACCCAACACTAAACTTAAACGCTACTTACTCTGATTCTTTAGCTGACAGTGCAGGTAGACAACATGCACCACGTAGCGACAGAACTTCGGTAGGCTTAACGTTAGACGTACCAATTTACACAGGTGGCCGTACAGTTGCAGCAACAGATCAAGCTCGCGCAAACTTTGTTGCTAGCAGCGAAGATATGGAAGCGGCAATGCGTAACATGACACGATCAGTGATCACGTCTTATAACCAAGTGGTTTCAGACGTTGCAACTTACCGTGCGCTAGAGCAAGCGGTTGTTTCAGCAGAAAGTGCATTACAAGCAACTGAAGCGGGTTTTGATGTAGGTACTCGTACCATCGTTGACGTACTAGTCAGCACGCAAAACCTGTATAACGCGAAACGTAACTTAGCTGATATCCGTTATCGCTACGTACTATCATCGCTACGCTTAAAACAAGCAGCAGGTACACTATCTCGTACCGATCTTGAAGCAATTAACCAAGGTTTGATTGAAGGCTAAGTACTTCGATTATCACCTCTGAAAAGGCCAGCTATGCTGGCTTTTTGTATTTTTACAGCAATATAGATAAACTAGCCTCTTCAATTAAGTCTCAGGTATATTACTTTGGTTACTCACTCACCTTTCAGATGGTCATTCTTAGCACCTAAATTTTGGCTGACTTGGCTTGGTGTTTTCGCCCTGTATTTGATCTCATGGCTCCCACAAGGTGTTCAATTTACACTGGGTAGAGGCCTTGGACGTCTAGTTCATAAATATATGAAACGCCGCCGTCATATTGCTGATGTCAATTTGAAACTTTGCTTTCCACAGCTAAGTGAAGCAGAACACAAAGCTATGCTACTAAAAAATATGGAAAATACCGGCATAGCAACTCTTGAAACGGGGATGGCATGGTGGTGGCCAGAGTGGCGCATCAATCAAGTAGTGGGCTCTATTAAGGGATTAGAGCATATTGAAGCCGTGCAAAAGCAAGGAAAAGGGGTACTTATGCTGGTTCCCCATATGTTGCATCTTGAGATGGCAAGCCGAGTGCTAGGCACTAAAGTGCAAGGTGTTGGCTTTTATCGCCCACACAATAATCCACTTATGGAGTTTTTTATGACCCGTGGGCGACTACGCTCAAATGAGTATTTAGTCACTAAGCGAGACGTCAAAGGCTTATTGAAAACACTCTCAAGCAAACGCGTGTGTTATTACTTGCCAGATCAAGATTATGGCCGCAAGCGCTGTGAGTTTGCCCCTTTCTTTGCGGTTCCTGATGCAGCAACAACAACTGGTACTTTATTATTTTCTTCAAGCAAAAAGGCTGAGACTTTAAGCTTACACTGTACGAGAGACGCAAAAGGGATGTATCATTTAGACATACAACCTATTTTAGAAGCATTCCCAAGTGGCAATGATCTTGCAGATGTTACTCGCGTCAACGAGAGAATGGAGCAAGCAATCAATTGTGCGCCGGATCAATATATGTGGGTGCATCGTCGCTTTAAAACGCGACCTGATGAAAAGGCACCTTCGTTTTATTAGGGCCTAGAGTCTTGGAGTAGTTTGAAATGGCTAAGAAGAAAAAAAATAAATTATCGTCAATCTGGTTTTGGACTAAACACCTATCACTAGGCGTGTTACTCATTTGGGCTGCCTACTATTTTCTTTTTGGTGCCTCTAAAGATATGAACTTTAGGGAAACCACCAATGTTGCAGCGCAAGGCCTGTCGCAATTTTACGAAAGCTTTCGAAATAGCATGAGCAATCGTGATACCGATCGTGAAAAGTATGTTATCACACTCGGAAAGCCCACCTATCCGCTTGACGATGCGCTAGCACAAAGAGCGCTCGCAGTTAAACCATCTAACCCTAAATGGACCGGTGAAAAACAACCAAGACGCTTTGACACAGGCGATACTTTAAAAGATGTACTTACAAAGCAAGCCAAAGAAGAAGGTGTGGAACTGTTTTGGTATCTAGAGCGTGACTATGTGGTGAAGTATAACTTCCGTCTCGATACTGACTTTGTTTCTGCACTCTATCAGGTTGGAACGGCGATAAACGACGACTTTGAATTTCAAGTCTACACATTTTTCTGCCCGCGAGAGCGTGCTGCGGTTATCACCGAAAACCCACCAATCTATGTACGTGAAAACTGCCGTAAGCTAGCGGGTTAAGCAAGTACCCGCTGCCAAACTTGAGTGACTTGTTGTGCGTGTTGATCAAACGCTTCACGCCCAACAACCCTACCTAATTGGTTTAAGCTATTAAAATGATATTGATCTCTAAACAAACAATATGCAGAGATTAAGTGCTTCATTTCATCACTATCAATCACTTCAACTTCACCCGCTTGCTCTAAAATACGTATATTATCTGGATAAGTACAAAGTGCTGGATACTGACTGCTATATCGCAACACAATGTACTGACTGATAAATTCAATATCCGTCATGCCGCCAATTCCCTGCTTTAAGTCAAAGTGACTGTCACTATCTTGGTTAAGGTGGGCTCGCATTTTTTCACGCATATTGCGAACATCTTCCGCTAATTTAGGCATGTCTCGCTGCTGCATTAGTATTGCATGACGTATTTCCTCAAATCGTGCGGCCATTTTCGACTCACCTAACACCATACGAGCTCTCACTAGCGCCTGATGCTCCCATGTCCAAGCTTGCTCTAACTGGTATTGGTAAAAGCTTTCTAGATTGATAGCGAGTAAGCCCGAGTTTCCTTCAGGGCGAAGTCGAGTATCTAATTCGTAAAGCATGCCAGAGAGCGTTTTGGTATTGAACAAATGCATTAAACGCTGTGCCAGCTTCATATAAAACTGTCTTGAAGAGATAGCTTTATCACCCTGAGTTTGGCTTTCGCCGTCACGATTATGCACAAACACTAAGTCTAGATCTGAGTTGTAACCGAGCTCATATCCCCCAGCCTTGCCATACGCTATTACAGCAAAGCCTTTTTCTTCTATTGTTGCACCTTCAGGCGCACCAAAACGCGCCACCATATGCCCCCAAGCAATATCGACGGCTTTTGCGATAATCGCCTCAGCAAGCGCAGTTAGATGATCGCTCACCTTCATAATATCCAACACGCCAGTGGCGTCTGCAGCCGCGACTTTTAGCTGATGCGTTTGTTTAAATTGTCGCAGCGCTTCCATCTGTAGCTCAACATCTTGCTCATCTATACGTAAAAATGCTTGCTGGATCTCGTTTTTATAGGCCGTTAATGGCAAAGGTTTGTAGAGAGTTTGTGGGTCGATAAGCTCATCAAGGAGGATCGGGTATTTCGCAATATGCTCAGCAATCCACGCGCTATGACAACAAAGCTTGATAAGTTGAGTCAACGCACCGTGATTTTCGTAAAGTAGCTCCAAATATGCAGTACGAGACGCTACTTTATTGATCACACTGAGCACGCGAGCGAGCGCCGGCTCCATGTTTTGTTTACTAAGCTCTCGTAGCAAGGCTGGCATTAACTTATCGAGAATATCGCGACCACGAGTGCCCGCCTGCTTTTTACTTAGCCCTTGTTTAAACTCCATCAAGTCAGTTTGCCAAGTCTCAAAACACGGTGCAGCTCGGCACTGGCCTAGCTGAGCAATTTCTCCCGTTTGCCACGCGTAAACCGCGCTATCGTCTTCATCTAATTCTTCTTCAGGCGGTTCACCAATGACTTGACTAAACTCAGCCCGGATATGCTGCGTCACAACCTTTAGCATTTGCTCAACTTCGGCGTAATCGTTACATTGCAATAAGTGGCTCAGGCGCAGACAATCTAAGTTGTTGTCGGGTAAAGTTTGCGTTTGTTTGTCGTCAAATGCTTGTAGATATTGCTCAACTTTACGCAGCACTAAATAGTTCTCATGCAGACGGTTTTTGACCTCGACAGGGACAATATCAAGCGCTTCAAGCTCTTCTAATGCCTGTAACAATGAAGGGGTTTGTAATGGCGTTTCGCGACCGCCGCGTATCAGTTGCAAAGCCTGCACAATAAACTCTACTTCTCGAATGCCACCAGCGCCCAGCTTTATGTTATTCGTTAAGCCTTTGCGTCTCACCTCTTGGGCAATCATATTTTTCATCTTTCGCAGTGAATCTATCACAGAAAAGTCGATATAACGGCGATAGACGAACGGCCGAATTAAGTCGTAAAACTCTTGCCAATACGGCGACGGTTCACCAATTGGCCGCGCCTTTAACATCGCATAGCGCTCCCATTCTCGACCTTGATCTTGGTAATAATCTTCCATCGCGGCATAGCTCATTACCAAAGGACCACTATCCCCAAATGGTCTTAAACGCATATCGACTCTGAATACTTGGCCATCAATGGTAACTTGATTAAGCGCTGAAATAAGTTTTTGTGCCACTCTAGTGTAAAAAACTTGCGCCTCAATACTGCGCCGGCCACCGGATGTGTCGACACTTCTCGGATAGGCAAAGATCAAATCGATATCAGAGGAAAAATTCAGCTCCTTACCACCAAGCTTTCCCATGCCTAATACCGTCATAGGTATCGAGTTACCAGCCTCATCTTTTGGTGAGCCTGATTGCGCTTCTACGCTTAAGTACGCCCATCGGTACGCATTTGAAATCAAGGTATCGGACAGCTGCGAAATATAGCGAATACTGTCATCAATCTCATTGCCTGCAACCAAATCCAGCCACATCACTTTAAGCCAATACTTTAACCGATAGTGACGCAGCTGCTGCCAAGCTTGTTTTTCTTCAACCAAAGGCGCGGAAAAGTCAAACACATCAGGACAGTCGCGCATTTGCATCTGCGATTCATCGAGCAGCCAAGCTCCCCACTCAGGAAATCGTGTAAGCGTACGCTCGGCAAAATCACTCAACGCCAGTAACCGTGCCAGTTTGGGCTCCATCGGCGCATCACCATAAATCATTTGGTAACGCTCTTGAGCAAGCGTATTTAGCGCTGCTTGAACAAACAATTCCGACATAAAAAACTCCACGGTAGACTGGCTCTCTTTGTGAGCAGTGTTATAGTAACTCTATCTAAAACACAACCTTACACCGAGTATGAGTTATTTGTCTTTAAACAATATCAACTTTTTAGCGATTTTGATTTGCTTTGTCATTGTCTGCGGTTTAACTATTTTGCTGCGCTTAATGATCCAACGTAGCGCCAACAATCTCCTTGATGACGAGCTCGCACAACGTGACAACTTTGCACTTGGGATCAGCTATGCCAGTCAAGTGACGATGCTGTGTATTTGTGTTGCATACTTATTCAATGACTTAGGCGTGGTTAGGGCGCAGGCACACCCTCTGCAAGTGGCCTTACATATAGGGTTGATCATTGCCTTTGTATACTTCGGCCAATGGATCCATCGCAAATGGATTCTGTATCAGTTTGACGAAGAAGAAGCGATTTTAAAGCAAAATATCTGCGCCGCGATGGTGGACTCCGGCATGTTACTCGGTAACACCATATTGGTGCTTGGTTTATATCATTGGGTGCACCCGAAAGGCTGGAGCGATCTATTAGTCGTAGCCCTCGGCTTTATGCTATTGCAGCTGCTTTATACGCTAGATAGTAAAATCAGAGAAAGTCGCTTTGCCAAGTTCAATCAAGGGGCTTCTTTACAACAAAATTTTAATCTCAGAAACACTTCGATTGGTATTCGGTATGCAGGCAAATCCATCGGCCTCTCTTTAGCCATGTATGCGGGGCTGCACAGCGCTCCCTACCATGGAGCAAAAGTGGTAGAAAACTTGTTTTCGGTTGTCATGCATTGCGGTGTAATGTGGCTTTTTCTTTACATTGGTAGCTACGTATTGCTGCATTTATCCTTACCTAAGGTCAATATTGGTCTAGAGGTAGACCACCAAGATAACGTTGGCATCGCATGTTTGGAGTTTGCAGTTTTCTGCTCAATAGGCTATTTACTTATTAACTTGTTTTCGGTGTAACGCAATACTGCATGAATGCTTTAAGTGATGGACTTTTACTGGTAGATAGCAATTGGGATTTTAGCCAAGAACTCGTCGAGCATTTGCAAAATGTGCGCTCTAGCCAAGCCAGTAATATAATTATCGCAGGTGACAACACCAAACAAATGCTCAAGATGATGTTTAAAGAGCAAATAAAAGACTACTGTTATTGTGACTTTGACAATGAAATCAGCGTCTCTGAACTTGCCAGCTATTTGCACCGTCATCATAACATTAATGCTGTGCTGCTCTATTCTCTGGACTATCATTTAGCTACCGAGGAGCAGCGCTTTATTTTTGATTCTCTTCACCCACACCGGTTTTTAATCGAACAAACCCCGCAAGGTTTTCAGATCACTAAACAGCACTCACAAGCATTAATCAATCACTTATCTTGTCATCCGGATACCGCGGGCCTCCCCGACCCTGACTTGATGCTTGCTAAGCTCACCGGGTTACTTTGCGGTAAAGCTAAAGTGGCAGGATGATGTAGACTAACCGTGCGCGAGCGCTTACCATTGCCACAAAACAGCAACTGAATAATCGAATTATGCGTATTCCACATATTTATCAAGACTCGCCTTTGGCCATTGGTGTGCCAGTTACTTTGGACGATGACGCCGCAGGACACATAGGCCGAGTGCTTAGAATGACAACCAAAGATAAAGTCAGCCTGTTCAACGGACAGGGCGGCGAGTACCTATGTCAATTAAGTGAAGTTGGGAAAAAGAAAGTCGTTGCTGTACCTGAATCATTTGAAGACAAAAATGTAGAATCCCCACTTGCCATACATCTTGGGCAAGGGATTTCTCGCGGTGATAAAATGGACTTCACAATTCAAAAGTCGGTAGAGCTGGGTGTGAGCGAAATCACCCCTTTGTTTACCACACGCTGTGGCGTTAAATTAAGTGGCGAGCGTCTAGCAAAAAAACACCAGCAATGGCAAAAGATAGCAATTGCCGCGGCCGAGCAATCCGGACGTAATACCATCACTATTATTAACCCACCGATGGAGTTGTCTGAATGGCTTGCACAGCAAAGCGACGAGTTAAAAATCACACTGCACCCTCGCGCCGAACATTCAATAAAAACACTGCCGTATAGTCAGTCTGGGATCCGCTTTTTAGTGGGGCCTGAAGGCGGCTTTACCGATGAAGAGCTCGATGCTACCGCTCAACAGCGGTTTGTTGATGTCCGTTTAGGCCCACGTGTACTTCGTACAGAAACCGCAGCTCTCACGGTACTGAGTGCACTACAGCTGCAATTTGGCGATTTAGCACTTTAAATACACAGAGCAACCCCCATATCATGGGTAAACTCAGCAAGCGCAATGGGAGCGTCTATGACGATTAAATTAGGGATCATTTCCGATCCAATCAGTGGCTTTAACATTAAAAAAGACACCGGGTTTGCCATGATGCTGGCGGCACAGCAGCGCGGCTATGAATTGTATTACATGGAAATGAATGACCTTTTCTTGTACCAAGGCGTTGCCAAAGCGACCGCGGCAAAAGCGCAGGTATTTGACGATACTTCCCATTGGTATGAACTAGCTGAGAAACAAGAAATCGATTTGGGCGACCTTGACGTTATTTTAATGCGTAAAGATCCGCCTTTTGACACTGAATATATTTACGCCACTTATATTCTTGAGCGCGCTGAACTTGCGGGTTCGCTTGTGGTAAATAAACCACAAAGTCTGCGCGACGCCAATGAAAAGCTCTTTACGGCGTGGTTTAGTGAGCATACTCCAGATACTTTGGTTACGCGTAATCAATCACAAATTCGCGAGTTTTTAGCTAAACATGGCGATATCATTCTCAAGCCTTTAGATGGGATGGGCGGCGCGTCTATTTTTAGAGTGAAACAAGATGATGTAAATATTGGCGTGATCTGCGAAACACTTACCGAGCATGGTTCTCGCTATGCGATGGCGCAAAACTATATTCCAGCCATTAAAGACGGTGATAAGCGCGTGTTAGTGGTAGATGGTGAAGTGATGCCGTACTGCTTGGCTCGCATTCCACAAGGCGGTGAAACTCGTGGTAATCTCGCGGCAGGCGGCCGTGGTGAAGCAAGACCTATTAGCGAATCGGACCGTAAAATTGCCGAAGCCATTGCCCCAACGTTAAAGGCAAAGGGCCTAATATTCGTTGGCCTAGATATCATTGGCGATAAGCTCACCGAAATCAACGTCACCGCACCAACTTGCGTAAAAGAAATTGAAGCGGCGTATGACATTTCAATTATGGATAAGTTTTATGATGCGATCGAGCGAAAACTCGACCATACTAAAAACTAACCATTAAGGGGGTCTGGTTATGAAATCACTCGCTAATCACTTTTTAGTGGCAATGCCCAGCATGGACGACCCTTTTTTCAATCATACGGTAACCTATCTTTGTGAACACAGCGAAGATGGCGCGATGGGGTTGGTGGTAAACCACCCTATCGATATCACCGTGGGCGAATTGCTTGATCAAATTGATATCGATAACGACAAATCTAGCCAAGCGGCTAAGGTAAATATCTACGCAGGTGGGCCTGTTCATACCGACAGAGGCTTTGTATTACATACGCCAAAGTTTGGTTACGCCTCAAGCCAAGAGCTTAGTTCCGAAATTATGATCACCACATCAAAAGATGTTTTAGCCTCTTTAACGTCATCACACTCTCCCGAAGGATTTATCATCACCTTGGGCTACGCCGGATGGGTAAGTGGTCAGCTAGAGAAAGAACTGAAAGAAAACACTTGGTTAGTCGTCGAGGCTGACCCCGAAATCATATTTAATACGCCACCCGAAAAGCGTTGGGAAAAAGCAGTGCAAATGCTTGGTTTCGACGTTGCACAATTAAGCTCGCAAGCAGGTCATGCGTAACTAGCCTGTCATTTTGAGCTTAGGTTAATAAACGAAGTATTCATGGAAAACAAAAAAGAAAAAGCGCCTAAAGGTAAACGTAGCGTCATCGGGTTTGACTTTGGCACTAAAAGTATCGGCTTGGCTATCGGCCAAGAAATCACCGCAACCGCATCAAGTTTAGGTGCCGTAAAGGCAAATGATGGCATTCCAAATTGGGATGACATCGCGGTATTTATTAACGAATGGCAACCTGATTTATTGGTGGTTGGCTTACCACTGAATATGGATGGTACCAATCAAGATTTAACATTCAGGGCAAAAAAGTTTGCCAACCGCCTGCATAACCACTTCCGGTTGCCGGTAGAAACACAAGATGAGCGCTTGACGACAGCTGACGCCAGAGCACGCTTATTTGAACAAGGTGGCTATAAGAACCTCGCAAAAGGTAAGGTAGACGGCATGTCCGCTTGTATCATTCTCGAAAGCTACTTTGAAGCAATGTGGGAATAGCCTGCCTAACTCTTGGGCCTGTTGAGCTTTATTTTCCACCAAGTGAATTGATATTTATACACGGCGTAGTCGGTGTAGCAATAACACACTAAAAATATCAATCTAGCGCCGACCTTTAATATCAAAAATTCAGTACTGATATTAAAGGTACGGCTAACTATAAAAGTCCATCATATTTAACGGACTCTCAACGCTTTCAATCACCAGCAGTAAGGCAACTCTTATTCCTCTAAACACTATGGTGAAATCGCCGTTTTTGTACAGCTAGCAAAGCAACTCTAGCCACGAATAGTGTATGAATGACTAGCGGATCTCCTGTACGGGGTTTACGACTTGGTACTTCTTCAAATCAGGTATTAACCCTGCTTGCTGATACGCGCTAGTGATCCGGCCTTGCTCACGCAGTATTGCAAGGCCTTTTTGTAATGCAGCAAACGCTCGTTCACCTTCTGGGTGCAGCCGAGACACCGCAAAGTGCCTGCTGTCGTTTAACAGCACGACTAGATGCTCATTAGCAATGAGCTCAACATCTTCCAAAACAAAGCGATTATCTAGCTTCGGCATAAGCGGCATCAACATAAAGTCGACCCAACCTTTGCTCACCATACGCGCTTGTGACATCCAATCGGGTTCAGCATGAAGCTGTTTAAGCGGAAGTGACTCCAAGGTTTGCCAATCAGTCTGCCACTTAGGGTTCGATACCGAAGTTAACTGAGTGAGCCCTTGCTCCGCTTTTAGCTGCTTTACTTTTTGATTATCTATCCCGTGATAAATACCAGCAAAATACTGACCTTTTTGAATAACGGGCTCACTGATGAAAAGCAGCCGACCTTTATTTTCAAGGTCTGCTTTCCAATAACTATCAAAGTGAAGTAGTTGTTCCCCTTTTTCAAGCAAATTGGATTCACGAAAACTGACAAAACCTGGCGTAAAAATAAATGCTTTGTCGAAGCCACCTTTTTGCAAGGCTTGCTGTGCTATCACCATATCGACAACATCACGGCGTAAATACTGGCCACTAAAATCGGTAATTTTTGTGACGTCGCGCTCACCAACAAAACGTTGATAATCTGCGAGGACATCATCTCTAATAAAAACATTAAGTGCTTCGCTGGCATTAAGTACACCAGCAAAGCTCAGCACGAAAGTGAAAAATAGGTAGCTGCGTTTAGTTCTTCGAATCCAACCCATCTACCGTAACCCCTTGTAGGAAGCCCGCACCTTTTTGTTCATTATTTTGCAGCTTGATCATCAAGCGCAGATCGTTTGGCGAGTCAGCATGATGTAGTGCGTCGGCATAGTTGATCCGCTGCTGCTTATAAAGCTCAAACAACGCTTGATCAAAGGTTTGCATGCCCATGTCTTTCGATTTTGCCATTGCCTCTTTAATCGAGCCAATATCGCCTTTTTTAATAAGCTCGGCAACGAGTGGGGAGTTCAGTAACACTTCAATGGCCGCCTCTCGACCTTCGCCTTTTGAAGAAGGCACTAGTTGTTGCGCCACAATAGCGCGCAAGTTCAGCGCCAAATCGTACTTCAGTTTATCGTGCTTTTCTTTGGGGACTAAGTGCATGATACGGTCGATGGCTTGGTTAGCATTATTGGCGTGCAAGGTTGCAACGCATAAATGCCCCGTTTCAGCAAAGCTCAGTGCATACTCCATGGTTTCTTGCGAGCGAATTTCACCAATTAAAATAACATCTGGCGCTTGGCGTAATGAACTTTTTAAGGCAGATTCAAAACTGTCAGTATCAATGCCCACCTCACGCTGAGTAATGATGCTTTTTTGGTGTTGATGCACAAATTCGATGGGATCTTCAATGGTCAAAATATGGCCACGTTGGTTACGATTACGATAACCGAGCAGTGCTGCAAGCGAAGTTGACTTACCCGTGCCCGTACCACCTACAAATAACACCAAGCCACGTTTGGACATGATTACATCGGTCAGTACCGACGGCAAACCTAGCTCATTGACATCAGGAATAGCAGTAACGATACGGCGGATAACCATGCCCGCACAATCCCGTTGCCAAAATGCTGAAACACGAAAACGCCCGATATCGTTAGCAATCGCAAAGTTGCACTCTTTAGTGTTAAAGAATTCTTGCTTTTGCTTGTCGCTCATAATCGAGGTAACAAGATTCAGTGACTGCGCGGCATCCAGTCTTTCTTCACTTAAGGCTCTAAGTTCGCCATCGATTTTGGCGCTCACCGCAAGCCCTGCCGAAACGAATAAGTCGGATGCTTGCTGATTGGCCATCGTTTGCAAAAACGGTTCTATATTCATCGCTACACCACTACTTAATAGCCGCTATTAAACTGATTTTTGTCATGCGCTTTTGCACGCGCATCTTGCTGTGTGATCAAACCACGGTTTAATAAATTTGTAAGGCATTGATCCATGGTCTGCATACCGTGCATTGCACCAGTTTGAATTGCCGAATACATCTGTGCAATCTTGTCTTCACGAATAAGGTTACGAATAGCAGGGATCCCGAGCATGATTTCATGCGCTGCGATTCGCCCGCCGCCAACTTTTTTCACCAACGTTTGTGAAATCACCGCTTGTAGCGACTCTGACAGCATAGATCGCACCATGTCTTTTTCTTCACCTGGGAACACATCCACAATACGGTCGATGGTTTTTGGTGCTGAGGTAGTATGCAAAGTACCAAATACTAAGTGGCCTGTTTCCGCGGCAGTTAGCGCTAAACGAATGGTCTCAAGATCACGTAATTCACCAACTAAAATAACGTCAGGGTCTTCACGGAGTGCACTTCTCAGCGCCGCGTTAAAGCTGTGTGTGTCTCTATGTACTTCACGTTGGTTAATAAGGCTTTGCTTGTTGTCGTGAACAAATTCTATCGGGTCTTCGATGGTTAGAATATGGTGATGTTTGTTGTTATTAATATAATCCACCATCGCAGCCAGGGTGGTTGATTTACCAGAACCTGTCGGGCCGGTTACCAATACTAAGCCACGTGGGTTGTCGGAAATTTTGGTAAAAATGTCTGGTGCCCCCAAATCATCTAAGCTCAGCACTTGATTTGGAATGGTACGGAACACCGCAGCAGGACCACGATTTGAATTAAAGGCGTTAACACGAAAACGCGCCAGATTTGGCACTTCGAACGAGAAATCTACCTCAAGGTTTTGCTCATAGTCACGACGTTGATTATCATTCATAATATCGTAGATGAGGCTGCTGACGTCTTTTGCTTCTAACGGCGGGATATTCACCCGACGTACGTCCCCGTCAACACGTATCATAGGGGAAACACCCGAAGAAAGGTGTAGGTCAGATGCTTTGTGTTGAACACTAAAAGCCAATAATTCTGTAATATCCATTTATAACTCCACAATGAGCACTAGTACTATATGGTTACAATAGCAGAACGCTTAGATAACGCCTACGGCAGGATAGAAAAAGCCAAACAAAACTGTCAATTCAGCGAAACAGTACAATTACTCGCGGTTTCTAAAACCAAACCTATCGCCGATATTGAGGCTGCAATTGCGGCAGGTCAAACCCAATTCGGTGAATCTTACGTACAAGAAGCGGTTGATAAAGTTGCCTATTTTAAACAAAACAAAGCGCTTGAATGGCACTTTATTGGTCCAATCCAGTCCAATAAATCAAGATTAGTCGCCGAAAACTTTCATTGGGTACAAAGCGTGGATAGAGAGAAAATCGCACGCAGGCTAAATGAGCAAAGACCAACAAACTTGAAGCCACTCAAGGTGCTATTGCAGGTCAATATTAGCGGTGATGACAACAAATCAGGTTGTCATCCCAATGAGGTTGATACGCTCGCGCAATTTATTAATGACTGTCGTCAATTGGAGCTTCGTGGCTTGATGACTATCACTGAGCAAACCGATGATAAACAAAAGCAATTACAATATTTCCAGCAAATGCGCGCTTGCTTTGATAGACTAAAGGACCAATATCAACAGCTAGATACCTTATCGATGGGAATGAGTGGCGATTTAGACACTGCGATTGCAGCAGGTTCCACTATGGTTCGCATTGGTACTGATATTTTTGGCAAACGACAGTGAGGTGAATAACACAATGTCAAACAAGACAATTGCATTTATTGGAACGGGAAATATGAGCTATGCCATTATCGGTGGCATGATCAAAAGTGGCTTTGACGCGCAGTCTATTATTGCCACCAACCGCAATGCAGAGAAACTTGCCAAAGTCGCAGAGCAATTATCGGTAAAAACAACACAAGATAATCTAGAAGCAGTCGCCGCGGCTGACGTCATTGTCTTGTCTGTAAAACCACAGATGATGGCCGAGCTGTGTCAGACCTTTCAAGATGCAGATATTGATATTAGCAATAAACTGTTTATCTCTGTCGCCGCCGGAATTACCGTTGCACGACTGAGAGAAATGCTCGGCCAACCGGTAAAAATGGTGCGCTGTATGCCTAACACGCCATCGTTGCTTGGACGCGGTGTGTCTGGCTTGTATGGCGTCGACATCAGCGATGAAGAAAAAGACTATGTTGAGCAAGTATTTTCATCCACAGGTATTGCCCTGTGGCTTGATGAAGAGTCGAAAATCAACGACGTTATTGCGGTAACAGGTTCGTCTCCAGCGTATTTCTTCTTATTTATGGAAGCCATTGAAGAAAAGGCTAAAGCCCTAGGTTTTAGTCCTGAGGAAGCCAGAAAGCTTGTGCAGCAAACTGCGCTAGGCGCGGCTGAAATGGCATTATCGCAACCTGAAATTAGCATTGCTCAGCTACGCGCTAACGTCACCTCTAAAGGTGGCACAACCCACGCAGCCGTTGAGTATTTAAAAGCACAGCAATTACCAAAAACCGTAGCGGACGCGATGGATGCATGTATCGCGCGCGCTGAAGCAATGGAAAAAGAAATCTAAAGGTGACCAATGAATGCCATGCAATTTTTAGTCGGGATCGTATTTGATCTATTTTTAATGGTCGTATTACTACGATTCTGGTTGCAGCTTGTCAAAGCGGACTTTTATAACCCGCTAAGCCAAGCGGTTGTTAAAGCAACCTCTTTTGCCGTGAACCCGCTGAGAAAAATCATTCCGGGTGTGGGCGGTTTAGATCTTGCCTCTTTGGTGCTGGCATTCATGATTGGTTTTGCCAAAATGGCGACGCTGATGGCGTTATTCGGTGGTTACTTTGACGCTTTAGGCGCGCTGATTGGTGGCGCTATTACGGTAGTAAAAGAAGCATTTAGTCTGGTGTTCTGGATCCTTATTATTCGTGCCATTTTAAGTTGGGTAGCGCAAGGCTACAATCCAGTCGCCGCCGTGTTCGAGCAATTAACAGAGCCGATGCTAAGACCTATTCGTAAAGTGATCCCACCGCTAGGCGGACTGGACTTATCTATTTTAGTCCTAATTATCGGCATGCAATTTTTGCAGATTCTAATGATGGATTTACTGAGATAGGAGCATCCCAATGAAACCATTTATTATTGTGTTAATGATGCTGCTTGCACCGGGCGTATTCGCTCAAGATGAACAAGGCGGCCAATTTAAAGACTTAGGTCCTTGGGAAGTGCATTATATCGCCTTCCCGTCTACCTTTGTTCAGCCCACAATTGCAAAAGCGTATGGCTTAATTCGTAGTGGTAACAAAGCGATTGTGAATATCTCGGTCTTGGCCGACAAGCCAGGAAAACCAGCAGTTAAGGCACGCGTTGCAGGTAGCGCCAAAAACTTACTTGGTAAAACCGTACAGCTAGAGTTTAAAGAAGTCGTAGAAGGTGAGGCAATATACTATCTTGCCCAATTAGATTACGACGATGAAGATATTTTTCGTTTCGACATTGAGATCAGTGAAGGTAAGCAAAGCCGCAAACTCACGTTCTCACAAAAGTTTTATGTAGAGTAGAGAAAATATGTCAAATAAAGTGGTACTTGCCACGGGTAACCAAGGTAAAGTCAAAGAGCTTAGCGCGATGCTAAATCAGTATGACATTGAGGTATTACCGCAAAGTGATTTCAAGGTGCCAGAGGTTGCAGAAACCGGCACGACCTTTGTGGAAAACGCCATTATCAAGGCACGTCATGCAGCTAAGATTTCTGGCTTGCCTGCCATTGCCGATGACTCAGGCCTTGAGGTAGACGCGTTAAACGGCGCACCTGGAGTATATTCAGCGCGTTATGCTGGCGCAAACGCCGACGACCAAAAAAATATTGATCACTTACTCGCAGCGCTTGGTGAACAAACTGAGCGCAGCGCCCGTTTTTGGTGTGTTCTAGTTTATATGCGCCACGCTGACGACCCAACGCCGATTATTTGTCAGGCGAGTTGGGAAGGTGAAATCACCACAACGCAACAAGGCCGAGAAGGGTTTGGTTACGACCCAATCTTTAAGGTACAAGGTTTAGACTGCACATCAGCAGAGCTAACCAAGGAAGAAAAAAACGCAATCAGCCACAGAGGACAGGCACTTAAACAACTCGTCAGTCACTTTCAAGGCCTCGCGTGAAACTACCTCCATTAAGTCTTTATGTGCACGTACCTTGGTGCGTGCAAAAGTGTCCTTACTGTGATTTCAACAGCCATGGTAAAAAGGGCGATATCCCTGAAACGGAATATATTCAACATTTGCTCAACGATATCAAAGCCGATCTTCACTATGTTCAGGGCCGTAAACTCAGTAGTATTTTTATTGGCGGTGGCACCCCTAGTCTGCTTTCAGGTGAAGCGTACCGCTATTTACTCAGTGAAATTGAGGCGCTAATTGGTTTTGAGGATGACATTGAAGTCACTTTAGAAGCAAATCCAGGTACAGTTGAGACAGATCGTTTTAAGCATTATGTCGCGGCTGGCATCAATCGTATTTCGATAGGTGTACAAAGCTTACAACAGGAAAAGCTTACTCAACTTGGTCGTATTCATGGCGAGCAAGAAGCGCTAAATGCCGCTCAAGAAGCACATCAAGCAGGGTTAAATAGCTTTAATCTTGATTTGATGCATGGTCTTCCTAATCAATCGGTTAGCGACGCCTTAAGTGATTTAGAAAAAGCCATTGCAATGGCACCGCCACACCTTTCTTGGTATCAATTAACCATTGAGCCAAATACGCAGTTTGCCTCTAAGCCTCCGGTTTTACCTGAGGATGAAACACTGTGGGACATCCAAGAACAAGGTCAGGCATTACTTGCGGAGCACGGCTACCAGCAATATGAGATCTCAGGCTATGCCAAAGCGGGATTTCAATGTCGACATAACTTGAATTATTGGCAATTTGGCGATTATCTTGGGATCGGCTGTGGTGCGCATGGCAAAATCACTTTGCCTGAGCAGCAACAGATCTTAAGAACCGTAAAGGTAAAACACCCTCGTGGCTATATGGATCTGAGTAAACCCTATTTGTATGAGCAGTGGCATGTTGCAAGCGATGACAGACCATTTGAGTTTTTTATGAATGTGTTCCGTTTAAAAACTGCCGCATCAAAACAACAGTTTATTGACTACACTGGTCTTGAACTTAGCGCTATTGCAACGCAAATTGCTGAGGCCGTAGATAAGGGTTTGATTGAGGAAACCAACGATTCATGGCTAGTTACAAATAAAGGCCACCGATACCTCAACGATCTGCTAGAGTTATTTGTTTAATATAGAAATTATGCGGGTGATATTCACTGCAACCCGCATGAAAACCGCCATTCGGCAACATATAATAAAAGGGTATAAAATGCGTAAATTAACCATTTTAGCAGCAGCGGTAAGCGTCGCGCTTTTTGCTGGCTGTCAACAAACCACACACTCTCCAGCACCTGCTCCAAAAGCTGAACAACAAGTCGTAAAAAGTGAAGTAGAAAAGGCAAACGCACTTTTTGAAGCGTCGTTTACCCGTGGCGTAATGCGTAGCCCAGTTTACCAAACTTATATGGGTATCAAACAAGACTACGACAAGTGGGATGACGGCAGCGAAGCGCGCCAACTTGAAGATCTTGAACTGACGAAACAAGACTTAACTGCGCTTAATGCAATTGATCGAAATAAGCTAGATGCCAATACGCAAGTGAGCTACGACTTATTCAAGCAAGGTCTTGAAAACACCATTGCAGATTTTAAATGGCGTTATCACTCATATCCGGTAAATCAGATGTATGGTACACACTCAATGGTGCCTGCATTTTTAATCAACCAGCACCAAATTACCGATGTCAAAGATGCCAAAGCGTATATTTCACGCTTAAACGGTGTACCGGCTGTATTTGATCAGCTCATCGTTGACTTAAAAGCGCGTGCAGATAAAGGTATTATTGCACCAAAATTCGTTTTCCCTCACGTCATTGAATCAAGTGAAAATATCATCAAAGGTGCGCCATTTGCTGCGGGTGACGACTCAACGTTACTGGCTGACTTCAAACGCAAAGTAGCAACACTTGAAGTCAGTGAAGACGAGAAATCAGCGCTGGTAAAAGAAGCAACAGATGCGCTAACAACAGCAGTAAAGCCTGCTTATAACAAGTTGATTGGTTACCTACATAAACTTGAGAAAAAAGCAGACAAACGTGACGGTGCGTGGAAATTCCCTAACGGCGAAAAATTTTATAATAACGCCCTAGCACGTACGACAACCACATCGTTAAGCGCTGAAGAAATTCACGAAATCGGTTTATCTGAAGTGGCGCGTATTCATGACGAAATGCGAGCAATCAAAGAGAAAGTGGGCTTCAAAGGCGATTTAAAAGCCTTTATGGAGTTCATGAAAACCGACAAACAGTTTTACCTTCCCAATACAGAAGCTGGTAAGGCACAATATTTAGCCGAAGCCAAAGCGATGATCGATAATATGAAGTCACGCTTGGATGAGCTGTTTATCGTTAAGCCAAAAGCGGACATGATAGTAAAACGCGTAGAGGCATTCCGCGAAAAATCTGCAGGTAAAGCTTTCTACCAGCAACCCGCGCCTGACGGCTCACGTCCTGGTGTTTACTATGCAAACCTTTACGACATGGAAGCGATGCCAACTTACCAAATGGAAGCCTTGGCTTATCACGAAGGTATTCCAGGTCACCACATGCAGATCGCGATTGCTCAAGAGCTAGAAGATATGCCTAAATTCCGTAAGTTTGGTGGCTACACTGCATACATCGAAGGCTGGGGCTTATATTCTGAACTTGTACCAAAAGAAATGGGTTTATACGAAGACCCCTATTCAGACTTTGGTCGCTTAGCGATGGAATTATGGCGTGCATGCCGCTTAGTGGTAGATACTGGGATCCACGCAATGAAGTGGACACGTCAAGAAGGTATTGATTACTACGTAAACAACACACCAAATGCTAAGTCAGACGCAGTGAAGATGGTAGAGCGCCATATTGTTATGCCTTCACAAGCCACTGCGTACAAAGTGGGGATGTTGAAGATCCTAGAACTTCGTGAAGCCGCTAAGAAAGAACTAGGCGATAAGTTTGATATTCGTGAGTTCCACGACATCGTACTGAAAAATGGCCCAGTTCCACTAAACGTGCTTGAATCATTTGTTGATGAGTGGGTCGCGAGCAAAAAAGGCTAACTCCTACTGCCAATGAACCGAATAAAAGCCAGCACGATCAGTCATGCTGGCTTTTTTACTTTATTTACCTTACATAAGCTGTATTCAGATAAGCAAATCGGTATAAGAAATAACGGCCGCTAGAGCGCGAGTTGTTATTCCATGCTGAGATTACTCTTCTATAAAATTAAACTCTGTTCCGGTTAAAATAATATGCAAGCAGGCACCGCCATGCGCTGGGCTTTGCATTTTGATTTCGCCCTTCAACTTCTGTGTTACTAAGTTATATACAATACTCAAGCCAAGCCCTGTCCCCCCCGAAAAACGCTTTGAAGTAACGAAAGGCTCAAATATAGCGGGCAATAACTCTTTATCTATACCGGCACCATCATCTTTAAAATAAAAATGGATATAGTCATTAATTAACACGGTAGATACCACAATATTGAGCTTTTGCCCGTCAATCTTGGCGTGCTTGATGCAGTTGTTAATACTATACCCAACAACTTGGCTAAACACCGACGGGTAGCTTATTAAAGTTAAGTTTTCGGGGATTTCGAGTTCAATGGCATAGTCTTCTTGGTTTAATTCTGATTGGTAGCAATCAAAGACATTTTTAACTAAATGCTTAAGGTTGAACGCGCTCTTTTCTTCAAACTCTCGATTCACTGCCACTAGCTTAAAATCATCTACCAGTGAGGCTGTGCGGTGGAGGTTATTCTCTAATAAATATAGCGCGGCTTCTGCCTCAGTAATTAGTGTCGTCAAGGTTTGCCGCTGTAACTTACCAAGTTCAAGTTGCGATTTTAGTGTCGCGACTTGCTCTTTTAAATGCGATTGGCTGGTAATAGCAACACCAAGCGGTGTATTAAGCTCATGAGCAAAGCCACTCACCATATTTCCTAAGCTCGCCATTTTGGCTTCTTCGATTAAGCGTTGCTGCGCTGCGCTCAGGCGCGCAAGCAAGGTTTCAATAAATGCTAATAGGTCATCGAGTTGATGAGCAATTTGTGCAATCTCATCGTTACCGTCAATATTCACCCTTAAGCTAAAGTCTTCAAGCTTAGCAACTTTTACGAGTACTTTATTAATAGCCAGTATATGCCGTGTGACTTTGCTATTTTGATAATTCAGTAAGATAAGCACAGCAATATTCATCAGTACAATTAAAATGAGGCCATATAAAATGATACTTTCTTTACGTTCTTGCGTAACGGCTTGGGTACGGATTGATACCAGTTCAAACTGGCTTCTTAATTTTTGCTTCTCGGTGAATAGCTCCGCACGTACGCCTTCACCATCGTGCAAACCTAGCTTTCGCAAAATAGCAACATAGCTTGCAAAACCCGCTTCATAACGTTTAAGCAAGTTGCTTATCTCTTCACTAAGCGCACTGTCTTTGATTAGTTGCTCAGCATGCATGACAAGTTGTTCATGCTGCTGTAAATAACTTAAGTCAGCTCTTAACAAAAAGTCTTTTTCTCGACGCCTTAATTCCAATATGGCAATTTCCAACTGAGGCATAGCCTTACCAGAAATTCGCTCCTGCAAAGCATGGGCGCTACGTCTGAACTCACCATAAATACCTGCATTTTCGTCATAGCCGAGTTGCTCATGCAAACGGATAAGTTCGTCTAGTTTACTAAAGTAGGCTTTTGACAGTTCATCGAGTTGTAATAGCAAAGGCAGCAAGGCCTCTTCATTGGCCATAGAATTAAGCAAGCTACTAAAGCTATCCTGATAGCTGTACTTTAATTGCGGGATGGCAGAAACATCATCTTTTTGTGCTCGAACAAGAATATGCTCTTCTTGATCCATGGTTCGTTGTAGAGCGGTTTGCAGCTGAGTAAGTTGTGCGGTAAGGCGGGCACTACGACTCACTTCGTAATACAAAAACCAGCTGACAAAAATGATCACAATCGCAGAAGTCAACGCGGCAATTTTGAAAAATAGAACTGACTGCTTTAGCTGCACGGCACATTCTCACTTAATTGATACTCTGTAAGCTTAGTATAGTTCTATTGGGTTTCCTGATTTGTTTCCAAAACCTCACTTTCTTTTTGTTGTCGTTGCGACAGGTTTTTATCGTAATACATGTTGTGATCAGCGCGAGCCATGAGTTCCGAAACACTATCTTGATTTGCTGAAGGAAAAGCATAACCAACGCTCACCGTCGTTTGAATAGTGTGTCTATCAACTTGTAGCGGTTGCTTTTCAACCTGCTCCTTAATATTTTTTATAATTGAGTTAACCAAAGCGTCCTCTGAAACTCTGTGCAAAATAATAACAAACTCGTCCCCCCCCAATCGCGCGATAAAATCATACACACGCACTGAGTTCATCAAAATTGACGAGACATGGAGTAACAGCTTATCTCCCACTTCATGACCAAACTTATCATTTACTTGTTTAAAATTATTTAGATCGAGGTTAAGTAGCACAAATGACGATTGCTCTGAACGACCAAGTAACGTATTGAGCTGTCTAATCGCATAGCGACGGTTGGGCAACTTAGTTAAATCGTCTTGCAACGAGGCGGTATGTGCTAAGTGATACGATCGATAGAGCACTAATAACGAGAGAAACAATATTGAGGCAACAGCAGTAACCAAAATCTGTGCTTGTTGTCTTGCTTTTGCATAAGTGCTCTCGTCAATTTGATAATCAGCCACAAGCTGCCATTCACCAGATGGTAAATTGATTGGGATGACTAAATCTGGTGTTTCAAACAAGGTAGCAGAGCCATAAAAGACATCTCCCTGTTCACCGAGTCCATCTCGACCTCGAATCGCTAAAGTGGCACTGTCCAATTCGTTAATGCCACTGTATTCAAGCAGCTTCTGATAATCTAGAACCACACTAATCGCGCCCCAGTAGTTTTCATTCCTCGGATAATCCGAAAACACAGGAAACCTCGCTATCAACGCTTCACCGCCTTGCACTAGCTGTAATGGACCGGCGATAAATACCTTTTGAGAGGTTCTTGCAATTTCAACAGTGCGAAATTGTTCAGGGTTAGTGCGAAAATCGAAACCGATAGCCGCTCGGTTCCCTTCAACTGGATAGACATGACTAATGATATTATTTGGTGCGAGACCGACATGGCGAATCAGCGTCGACTTTTCAACGGCTTTAGCAACCACATGAGACCAATGCTCAATTGCAAAGTCAGGATCAATTGTAACAAAGGTCGCTAAACTCTCAGCCAGATAGGTGTCCATAAATATGGCGTTTTCAATTTTAGCGCGGACAAGTGAAATGTTAGACCTTACCGTTTCGGTTCTTTCGCTTACTTCCTGAACCACAATAGAGTGAGAAATAAGCTTTACCGCGTAGAAAGTCAAACTCCAGAACACGATGGTAAACAACGATAACAGCACTATGGTTTGCTTTTCTACAGTTACCTTCATCGCCTCTCTTGCCTAATAAAATTTAGCAGCTTAAATCTACAATAAACCAATTTAATTACAAAAGCATAGGCAATTTACCGAAAACCGCCAGTTTTGTGGGGAAGTAACTGTCTGTTTAGAAGAATGGGTTGAATCGTGGAGACAGCTTGATTTGTAGCGGCGAATAGCACCGGTGATGTGGCGCTTAAATTAATTCGTCGAGATAAGACCAATTCGTTCGTCGAGATAAATCTCGACCTACAATTCGAGGCATAAAAAAACCCAACCAATTGGTTAGGGTTATAAAAAGTGGTACCAGTGGGCGGGCTCTTAACCTGTATTAGCGCCACCCGCGTGGCGTCCAAGTCCGATATCATAATTTCAAAGCATAAATTTGAGGCATAAAAAAAACCCTGCTAAAAAGCAAGGGCTATAAAAAGTGGTACCAGTGGGCGGGCTCTTAACCTGTATTAGCGCCACCCGCGTGGCGTCCAAGTCCGATATCATAATTTCAAAGCATAAATTTGAGGCATAAAAAAACCCCTGCTAAAAAGCAAGGGTTATAAAAAGTGGTACCAGTGGGCGGACTTGAACCGCCACGCCCGAAGGCAACGGATTTTGAATCCGTCATGTCTACCAATTCCATCACACTGGCATAATTTTTCTTTCATCTTCTAAAACAAGAGAAAATAAAGAAAAACCACTTTGAGCTCAGGCTTTTTTTATTTGCCTTCGTCTCTATGCTTTGCATTATACAAAGGCGATTAAGAACGGCAAGTAATTTTTTTGCAATAAGGCGTTAACTGCTTGTTATTTGCACACAAGTAGTTAAATATTGCTCTAAATTCAACTTTATTCATGTCAAAGCTATAAAGACAGGGCATTACTAATCCATTAGTTAACGTAATTCAGTAAACGTTTTATCGGTTTATGTGTAAAATACCCCGCAACCTTGTAATTATGAGAGTTGTTATGTCACATTTTGCTCCAGCGAATTTCAGCCGTCGCTTGGCTTCACTTATATACGACAGCTTAGTGGTCGTCGCGTTCGCAATGCTGACTACCGTGTTATTTTTACTAACTATCAATGCCTTAATTTCATTTAACGTGCTCACGCTTGGTAATCATGAAGACGTATCGGCGCTGATCCAAGCGGATCCCATTTTATATACACTTAGAGCCACTTTATTAGTGTTGGTTTCAGTGCTGTTTTTTGCCTATTTTTGGACTAAGAGCGGTCAAACTATCGGCATGCGCGCATGGCGCCTAAAAGTGCAAAACCCCGACGGAACACTGTTAACTTGGCCAAAAGCAATCGCTCGTAGCCTATGCGCACTACTTGGGCTGGGTAATCTGATAGTGTTGTTAGACTTTAAAAAGAAAAGATCGCTCCAGGATATGCTGTGTGGCACTGAAGTGGTAGTACTCAGCAAAGAGGAAAATAAAAAGGTTTATAACAGCTTAGATTAATCTAAGCTTCAAATAGCAGCCTATTCCATTAGCCATGTCCATAAAAAATATAGGCCTCAACATGAGGCCTATTTCTTTATTTAATTCAAAACGTTAATTTTGTTTCTTCAGCAGATGGATAGCCAATCCAATAAATAACAAGCTTGGCATTAACGCGCCAACCACCGGTGGAACTTGATATACCATCACAATAGGGCCAAAAATTTCATTACTCAGGTGGAAGGCTAAGCCTGTTACCACGCCCATAATAATCCGCGCGCCCATACTCACCGTCCTCAGTGGCCCGAAGATAAATGACAAAGCCACTAGTAGCATAACCCCAATCGTCAGCGGCTGCATCACTTTACGCCACAGCGCGAGTTCATAGCTACTTGAATCTTGCTCATTTTGCTTTAGATAAGCGAGAAATGACCATAACCCCGTAAAAGACAAAGCATCAGGCTCTACCGACACGACACCCAATCTGTCTTCGCTTAATTCAGACTCGTAGAGCATTGATTTTGAATAATGCGTTGTAATTTGCTGTTGATCGATATGTACTTCTTCCACGTCTTGCAATTGCCAGCCGTTAGACATACTTTGCGCCGACTGAGCACGTACTATTTTTGCCAGTGTTAGTGAATCATCGAAATAATAAATCGCGATATCTTTAAGCTTACCGTTTTTTTCAACATTACCAATGTTAATAAAATTGCCGCCATCTTTCGCCCAAACACCACGCTGAGCGCTGTAGACTTCACCGCCATAAATTGCTTCGTTTTTTAACCGTTTTGCGGTTTGCTCCGCTTTTGGTGCGCCCCACTCCCCAAGCGCCATCATCAGTAGTGCAAGCACCACTGCCGTTTTCATCACCGACATAATAATTTGAAAACGCGACCACCCAGCCGCTTGCATCACAATTAGTTCACTGCTTGAGGCAAGTGCACCAAGCCCAATCAGGCCACCTATCAGCGCAGCCATCGGGAAAAATACCACGATATCGCTTGGCATGCTGTAAATGGTATAGAGCATGGCACCGAGTAAATCATAGCTGCCACGACCAACCGAGCGCAGTTGCTCAATAAACTTAATAAGCGTATTGATCCCAACAAAAACTAATAGCGCGAAACCTGTGGTTTGTAAGATGCTACGCCCTAAATACCAATCTAGCGTCTTCATCATACCGTCGTCTCCCGTTTCATAAATACCGAGCGAACCCACACACCAAAAGGTCTTCCTTTAGCAATTAAATAAACGCCAATAAAGAGCACACTTAAGTGGATCCACCAGAGACCGACTGAGGCTGGTACTTTTTCTTCAGCTAACAAAAACTTGCCTGCATTGAGTAAAATGAAATAACCCAAATACAGGGTAATTGCTGGCACGAGCTTAGCGAACTTGCCTTGTCTTGGGTTAACCACACTCAGAGGCACAGCCAATAGAGTGAGTAACAAAATGGAAATAGGCACCGACAATCGCAACTGAAATTGCGCTTTTGCTTCTGGCGTATCCATTTCAAGTAACTGTAAGCTTGGAATAGCCTCTAATTTACGGCGCTGGTGTTCAATTTCTTGTTCTTTAATTTGCACTTGATAAGTACCAAATTCAGTGCGATTAAGTGCTTGGCTGAAGCCATCAGTCTCGTAACGCTTACCTTCATGAAGGAGTAGTTGCTGCTCACCACTATCAAGCTCAATCACTTCACCTTTTTGCGCATACACTAAACGAGCGGCTTGATTTGAGTCCTTCTCGGGCAATTGCGCGACAAACACTTTGTCTAATTCGCGGCCTTGTTCGCTAATGCCGTGAACAAATACCACCGCTTTTTCATTGCCCGTTTGCTGAAATCTACCGGCTCTGAGAGTAGAAAGCCCCGACTCCGCATCGGCTTGCTCTCTTAATTGGTACTCTTTTTCGCTCGCCCAAGGTGCAATATACATACTCACACAAGCGGCCAGTAATGCAAAAAACACACTAGAGACTAAAGTCACCCTAACCACATACCACTCACTGACCCCGCAAGCGCGCAGTACCGTCATTTCACTGTCGGCGTAGATGCGACTATAGGCTAAAATGATCCCTAGAAAGAGACTAAGCGGTAAAATATATCCGGCCAACTGTGGCAGTTTCAACGCAAGCATAGCAAGTACTAACTTACCCGGTATACTCCCTTCAGACGCTGAGCTCAGAATGAGTACAAACTTTTGTGACAAAAATATTGTCATTAAGGTGAGAAAAACCGCAACCTGAGATTTTAGTACTTCACCCGTTAAATAGCGGAAAATAAGCAATGTTCGTCCCTATAAAACGTCTTGTTTCACTGGAATAGTGGGAAAAATTGAGTAAACTGATTATTTTAGTCACTTTATTATATGTCAATGCGCCGGAATATCCTACCTAAGGTTAAAGCATATTCATGACTTTAATGTAGGAAAGTGTGCTGGCATAAAAAGTTCAAAATGACATGACAAAGACTCAGGAGTCGCAATGGAATTCAGCGTTAAAAGTGGTAGTCCAGAGAAACAGCGTAGCGCATGTATTGTTGTAGGTGTATACGAGCCACGCCGTCTCTCACCAATTGGTGAACAGCTGGATAAAATAAGCGAAGGCTATATCTCAAATTTACTCAGACGTGGTGATCTTGAAGGCAAACCAGGACAAGTTCTACTTCTTCATCATGTACCAAATGTACTCAGCGAACGCGTTTTGTTGGTGGGTTGTGGTAAGGAAAGAGAGCTCGACGATAAACAATACAAACAAATCATCTCTAAGACCATCAATACGTTAAATGAAACGGGCTCAATGGAAGCGGTATGTTTTCTGACCGAGCAACATGTTAAGGGCCGTGATACTTACTGGAAAGTTCGCCAAGCGGTCGAAACCACGCAAGATTGCCTGTATACCTTTAATCAACTAAAAAGCAAAAAGAGTGAGGCTAGACGCCCGCTACGTAAAATCGTCTTTAACGTACCAACGCGTCGTGAATTAACAATCGGTGAAAGCGCGATTGAGCACGGTCTTGCTATCGCAGCAGGTAGTAAGCTGTGTAAAGACGTTGCTAATATGCCGCCAAACATCTGCAACCCTCGTTATTTGGGCGAGCAAGCACAACAGTTGGTTGAAGACTTTGATAACGTTACCGTTAACCTTGTTGGCGAACAAGAAATGGAAGAGCTGGGTATGCACTCATATCTAGCGGTTGGCCGTGGCAGTCGCAACGAATCAGTGATGTCAGTTATCCACTATAACGGTGGTGACGAAGGCCAAGCACCAATCGTGTTTGTGGGTAAAGGCTTAACATTTGACTCAGGTGGTATTTCTATCAAACCTGGCGAAGCGATGGATGAAATGAAATACGACATGGGCGGAGCCGCGGGCGTGCTTGGCTTAATGCGAGCTGTCGTACAAATGCAACTGCCACTTAACGTGATTGGCGTTTTAGCTGGCTGCGAAAATATGCCTGGAGGCGATGCTTACCGTCCGGGCGATATTTTAACCACTATGTCGGGCCAGACCGTTGAAGTACTCAATACAGATGCCGAAGGCCGCTTAGTACTGTGCGATGCACTAACTTACGTTGAAGCATTCGAGCCTGAAACCGTTGTTGATGTTGCGACTTTAACGGGGGCATGTATTGTTGCGCTTGGTAGCCATGCAACAGGTTTATTATCGAACCATAACCCGCTTGCCCATGATTTGCTAAAAGCGTCAGAGCAAAGCGGCGACAGAGCGTGGCAACTACCGCTTTGGGATGATTATCAAGAACAACTTGAGAGCCCATTTGCAGACTTTACGAACTTAGGTGGTCGCGCAGCTGGCACAATTACAGCCGCGTGTTTCTTGTCTAAATTTACTAAAAAGTACAACTGGGCGCATTTAGACATCGCAGGTACAGCATGGCGCAGCGGCAAGAACAAAGGCGCTACAGGTCGTCCTGTGCCTATGCTGATGCAATACTTACTTAACCGCGCCAATATCACGGACGCGCAGCAAGACTAATAGTCTAGTCGCGATACTTAACAAGCATAAGTCGCGACATAAAGTCGCTGCTACAAAAGGCTAATCCAAACCGTAGCAGCGGGTTTACCCCGCGACATGATGTAGCAGCGGGTTTATCCCGCGACATGTAGCAGCAGGTTTATCCCGCGACATGATGTAGCAGCGGGTTTACCCCGCGACATGTAGCAGCGGGTTTATCCCGCGACATGTAGCAACGGATTTACCCCGCGACATGATGTAGCAGCGGGTTTACCCCGCGACTATATCCCGCGCCAAATTAAGCCTACAAAGCAACTAAACCATCTCAGCAAGCACTTCTCACCACTTGCCATATTTTATTCTTCTTCGCCTGGTTCTTGATTGATGGTATTGCCTTTATATGGCAGAATACAGGCTTATTTATGTGCATTTAAGTGGCGCTATAATTAGTTTTAAACTAAGCCGCGCATACTGATTTTCTTCGTCTACGCTATCACGGTAAACAAGATTACAGATATTGAGCAGCTGTGGAGCCTGTGGCAAACCTCAGTACTCCTCGCAATTGGTATTATTATCATGACTATCAAAGCGCGCTTTTACGTGTTAAAACAAAACGATGAGCCGGGGATTAGCGTTCCGGCTCATTTTGATCTGGCAGCACAAACTGCGGCGAGCTTATATCAAGCTGGACACCGTATCTTTGTTAACGTCGATAATACTGACGACGCTCATTTATTCGATGAGCACCTTTGGTGTTTTGACGCAGACAGGTTTGTGCCCCACAACTTACAAGGCGAAGGCCCCAAGGGCGGCGCACCGGTGGAAATTGGCACTATGCCTCCTGCTGCTCGTCGCCCCGTGCTCATTAATCTGGCTCGGGTCGTCCCTGACTTTATTCGTCGCTTTGAACAGGTGATAGATTTTGTGCCTGTTGAAGCCAGCGCTAAGCAAGCCGCACGAGAACGTTTTAAGCAACTTCGTGCACTTGGCGCAACAATTTCCACTGAAGACATTGAGAAATAGCATTTTTAGGGTTCTGTGTAATGGATAAAACCTACAATCCACAAGATATTGAACAGTCTTTGTATCAAGACTGGGAGTCAAATGGCTACTTTAAGCCATCAGGCAATGGTGACGCATACTCGATTATGATCCCACCGCCGAATGTCACAGGTAGTCTACACATGGGCCACGCGTTCCAAGACACTATCATGGACACTTTGATCCGCTATCAGCGTATGAAAGGCAAAAACACACTATGGCAAGTGGGTACCGACCACGCAGGTATCGCCACTCAGATGGTAGTTGAGCGTAAGCTTGCAGCTGAAGAAGGTAAATCACGCCATGATTTAGGCCGTGACGAATTCATCAATAAAATCTGGGAATGGAAAGAGCAATCAGGTGGCACAATCACCAAACAGTTACGCCGTTTAGGCGCGTCTGTAGATTGGGATAGAGAACGTTTTACGATGGATGACGGCTTGTCTGAAGCAGTAAAAGAAGTATTCGTTCGCCTATATCAAGATGACTTAATTTACCGTGGTAAGCGTCTAGTTAACTGGGATCCTAAATTACACACTGCGATTTCTGATTTAGAAGTTGAGAATAAAGACAAGCAGGGCCATATGTGGAATTTACGCTATCCACTTGCGGATGGCGTAACCACAAAAGATGGTAAGGACTATATTATCGTAGCAACCACTCGTCCAGAAACCATGCTTGGTGACACTGGCGTTGCAGTAAACCCGGATGATGAACGTTACCAAGACTTAATTGGTAAAGAAATTCTACTTCCTATCGTCAACCGTCGCATTCCTATCGTTGCCGATGAACATGCAGATATGGAAAAAGGCACGGGCTGCGTAAAAATCACGCCAGCACACGACTTTAACGATAACGAAGTTGGTAAGCGCCATGAGCTGCCAATGATCAACGTGTTCAACAAAGACGCGGCTGTTCTAAATACGGGTGAGTGCTTTACTTTTGATGGTAAGCCACTTGAAGCGATGGATGCACCAATTCCAGAGCGTTTCCACGGCCTTGACCGTTTCGATGCGCGTAAGCAAATCGTTGATGAATTTGAACAGCTTGGTCTACTTGAGAAAGTCGACGATCACAGTCTAACCGTTCCTTACGGCGACCGCTCTGGCGTAGTTATCGAGCCATTACTTACCGATCAGTGGTATGTTCGCGTTGCTCCTCTTGCTGAGCCTGCGGTAAAAGCGGTAGAAGATGGCGATATTCAATTTGTACCTAAGCAATACGAGAACATGTACTTCTCTTGGATGCGTGATGTTCAAGACTGGTGTATTTCCCGTCAACTTTGGTGGGGCCACAGGATCCCGGCATGGTATGACAGCGAAGGTAATGTATATGTTGGTCGTGACGAAGCAGAAGTTCGTCAAAACCATAACCTAGATGCGAGTGTAACGCTGACACAAGATGAAGACGTACTAGACACTTGGTTCTCTTCTGCACTGTGGACTTTCTCAACGTTAGGTTGGCCTGAAAACACGGAAGATCTAAAGGTATTCCACCCTTCAGATACCTTGGTTACTGGTTTCGATATTATCTTCTTCTGGGTAGCTCGCATGATCATGATGACCATGCACTTCATCAAAGATGAAGATGGTAAACCTCAAGTTCCATTTAAGACCGTTTATGTGACTGGCCTTATTCGCGACGAAAATGGCGATAAGATGTCTAAGTCAAAAGGTAACGTGTTAGATCCACTAGACATGATTGACGGTATCGATCTTGAGAGCCTAGTGACAAAACGTACTGGCAACATGATGCAGCCACAGCTTGCGGCAAAAATCGAGAAGAATACGCGCAAAACATTTGTCGATGGTATTGAAGCACACGGTACTGATGCATTGCGTTTCACTCTTGCAGCAATGGCATCAACGGGACGTGATATCAACTGGGATATGAACCGTCTTGAAGGGTACCGTAACTTCTGTAACAAGCTGTGGAATGCTAGCCGTTATGTATTGATGAACACAGAAGAACAAGACTGTGGCTTCAACGATAACGAAAAAGTGTATTCTCTAGCGGATCGTTGGATTTTAGGCCAATTCCAAAATACAGTTAAGGTGTTCTCTGAGCACTTAGATAACTATCGTTTTGACCTTGCGGCAAATACCATTTATGAGTTCACATGGAACCAATTCTGTGACTGGTATCTAGAGCTAACTAAGCCAATTCTATTTAAAGGCAATGAAGCGCAGCAACGTGGTACACGTCATACGCTTATCACCGTATTGGAAGGCTTACTTCGTTTAATGCACCCACTAATGCCTTATATCACAGAGACAATTTGGCAACGTGTAGCACCAATCGCAGGTGTCGAAGCGAAGACAATTATGCTTGAAGCGTTCCCAGTATTCGACGAAAGCAAAGTTGATGCGCAAGCGATGGCAGACCTTGAGTGGGTGAAGCAGTTTATTATTGCTATCCGTAACATTCGTGGTGAAATGGACATCAGTCCAAGCAAGCCGCTAAACGTGTTACTTACTGGTGCAAGCGAAGATGACAAACGTCGTCTAGAAGAAAACCAAGCTTTCTTAAGTGCTCTGGCAAAACTGGAAACGGTAGATTTGCTTGCAAGCAAAGACGAAGCACCAGCTTGTGCGACTGCGTTTATCGGCGACCTTGAAATCATGATCCCAATGGCAGGTCTGATTGATGTAGAAGCTGAACTTGCACGTATTGCCAAACAGCTTGAAAAAGCAGAAAAAGGTCTTGAGCAGGTCGAAAAGAAACTCGCAAACGAAAAGTTTGTAAGTAATGCGCCTGAAGCGGTACTTGCTAAAGAGAAAGCAAAATTAGCTGAGTTTAGCGATGCAAAAACGAAGCTACTTGAACAAAAAGCAAAGATAGAAAGCTTGTAATCGCTTTCTATCTTGGTTGGTTTTATACCACTGCAAAAATTAAAAAAGCCGCATATTGCGGCTTTTTCATTAACTGATTAAAGTATTACTGTTGCTCGAATAGGCTGTCGGTACTTAACCCTTCGTGTTGTAAAATATCCTTCAAGCGTCTCAATGCCTCAACTTGAATTTGCCTTACACGCTCTCTCGTTAGCCCGATTTCGCGGCCAACATCTTCAAGCGTAGACGGCTCATAACCGAGCAGACCAAAGCGTCTCGCTAGCACTTCTCGCTGTTTTGGATTTAACTCTCCAAGCCAATCAACAATGTGCTTATTAATATCGTTGCTCTGCACTTCGGTTTCTGGACCACCGCCCTTTTCATCCGCGATTATATCGAGCAGTGCTTTGTCATTTTCACCACCAATAGGCGTATCAACCGAAGTAATCTTTTCGTTCAGACGCAGCATCTTGCTGACCTCTTCGACAGGTTTGTCGAGACATTCAGCGATTTCTTCTGCGGTAGGTTCATGATCCAACTTTTGCGTCAATTCACGTGCTGTACGTAGGTAAACGTTGAGCTCTTTGACAACATGAATTGGCAAACGAATGGTACGAGTTTGGTTCATGATAGCGCGTTCGATGGTTTGACGGATCCACCAAGTTGCATAAGTAGAAAATCTAAATCCACGTTCCGGATCAAACTTTTCTACAGCTCGGATCAGACCTAAGTTACCTTCTTCAATGAGGTCAAGTAATGCCAAACCACGGTTGTTATAACGACGAGCGATTTTAACCACTAATCTCAAGTTACTCTCTATCATCCGTTTACGTGAGGCTTCACACCCCTTTAACGCTTTACGCGCAAAGTAAACTTCTTCTTCTGCACTGAGCAGTGGGGAAAATCCAATTTCACCTAAATAGAGTTGAGTGGCATCTAAGTTTTTAACCACTTCTTCTTTGGCAAAAACTTCTTCGTCGTCTTCGAGGTCTTCAAGTAATTCGTCTTTCGGTTCGTCAATATTATCATCTTCGAGCTTGTCTAACTCAGGAGTAGATTTTGTAGGTAATTTTGCAGTGTGAGCCATAAGTATTCTCCCCAAGCGAATAAAAGTAAGGGTACTCGAACCAATCGATGTACTCGCATTACTTTATGGCAAGTATTTTGCCGGGTTTACAGCTTGACCTTTAAAACGGATCTCAAACCTAAGCGCCGTCTTAGAAGCATCTGTACTACCCATTTCGGCAATTTTTTCCCCAACTTTAACTTTTTGCTGTTCTCTGACGAGTAACTTAGCGTTGTGGGCATACGCACTTAGATAATCATCTGTATGTTTCAGAATGATTAAATTGCCATACCCACGCAACGCACTCCCTGCATATACAACTACACCGCCAGCAGCAGCCTTAACTGAAGTGCCCAGTTTATTTGAGATCTCCAATCCCTTATAACCATTCTCTTTAACAGAGAAGTGACGAGTCACCTTGCCTTCAGCAGGCCATTTCCATAGTACCTTATTATTATACAAAGCCTTGGTACTACTAGATTTTTGTGTGGCTTGTCTTTGAACATACTCTCGTTGATTTGGCTTATCAAGCTCTTTTTTGGAGGTTTTGTTACTTTTTTGTTTTAAAGACTGAGACTTGCGGTTTACTTTCGTGTATTTTATGTTCTTTTTGTTTTTATTTCTGGGATATTCTAGACGAATGATCTGATTGGGATAGATCGTGTACGGAGGCTTAATTTTATTGATTTTCGCAAGTGTTCTTACATCTTTGTTCGCGCTAAATGCAATTGCAAATAAAGTATCGCCTTTTTTTACTTTGTAACTGCTTCCGTTAATATTAATTTTATGTGACGAGGTGGTCTTACCAGAGTATAAAGTTGTTACAGGTGCAGGCGTATGATTCGACGAACAGGCAACAAGCAGGCCGCTTAAATAAATCGATATGATGACCTGAGACTTGCGCATTACTTATATTTTCCAGTGCTACTATCAACGACTATCATATCAATCTAACTTAATTTTGCTTGGTTTTCACATTCTACTGGAAAAATAGTTATATTTTATGGAGTTGTTTTTAAAACCAGCAAATTAACCGACTTCGCCAGCGATTAAAGGCACAAAGCGCACGGGAGCTAGAGCATGGCGAATAAACTGCTCACCTTGTTTAACAAATAACGTGAGTATTTGCTCTTCAATCCCAATTGGAATGACCATGGCACCGCCATCTTCTAGTTGCGTCAACAAATCATCTGGAACTGATTGTGCAGCGGCTGTAACAATGATCCCCGCAAAGGGCGCTTTTGAAGCCCAGCCCTTCCAACCGTCACCATGTTTCATGGTAACATTGTATAAATCCAGCAAATGCAGCCTTCTGCGCGCTTGCCACTGCAGCGACTTGATCCGCTCGATGCTAAAAACCTGTTCAAACACTTGTGCCAGTATGGCGGTCTGATAACCAGAGCCCGTCCCCACTTCCAAAATGCGCCCTTTAACACCCACTTGTTTTAACACTTCAGTCATTTTTGCGACGATAAAAGGTTGTGATATCGTTTGCCCTTGACCGATAGGAAGTGCAGTATTTTCATATGACTTATGTTTAAGCACTTCATCGACAAACAAGTGTCTAGGCGTGTTAGCGATGGCATTGAGTACCATTTTATCTTCTACGCCTTGCTGTGTTAGCAGTTCCACCAGCGCGTTGGCACTGCCCTGATAATTATTCAGCACATACGCCTCTTAAGATAACCAGCTCGCCACAGCATCTAAGCTCTCGTAAGCCGTCATATCCACCTTGAGCGGTGTGATAGCGGCATAACCATTGTTTACAGCATGAAAATCCGTGCCTTCACCAGCGTCACTTTCATGACCTAACGTGCCATACCAGTACACACTTCGGCCCCATGGGTCGATTTGTTCGGTCATGGTATCCGCTTTATGACGTGAGCCTAGTCGAGTGACTTTAATCCCTTTTAAGTCACTTAATGGAATATCAGGGACGTTGATATTAATGATTTGGTCTTTTGGTAGCGGGTGGTTTGCAAGCTTTTTAATGATCTCTACCGTGACATGCGCTGCAGTTTCGTAGTGGGCTTCATTTTTAGAGCAAAGAGAAACGGCAATCGCAGGCAAGCCCACATGTCGACCTTCAGTGGCCGCCGCAACAGTGCCAGAGTACAGCGTATCATCGCCAAGGTTAGCGCCATTGTTGATCCCTGCAACGACTAAATCCGGCAATTCATCCATCAGTTTGTTCACTCCAAGGTGAACACAGTCGGTGGGCGTGCCATTCACGGAGATAAAACCATTATCTAGCGTAGTCGCTCTGAGCGGGTTTAATAAGGTTAACGAGTTACTCGCACCGCTACAGTTTCTATCTGGACCAATGACGGTTACGTCCGCGATTTGTGATAACGCTTGATACAAGATAGCAATACCCTTGGCGTGAACACCATCGTCATTACTCAATAGGATCTTCATATTTCACCTCTTTTTCTTGTTAGACAATGAGTATCTCACTGCTGTATCGACTCTTCATGTTTATTAAACTTTTTACTGGCATCTTTATGATTAACAAGCTCTCTGAGCAGCGCCGTGGCAAAAGTTCCTTTTGGTAAACTGAATTCTAGGGTGAGCGTACTGTTGTCAGCCATACTCACTTTAAGTGCTTCGGGTATTAATCTAAGCGCTCTACGCTCATTTTTCATCCCAAATTCAGCCAACCCTTCGTGCCATTTAGCGAAAGGAGCCAACCATTCACGCTCTTGCGGCAACAAGCCCTTTTCACCTTTGCCAACCAATGGCGCCGAAAGCAAAATGTCGCCATTCAGTAACCGTTCGATGAGCTCGCAATCAATTTCTGAATCAAAAAAGGCGTTACTACCGCTCAGTAAAAAGATTTCACGATGCCAAGTCGTTGCCAAACCATGCTCTGCCACGCGGCGACTGACGACTTCGTTAAACAGATGAGAGCGGGCGGCTGAAAGCACCAGCCCTCTGAGCTTTTTATCGCGGATCTTTTCGCCGTCAAATAACCTATCTGCCATGGCTAAGTTGTGGCCATCATGACCAAAACGTTGTTCTCCAAAATAATTAGGAACCCCTTGGCGTACGGCATTAATACGCGACAGAATATCAAGTGGAGCAGTCACGTTTCTGAGGGTAATGGCAAAGCGATTACCCTTATGACAGCCTGTTTTTAACTTTCGATTGTGCCGTATTTGTTGCACCACAAAAATAGAGTCACTATTTAATGCACTAAAATCTACCGACTTTTTAATTGGCACCGGCACACTAAACCACTGCGTACATACGCCGTGTCTGTCTTTAATTCCTGCATAACTGACATCTCGCGGTGAAATTTGAGCAAATTCTGCAAGCTTTTTAGCGACAAATGCAGTGTTTTCTCCCTTTTTTATGATCTGCAAGCAAACGTGCTCACCTTCGCCAGTAAAAGGAATATCTAAAATTTCTTCGACTCTAAAGTCTTCTGGTTGTGACTTATAATCGCCATCAGATAACGGTTTGCCGTAAAGATAATTTAGTGTCTTCATGCTTTTACCAATAGCACCACAGCATGGCTTGAGATCCCTTCCTTACGTCCCTCAAAACCCAGCTTTTCAGTAGTGGTTGCTTTAACATTAACTTGGTCCAGCTGCGCTTCACAGTCGTTTGCGATTTTACCGCGCATCGCATCAATATGTGGTCGCATTTTTGGTGCTTGCGCGACAATCGTGATATCGATATTGCCTATTTGATAGCCAAGCGCTTTCACTTGTTCCATCACGCGGCGTAATAAAATACGACTGTCGATATTTTCAAATTCACTCGCGGTATCAGGAAAGTGCTTACCAATATCTCCCAGCGCAAGCGCTCCCAACAAGGCATCACACAATGCATGAATTGCCACATCACCATCGGAGTGAGCAATAAACCCCTGTTCGTAAGGAATTTTTTCCCCACAAATCGTCAATGGGCCAGCTCCACCAAATTTATGAACATCAAATCCGTGGCCAATTCTAATCATGCTGTTTACCTTGTTGTTGAATTATAAACTCCGCCAGAGGTAAATCCTCCGGCGTTGTGATCTTAATGTTATCTGTACGCGCGGCAATGAGTTGGACTGGCTGATTTTGTAATTCCATCGCTGATGCTTCATCTGTGATATTTGCACCTTGAGAAAGTCCAAGCTCCAGCGCAGCCAATAACTCTTCATACCTAAACATTTGAGGCGTAAAAGCCTGCCATAACGACGCTCTAGGTACGGTCTCCTGTACCAACTCCGCACCGCGTTTGATGGTATCTTTAACCTTGGCAGCCAGTATGCCACCTTGCTGTTGATTTATACATTGTGAAATCAGCTGATGAATATCGTCCAGCGCAACTAAAGGTCGAGCCGCATCATGAACTAACACCCAGTCAGGGCAACTTGGTGCTAACGCTTTTAGCGCCAATAAAACGGAGTCGGCACGTTCTTGTCCACCTTCACAGTAGCTAAAACGGCTATCAGGTAGTAACGCCGATGAAAAATATCCATCTTCTTTGGAAACGGCAACCATAAATTGATTGACGCACTCAAGTCCGGCTAGTTTTTCCAGTGTATGTACTAAGATCGGTTTACCTAATAGTGGAATATATTGTTTAGGCATCTGCGCCTGCATACGACTGCCAACCCCAGCTGCGGGGATGACGACTGCAAGTTTATCGTTTCTTTTCATGAGGTACTTTCGGTAATACACGGATAAAAGTTTCGCCAGGCTTAATCATGCCAAGCTCATGACGAGCGCGCTCCTCAACACCTTCAAGGCCGAGTTTTAAATCTTCGATATCCGCTTTTAATAGTTTATTTCGTTTACTGAGGTTGGCATTGGTTTCTTGGTGCGATTTAACCACGGATTTTATCCGAGTGTAGTCCTCCACGCCGTTGTGGCCGAACCAAAGTCTGTACTGAATAAATAGCGCTAAAACCAACAGCGCTAACTGAAAAAATCGCATTGCTTAATCCAAACTTCTGTTTTTTGAGTCGATTAGGATCGTTGACTCGTTTTTGTTTTTTGTACTTGTGGCCAATTAATTGCACTGGCAAGTAGCATTTCCCTTAGCGTCAGCCTTCGTGGTACTACCGCCTTGCCAAAGTGCCAAGAATGGCCACAACAGGCAGCTGTCATTAACGCTTTCGTCGGTTTTAGCAGTTGTACACGCGCTTCATCACTTGCTTGTAAGCTATTGCCACTAACACTAAACCAGCCAAATTGGTTGCAGTGCAATTTGTCAGCCTCACCCACTTGGTCAACACTGTCGAGCCTCACGGTTGTCCCCGTCGAGTCTGCATATAGCACGGGAACCACCAGCCCCACTTTCACCTTAGTAGTAAAAAATGCTGCGTTGGCAGCGTCATCACATTTAGGCTGTGATTTTTGCTTTGCTAACCAACATCCATTGAAACTATCTAGCTCAAGCGGGACATCACCATGAATAATATGTGTGGCCGCGCGCTCAACATAATACGGCAGGCTGTTTAACAAACGCTGAAGGCGAGTATGATCTGAGAGTTCAGCAAGTTTCGGCAACTCTCTGGCATAAAATACGTTTACAAGCTCGGCAAATACAAGGCGAGATGCTTCGTCATACCAGATTGTATTTTGCTGTTGCTCCAAAACGCCTCCCGTCAATGCAATCTACTTTAGTAGACTGGTGTACATCCTTTATACACTAGCCATGTTTCAAATCAAAGCAAACTGCTCAGTTGTACTTGCTTACGGCTTGGTTCCTAATTTTGCTTGCCCCTCAGCCATAAATTGTACTACCGAACTGCGTTTTTTTCCTATTAAGAAACTACCATCAGTCAAAAACATAAAGTTCTGCCAACATCGCTTAAACACGTCAAAGCGGGTCTCGATCACATCATCTCGAGAGAGACAAAAATACACGGTAGTATTAGCTTGCCAATCAAGAAATTGCTCGATAGTTTCAGGAAATGCTTCTCCCGCTTCCCACGGTTGCTCCCAATTGAGGGTTTCTTGCCATGAGTCCGCTTTACCAACCCAGTCAGTTTTATCAAAGAAATCAGGGTGATCTTTTTCGTTGCTTACCATAGTGCTCCAAAGCACCGCAGCGCGCGCCGCTGACATTGGTTTTATCAATGCCAGGTCGGATTCTTCGATTGGAAGATCTTTATGTTTGAAAACCCAAGCTTTCTTATAATCGTCCAGCGCAATATAATTCATCTTTAAACACCTTCAGTCTTAATGGCACGGATTATAACATTTCAGCCCGTCACGTACGGCTTTTATTTTTTGGAGCTTGAATTAGTGGATATCACACCTGGAATTTACCGCCACTACAAAGGAAAATTATATCGAGTGCACGCCTTGGCAACGCACAGTGAAACGCAAGAGAAGCAAGTGGTTTATCAAACCCTATATGGAGATATGAGCTTTTGGGTTCGACCACTTGAAATGTTTTTAGAAGACGTTATGGTCGAAGGCGAAGCGGTGCCTCGCTTTACCTTAATCGAAACCGAAGCAGGGTTGGCAGCGAAAAGCTGATTGTGGCAAGATGAGCCTATCTCATCTGACCACAAGAAGTTGAACTATGTTTAAAGGTACTGATCAATATATTGCTACCTCTGCTCTACAACAGGCCGTGAATGCGGCCATCGTTTTAGAAAAACCACTCCTCATTAAAGGTGAACCTGGTACTGGCAAGACCTTACTCGCCGAAGAATTGGCAAAAAGTTTAGATACCGAACTAATTCAATGGCATATAAAGTCAACAACCAAAGCCCAGCAAGGCCTGTACGAATACGATGCGGTCTCGCGTTTACGCGACAGTCAACTTGGCGATCCTCGCGTTAATGACGTTGGCAATTACATCATCAAAGGTAAGCTGTGGCAGGCATTTACCGCCACAAAGCGCCCCGTTCTGCTGATTGATGAAATCGACAAAGCCGATATTGAATTCCCCAATGATCTGCTGTTAGAACTCGATAAAATGGAGTTTCATGTCTACGAAACTAACGAGCAAATAAAGGCAAAGGTGCGCCCCATCGTTATTATCACTTCAAACAATGAAAAAGAGCTACCAGATGCCTTTTTACGCCGCTGCTTTTTCCACTACATCGACTTTCCGAGCAAAGAAGAGATGCAGCAGATTGTAGACGTGCATTTTCCACATATTAAAGCAAATTTAGTACAACGAGCACTCGAAAGCTTTTTCCAATTACGCGACACACCAAACCTAAAGAAAAAGCCAAGCACGAGTGAATTACTCGACTGGCTAAAACTATTATTAGCGGAAGATATTTCCCCTGACGCGTTGCATGACAAATCTAACCAAGGTGGCCTAATGCCGTTATTTGGTGCGCTACTTAAAAACGAGCAAGATGTTTCTTTGGTTGAGAAACTTGCCTTTATGAGCCGCCGCTGATCATGCTCATCGATTTTGTACTCACGCTTAGACGTTACGGTATCAAAGCGAGCCTGCGCGAATTACTAGACTGTTTAGAGGCGCTGGATAAAGAAGTTTGCTTTGCCGATCTGGACGGCTTTTACTTTTTGGCAAAAACCATCTTCGTGAAAGATGAAACCTTGTTTGATAAATTCGACCGTGCGTTTGCTGATTACTTTGAGGGAATAGAGTCAATTGATCTCTTCTCACAACTTCAACAGCAGCAATTGCCTGAGGATTGGTTGCGTAAAGAGTTTGAGAAGTCGCTGTCTGAAGAAGAAAAAGCCAAACTTAACGCCATGGGTGGACTCGATAAGCTCCTTGAAACGTTGAAAGCACGCTTGGCTGAGCAACAAAAACGTCACGCAGGCGGCAATAAATGGGTTGGTACAGGAGGCACTTCGCCTTTTGGCGCTTACGGCTATAATCCTGAAGGGATCCGCATTGGCCAAGATGGAAATCGCCATCGCAGAGCAGTAAAAGTCTGGGATAAACGGCAGTATCGCAATCTTGACAGTAATACCGACATCAGCAGCCGCAATATTAAGCTTGCACTCAAGCAATTGCGTAAATTTGCGCGCAGTGGAGCAAGCGTTCAGCTCGATCTTAATGAAACCATTCGCGCTACCGCAAGACAAGGCGGCATGCTGGATGTGAAAATGGCTCCTGAGCGACATAACTCAGTGAAGGTATTGATGCTGTTTGATATTGGCGGCTCTATGGATGACCATATCCAGCTTTGTGAACAACTCTTCAGTGCCGCACACAGTGAGTTTAAGCACCTTGAGTTTTTTTACTTTCATAATTGTGTGTACGAACATGTTTGGCACGATAATGACCGTCGTGACAGCGAATTGCTTGATACTTATCAGCTAATTAACCGTTACGGTTCAGACTATCGACTAATATTTGTTGGTGACGCGACAATGGGCCCCTATGAAATCACCTATCCCGGAGGTAGCGTAGAGCATTGGAATCAAGAAGCAGGTGCTACTTGGCTGAATCGTTTAACCAATCACTTTAGTAAGGTGGCTTGGCTTAACCCTCAGCCGCAAAGCTATTGGTCTTATTACCATTCGATAGAGCTAATAAATCAATTAATGCAAGACAGAATGTATCCGCTAACAATAGAGGGACTAAGTCAGGCGTTTAAAGAGTTAAGCTAAAGCATCATTGCTTGCAAGGTAAGCACCTTGCAAGCAATGATGCGAAATTAGTCACTCGCTTCGATAGGTTCTAGTTGTAGTTTTGAAGCAATCAATACGGCTTGAGTACGATTATAGACACCCAACTTTCTGAAGATAGCGGTGATATGTGCTTTCACCGTTGCCTCTGAAATATTTAGCTCGTAGGCAATTTGCTTATTCAGCAAGCCTTCGTGTAAATATTGTAGCACTTTATATTGCTGCGGCGTGAGCGAGGCCACTTGTTGGGCAAGCTCTTTGTCCTCCCCTTCAAGTTCAGCCACTTTGTCTTTCATGCCTTCAGGCAACCACGTGTCACCTTCGAGCACTTGCTCTATGGCTTCGGTAATTTGTTCTACTGACGCCGCTTTTGGGATAAAACCCATCGCGCCGTATCCCATCACTTTAGAAATGATAGAAAGGTCTTCGCTTCCCGAAACCACAACAACTGGAAGACTTGGGTGATCCTCACGGATCCGAATTAGTCCATATAAATCACCATTGCCCGGCATATGTAAATCGAGCAGGAGTAGGTCTAGTTCTTCTTGTTGTTGTAAGACCGAGAGCGTAGTGTCAAAGTTTTCAGATTCGAATACCTCTAGTCCTTCAAACTGCGCTTTTAGAGCCCCCTTAAGCGCCTCTCGAAATAGAGGATGATCATCCGCGATTAAAAACTGATACATGCTATGCTCCTAAAAAATCGGCTGTTATCGTAAAGATAACAGCCGTTATAGTATGTTTATATTAGGTCGCAATTCAAGTTATTCAGTTAACGATTCAATCTATTCTCGATTAATTCATCAACCACACTTGGATCGGCAAGTGTAGAAGTATCCCCTAACTGTTGATACTCGTTGGCTGCAATCTTACGCAAAATACGGCGCATGATTTTACCAGAACGGGTTTTAGGTAAACCTGGAGACCATTGGATCATGTCAGGGGTTGCAATTGGGCTTAGCTCTTTACGCACCCAATTTCTCACCTCTTTAGTTAACTCGTCAGATACCGTTACCCCTTCATTTGGCGTTATATAGACATAGATCCCTTGACCTTTAATGTCGTGTGGATAGCCTACCACAGCCGCCTCAGCAACCGCTTCGTGAGCGACTAACGCACTTTCGATTTCAGCAGTACCGAGGCGGTGACCTGAAACGTTAAGTACATCATCCACGCGACCGGTGATCCAGTAGTAACCGTCTTCATCACGGCGACAACCATCGCCCGTAAAATAAACGCCCGGATAAGCCGAGAAGTACGTTTGTTCAAAACGCTCATGGTCGCCATAAACCGTACGGGCTTGTGAAGGCCAACTATCCAAAATCACCAGATTTCCTTCAGTCGCGCCTGTCAGCGTATTGCCTTCCGCGTCAAATAGTGCAGGAGCAATACCAAAGAATGGACGGGTCGCAGAACCCGGCTTAAGTGCAGTCGCGCCAGGTAGTGGCGTGATCATGATGCCGCCCGTTTCAGTTTGCCACCAAGTATCTACGATAGGACAGTCACTATTACCAATTTGCTCATAATACCAAGACCAAGCCTCTGGATTAATTGGCTCACCGACTGAACCCAAAATACGTAAACTATCACGCTTAGAACTTGCTGTCGGCTCGTCCCCTTTCGCCATCAAAGCACGGATCGCGGTAGGCGCAGTATAGAGAATAGTAACGCCATGTTTATCAACGATTTCACCCATGCGACCAGACGTCGGATAGGTCGGCACGCCTTCGAATACAACTTGAGTACAACCATTCACCAGTGGACCATAAGCAATATAACTATGACCTGTGATCCAGCCCACATCCGCGCTACACCAGTAAATATCATCTTCTTGAAGGTCGAATACATACTCATGGGTCATTGATGCATACACTAGATATCCACCCGTAGTATGCACTACCCCTTTCGGCTGACCGGTAGAGCCCGAGGTATAAAGAATAAAGAGCGGATCTTCCGCATTCATCATTTCAGGTTCACATTCGGCTGGCTTATCAGCAACTAATTCATGCCACCATACATCGTGAGCATTCCATTCAACATCGCCACCTGTTAATTGATGTACAATCACATGCTCAATAGTGGTGACGCCAACTTGTGCTACCGCTTCATCAACATTAGCCTTAAGCGGCACACAATTACCACCGCGACGACCTTCATCTGAGGTGATGACCACTTTGGCGCCAGAATCTTTAATACGGTCTGCAATCGCAGAAGGTGAAAAGCCCCCAAACACAACGGAATGGATAGCACCAATTCTTGCACAGGCCTGCATGGCATAAATTGCTTGTGGAGTCATCGGCATGTAGATTGCCACGCGGTCACCCTTTGTAACGCCCAGACTCTTAAGACCATTGGCAAGCTTTGCGACTTCATCATGCAGTTGTTGGTAGGTAATATTTTCTGTTTGTTCTGGGTTATCACCTTCCCAAATCAACGCAACTTTATCGGCGCGCTTTTCGAGGTGTCTATCGATACAGTTATAAGAGGCATTTAGTACGCCGTCTTCATACCATTTAATATTGATATGGCCTTTATCAAATGAGGTATTTTTAACTTTACTATAAGGTTTGAACCAATCTAAACGTTGACCGTGCTCTTTCCAAAACTCTGCGGGGTCATCAATCGACTTTTGATATAGTTCTTGATATTGCTCGTCGTTGATTAATGCTGCGTTCTTGATTTTTTCAGGAACTGGATAAATGCTCTGTGACATAGTCATCTCCATTATATTTAGAGGTCTAGGTCTGCTAGACACGCTTTTCCTAAGGATCACCCAGCCTTGGGTGTTTAAGTATTAGACCTTAGTTGTAGAACAGCTGCAAACGTAAAAGTTTCATACAACTTACCGACTGTACCTAATTCAAACGTTATGATCGCCTTATCCTCCGCTCATTTACTGTATGCCACCTTAGTCTAATAGACCAATAGGTAATTGAGTAAAAACCAACCTTAAACAACAGTTAGTGATGATTAATATGAATATCGGCTGCTGCCAACTGCAAAGCACAGCTATTGAGGAACTGGATTATGACAACGAATAACATTAATAAAAAACTGCTCGCAGTTGCTATCAGTAGCCTCTGCGCTCTCCCTGCCACTGCGGCTGAGATTGGCGATACTAAAGTTAACTATGGTGGTTATATCAAGCTAGATGCCATTTGGAGTGACTTTTCTGACGGCGCGCTGGGTGCGCAAAATATCGGCCGAGACTTTTACGTTCCTGGTACGACTCCTGTCGGGGTTAACTCAGATAGCGATGCTGTGTTTGATATGCACGCTCGCCAATCTCGCTTTAGCTTCGGGACCGATACTAAGCTTGATGATGGCAGCAGTATCAAGACTAAAATCGAGCTAGACTTTATTTCTACATCTGGAGGCAATGAGCGTGTGAGTAACTCCTACTCACCTCGTATTCGCCAAGCCTTTGTGAGCTACAAAGGCTTCTTGTTCGGTCAAGCTTGGTCAAACTTCCAAAATGTTAGCGCGCTACCAGAGACTTTAGATTTCGTTGGCCCAGCTGAAGGCACTGTTTTCGTACGCCAAGCCATGGCTAAATACACCACGGGAAACTGGTCTTTCTCTATTGAAAACCCAGAAAGCACGGTTACCACTGCAGATAGTGGCCGTGTCGTCACTGATGACGCTAGCATGCCTGATTTCACTGCACGTTACACACACAATGCAGATTGGGGTCATATTGCGGTAGCGGCACTTGCGCGCCAAATAACCTATAAAGTCGGTGGAGCTGATGAGTCTGAAAGCTCATTTGGGGTCAGTGCATCTGGTCGTGTTAATTTTGGCAACAATAACTTGAAGTTTATGCTGACCCAAGGCCAAGGGCTTGGTCGTTATGTAGGACTGAACGTTGCTAATGGTGCGGTATACGACGGTAACTCGTTACATGCAATTGACTCGACGTCGGGCTTTATTGCTTACCAACATAGCTGGAATGATCAGTTCCGCTCAACATTCTTATACTCATTCTTTAATGCTGATAACGAAAGCGATTTGCTGGCGGTAACTGGCGATCCGACAAAATCAAGTATGAGTTACAGCGCAAACCTACTTTATTCACCCGTGAAAAAACTTACCTTTGGTGCTGAATATAAGATGGGTACTCGGGAAACAGAAAGTGGCCTCGAAGGTGATTTAGATAGACTGCAACTTTCAGTGAAGTACGTGTTTTAAGGTTTTGTAATTTTAATAGGCTAGTACCAATTCACTTCCTAACTGCGGCCTATTGGCCGCTTTTTTATTGTTGGTCGCGACATAAAGTCGCTGCTACGATGTGTTTTTCCGCTACATAAAATCCGCTGCTACGGTGTGTTTCTTCGCTACATAAAATCCGCTGCTACGATGTGTTTCTTCGCGATATAAAGTCGTAGCTACAATGTGTTTCTTCACGATATAAAGTCGTAGCTACGGTGTGTTTCTTCGCGATATAAAGTCGCTGCTACGGTGTGTTTCTTCGCGATATAAAGTCGCTGCTACGATGTATTTTTTCGCGACATAAAGTCGCTGCCACGGTGTGCTTTTTCGCGACATAAAGTCGCTGCTACGATGTATTTTTTCGCGATATAAAGTCGTAGCTACAATGTGTTTCTTCGCGACATAAAGTCGCTGCTACGATGTATTTTTTCGCGATATAAAGTCGTAGCTACAATGTGTTTCTTCGCGACATAAAGTCGCTGCTACGATGTATTTTTTCGCGATATAAAGTCGCTGCTACAATGTGTTTTTTCGCGGCATAAAGGCTCTGTTACAGTGTATTTCTTCGCGACATAAAGTCGCTGCTACGGTGTGTTTTTTGCGGCATGAAAGATCGCGGCTACTCGTGGGATTTCATAGTCTAACGTTGTGGCCATATCGCGCCAATAAAAAACCCCGCTGGCTGGCGGGGTTTTACAATCATCTCAAAAGCATCATCTTATTGAGCTTTTGCATCCTTCATATAATCAAAGAACTTGCTATCCGGTGATAACACCATAACGTCATTCTTATCTTTAAAGGTATTTTTATATGCTTCAAGCGAACGAACAAACCCGAAAAACTCAGGGTCTTTATTATATGCTTTAGCGTAAATGTTTGCCGCCGTTGCATCACCTTGACCGCGAACCGCGCGAGCATTACGCTCAGCATCTGCAAGCATTACTGTCACTCGACGATCAACATTAGCACGGATGGTCTCCGCCTTCTCTTGACCCTCAGAGCGGTGCTCTTTCGCCACAGCTTGACGCTCCGCACGCATACGCTGGTAGATCGAGTTACTTACTTCGTTAGGTAGGTTAATTTGCTTAACACGGACATCAAGTACTTCAATCCCAAGCTCAGTTGCACTTTCAGACGCTTGAACTAACGCTTCTTCCATTAGCTCGCTACGTTCACCAGATACTATTTCTTTAATAGTACGCGAACCGAAGTTTGTTCTTAGACCGTTGTTCACCTTTTGCTTAAGTAGCGTTTCAGCATACTGTTTATCACCACGCGCACGTAGGTAATAAGCACTAAAATCATTCACGCGCCACTTAACGTAAGAATCCACGATCAAGTCTTTCTTCTCGCTCGTTACAAAGCGATCAGGTTGACCATCAAGTGTTTGGATCCGTGCATCTAATTTACGTACTTGGCTAAAGAAAGGCACTTTCAGGTGAAGGCCAGGTTCATACACCAGAGCATCGCCATTCGCGTCTTTTTGTACCTTGCTAAATAGCAGTACAATTGCTCTTTGACCTTCGTTTACTACAAAGATACCAGAGAACGACATGATCACGGCAGTGACTAATAGAAGTAGACTAAAATTCTTCATATTGATTATCTCCCGTTACCAAATCTGTCGCGATTAAATCTATCACCGCCTGAATTGACAGAGCTATTTTGCTGTTGAGTACCTTCAATCGTTCTACGAAGCTGCTCAATATCGCTCTGATTTGGCAAACGTACTGGTGACGAAGCGTTGTTATGGGATTGCATAATCTTATCAAGTGGTAGATACAGCATGTTATTACCACCTTCAACATCAACCAATACCTTTGAGCTACGGCCCAAAACTTGCTCCATTGTATCAATATATAAGCGTTTACGCGTTACTTCTTTCGCAGCTTGGTATTCTGGTAGTAACTTTTCAAAGCGCTCCACTTCACCTCGAGATTCAAGGATTATACGCTCGCGATAAGCTTCTGCTTCTTGCGTCATACGAGTCACTTGACCACGCGCACGCGGTTCAATTTCTTTCGCATAAGCTTCTGCTTCACGAATGAAACGCTCTTCATCTTCTTGTGCAGCAATCGCATCATCAAATGCGTCTTTTACTTCTGAAGGAGGACGCGAGTCCTTAAAGTTAACGTCTGTAACAATCAAACCAAGATTGTATGGTTCGATAATACTGTTTAGCTCTTCCCAAGTGCGCTGACGAACCACTTCACGACCCGTAGTTAACACTTGGTCCATGCGAGAATGGCCCACAACGTAACGTAGAGCACTGTCTAGCGCTTGTTGTAAGCTGTGATCAGCATCGGTCACACTGAAACGATAAAGCGTTGGATCTACAACACGATATTGCACTTCAAACTCAACACTCACGACGTTTTCGTCTTCCGTAAGCATAAAGCCTGAAGCCGACAATGAACGCACCGCTTCAATATCTACAGGAATAACACGCTCGATGAACGTGGCTTTCCAGCGCAGACCCGGCTCAGCAATACGGTCAAATTTACCAAATTGCAACACGATACCGCGCTCAGCTTCTTTTACCGTGTAAATACCACTTAGTGCCCATACGATGGCTGCGATAATAAGTATAAAGACGAAACCAGCACCGCCTAATCCGCCATTACCACCTTTCCCCGGCTTACCGCCGAAAATACCGCCGAATTTATTACCAAATTTACGGAATACTTCATCTAGATCAGGTGGGCCTTGATCCCGCCCCCCGCGGTTTTTCCACGGATCGTTATCATTGCCATTATTACCCGGTTCGTTCCAGGCCATAGCTATACTCCATTGTTATTTAAATGAATTAGGTTAAATCTAACAAAATTCGAGCGACTCTCATATAAAAATACGCTCGAAATTGACGATTTTTAACTACCAACAACCAAATCATTGAGATTTCGCCCGAATTCCTTATTGAGCTTTTCCCATTCGATTTTTGGCATTCTTACCGAAACAAGCCAGTTGCCTTGCTCGTCGTAGCCTTTTTCATCCACGGCATTAAGCTCAAATAGTGCACCTCGTAAGCGCCCAAGCGCAGGAGGTACGGCAAGCTCAGCTGTGAAAACGGTTTTTGCCAACAACTCTTTAACGGCGTCGAATAACAACGAAATCCCTTCTCCAGAGTGGGCACTTAACCACACTCTGATCGGTTTTCCTTCATCGTCCCTATCTATTCTAGGCGCAACTTCGTCCATTAGATCAATTTTGTTGTAGACTAAAAGTTGAGGAATGTCATTGGCTTCAATTTCCTCTAGAACCAATTGTACCTGTTCTATATTTTCTTTTCTTCTCGGATCTGCAACATCGATGACATGAAGCTGTAAATCCGCCTCACGAGTCTCTGTTAAAGTCGCCTTAAATGCTGCTACCAAGTCATGAGGTAAATGACGAATAAAACCTACTGTATCTGCTAAGATAACGGGGCCAACATCATCGATTTCGATCTTTCTTAGCGTAGGATCAAGCGTTGCGAACAATTGGTCCGCAGCATATACATCCGCATCCGTAATTTTGTTAAACAGCGTCGATTTACCCGCATTGGTGTAGCCTACCAGAGAAACAGTTGGGATCTCGTTACGACTACGCGCTCGACGCCCTTGCTCACGCACAACGGCTACCTTGTCTAATCGTTTACGAATACTCTTAATTCGCTCTCTTAGTAACCGTCTATCGGTTTCTAATTGGGTTTCACCAGGACCACGTAAGCCGATCCCCCCTTTTTGCCTTTCTAAGTGCGTCCATCCTCGAATTAAGCGCGTAGAGATATGCCTTAGCTGAGCAAGCTCAACCTGCAATTTACCTTCGTGGGTACGGGCTCTTTGCGCGAAAATATCTAAGATCAGCGTTGTCCTATCTAACACTCGGCACTTACAAACGCGTTCTAAATTGCGCTCTTGTGAGGGACTGAGTTGGTGGTTAAATATGATGACATCTGCGTTGTGGATGTTGACAATCTCGGCAATTTCTTCAGCTTTACCCGTTCCGACAAACAACTTTGCATGTGGTGTTTGACGGCTGCCTTGCACAACCGCCACACTACTAACACCAGCAGAAGAAACTAGCATTTCCAATTCACGTAGATCTTCGCGATCTCCTTCGTGAGGAAATTCTATATGAACCAAGACTGCCTGTTCGCCGGCTTCATAACGGTCAAACAAGCATTAAGCTCCTACTAATAAGAATTAATAATTACCTTCTTCACCTTGGTCGCCCGCTTCACTTCCGGTTGCATTTTGGAAGTTAACCGCACGAGCTGGAACCACAGTGGAGATGGCGTGTTTGTAAACCATTTGGTTTACTGTGTTTTCAAGCAAAATCACAAATTGGTCAAATGACTGGATCTTGCCCTGTAATTTAATGCCATTCACTAAAAAAATTGAGACAGGAATGCGCTCACGACGCAAGACATTCAAAAATGGGTCTTGTAAAGATTGGCCTTTTGCCATTTTCTTATCCTTCGTTTTAGGTGTTATTATGTCAGGTCGTTGATTTAATCAGAACACGCTGATTTAACAACTACTATTAGCTTAGCGAAGTTAGAACACGTTGCAAGTTTTCTTGACTATCGGTGTCAAGCCAAGTCACATCTTGCCACCCCCTCAGCCAAGTTAATTGCCGCTTCGCCAGTTGTCTGGTCGCTGCGACGCCTTTGAAAACCATTTCGTTATAATCGCACTCGCCAGCTAAATACTCCCACATTTGCCGATATCCGACACAGCGAATAGAAGGCAAATCAGGGTGTAAATCTTTACGTTGATATAAGGCCAAAACTTCATTTTTAAAGCCTTCATCCAACATTATTTCAAATCTTTTCTCTATACGTTCATGTAAGACTTTTCGGTCACTTGGTGCAATCGCAAATTGATGAAATTGATACGGCAATGCATCCTGTTTGCTTTGCTGCAATTGAGTCATCGTTTTACCACTAATGCGATAAACTTCCAAAGCACGGTTGATACGTTGCGAATCGTTTTCGCTGATTTTAGCCGCAGCTTCTGAGTCAATCTCTTTTAACTGTTGATGCAGCGCAGGCCAACCCTTTTGTTCGGCTTCGCGCTCCAATACCGCTCTGATTTCAGCATCAGCCTCTGGTAATGGCGACAGGCCTTCAATCAAGCCTTTAAAGTACATCATCGTGCCACCCACTAAAATTGGCACCTTGCCACGCTGATGAAAATCGTCAATTAGTTTAATAGCATCAGCACGAAACTCAGCAACCGAATAGCTTTGTGCTGGATCAATAATATCAATTAGGTGATGTGGTGCCTGTGCTTGCTCTTGTGCGCTCGGCTTTGCCGTACCGATATCCATCCCTTTGTACACTAACGCCGAGTCTACACTGATGATTTCGGTATTTAACGCTTGGCATAACTCTATGGCCAATGCGGTTTTGCCCGCTGCTGTCGGTCCCATTAGGGTAATGACAGGTAACTTGTTCACATCTAACCTACTAATAAACTGCACTAATCTCGTATTATAGCTGATAGTACATGGTAATTAATACCTACTTAGGCACGAATTACTGCGAACTTAAAAAACTGACCAACTTCTGGGCATCAATTGTAACCGCACTTTTATGAATACGAGCCAAACATGAGGCTTTTGAAAGTAATTTTTCTTTAACTAAATCAAAATGCTGGCTATCGAAATAGCTACTGGGTGTTGAGACTTCTAGCCACTGTAACCAATCTTGGAGTTCAGCATCTGAGCTTGGTTCCATCATCTGCTTAGAAATTTCACCAACATCTATGCTATAGAGCGACACTGGCAACTTTTTAACTAAAATATGACCATCAAAAATTTCAATCATAAACCCTAAAATTGCCAACCAAGTTTCACGCTGCTGCAATGCTTCCAGTGCGGCTTTATCTAACTTGATGCGCACGGGTAACAACAACGCTTTGCCTTGCAATGTGCCATCTTGCTCAATTTGCATTTGCCAATATGGCAACAGCCCCTGCCTACAATCACCAAACAACAAATGATTGTCTTGCTCAAGTATGACTTTACCTTGTGGTAACAGCATCCAGCTAGATTTACTAGCGGATATCGGGACGCTACTTACTTCATTTGACGGTAATGCAGCTTCTTCAATTTGATCGAAGTGCTGCATCTGTTGATGTGATAGTCCTTGATAGAGCTGGTTTACATTCACCTGCTTTTTGCCACCACCTGTTGCACCGCCATAATTACTTCGGCCACTACTTGAAGCTGCTCTTGATGCCTCTGAGCGCTCGCCGAAGGCACTTGGAGCCGAATAGGTCTGTGCTTGCGTTTCGGGCTGTAAGGTTGAACGGTAACTTTGATGATAGGTTTCATCTACCTGTTCTTGGGGCGTAAATAATGGCGATGCGATATCAGGTGCTTGAGTCTCGGTCTCGCTTGCACAAGGTAAATCAATTTGCTCCGTCGCGACCTGCTTTATTGCTTGTACGATAAAGTCGTGAACCAAGCGCGCTTGATGGAAGCGAACTTCGTGTTTCGCGGGATGGACATTAACGTCAACTTGTCTCGGATCTAACTCAAGATATATGACAAAACCGGGAAGCTCTTCATGCCCGATTGATTCATCAAATGCTTGGCGAATCGCATGTAAGATGAGCTTATCTCGCATCATACGACCGTTTACGTAGGTATATTGTGTGCCGTTGTTCACCCCCGCAGGTAACACCCAACCGAATAATCTTAGTCCCTCATGACCTGAGTCGATAAAGCTTGCTTGCTGTAAGAATGCTTTACCACCAACTTGCGCAACTCGCTCAACACCTTTTTCAATAGTGCGTGGGCGATATTGGCGAACCACCTTTTGGTTATGAGTGAGCGTGATGGCAACATCAAAACGACTCAATGCAATACGCTTAACCAGCTCATCGATATGGCTAAACTCGGTTTTTTCGGTGCGTAAAAACTTTCTTCGTGCAGGCGTGTTGAAAAACAGATCTTTGACTTCAATCGTGGTGCCGTCTGGGTGCGCGGTAGGTTGAACCTGCACAGCCATATCTCGCCCTTCGGCGAAAGCCTGCCAAGCTGTCTCTTGTGCTTGAGGTTTAGAGCTCAGAGTCAGTCGCGATACTGAACTGATGGATGCCAGCGCCTCACCTCGAAAGCCAAGCGAAGCAATACACTCCAGATCATCTAAACTTTTCAGTTTACTTGTCGCGTGGCGAGACAATGCCAACATCAGCTCGTCTTTAACAATACCGATACCGTTATCACGGATCCGAATAAGCTTGTGTCCTCCACGCTCAATGTCTATTTGAATGCGCGTCGCACCAGCATCAATACTGTTTTCCACCAGCTCTTTCACGACGGATGCTGGCCGCTCCACTACCTCACCGGCAGCGATTTGGTTGGCCAACCGAGCTGGAAGTATTTCTATCGTCATCATTTACGCTTTTGGAATAGTTAAGACTTGCCCAATAAACAAGGTATTGTTTTTCAGGTTATTTGCTTTTTTCAATTCACTGACCGTAATGCCATAACGGCTAGCCAGCACACTCAATGATTCACCACTTTTTACTTTATGCGTCACTGGCTTATTGGATTGCATACGCGCAAAGAGCGAATTATCCGGTGGATTTTTCTCATAATAGCCTTTTATCGAACTAAAAATAGCCCGAGCTAAACGCTCTTGATAATGCGGAGACATTAATAGCTTTTCTTCTTTGGGGTTTGAAATAAACCCGGTTTCCACCAGAATCGAAGGTATATCTGGTGATTTTAGTACCCCAAAGTTTGCAGCTTGCGGTCTGCTTTTGTGCATTTTTGCCACTTTTTTCAGCTCTTTGACGACTTCTTCTGCGACCTGAAACCCGGTTTTCATCGAATGTTCCATCGACATATCAAGTAACGCTTTGGCTAAATATTTTTCGTTGGCCGTATCTTTAATTAAATCGGCAGCCCCTCCCAATAATTGTGAGTGTTTTTCTTTGTCTTCTAGCCACTTACCTATTTCAGAATTAGCTCTGCGTAGTGATAACACCCAGACCGACGCTCCGCGTGGTTGAGGGCTGGTGAAGGCATCTGCGTGAATAGATACAAAGAAATCCGCTTTTCTTTCGCGCGCTCTTGCAGTTCTCGTATTCAACTTGAGGTAATAATCGCCAGTACGAATAAGCTTTGCGCTCATCCCCGGCTGGCTATCTACTAAGCGTGCTAAACGCTTCGCAATTTGAATGGTTACAAGCTTTTCATAAGTACCTGAAGGTCCAATAGAACCTGGATCTTCACCGCCATGACCGGCATCGATGGCGATGACAATATCTCTGTCTTGCGCCAGTGTTTTTCGTGGTGTGGCAGTTTTTGTATCGTCATAAGCACTCATCTGCTTACCATACAAATCAACGACTAAGCGGTTTTTATACGGACCGGTTGGTGCTAACGCAAAGATTTTTGGCGTAGCACTGCGACTTAGCTCCACAACAATCCGTGCAGAATTGCTGTTCTTCGGTTTGCTGTGGCGCACCTTGTTTACAACTCGATGTTCGTCAGGAACACTCGGAAAGTCTTTTTGTTGCTTGGTGTTTTCAAGGTCGATCACCAAGCGCAGTGGATTTTTCAGCACAAAATAGCTGTAATCCGGCTTATCGCTCATATCAAAAACAATACGAGTGCTTTCTGGGGAGGGCCAAACACGCACACTTTCGATGGCGTTTTGGGCGATGCTCTGCATGCTCGTTAAGAGCATGCAGATAAAAATGAAAATATAACTAATAGTCGGCTGATTACGCATAATCTTGTAATTGTTTTAATAGTGCCTCGCCGCGGCTAGACTTGGCCTCAAGTGTAATTTGACGGCCATCACCAGCATACTGCATTGTGACGTCTATATCTGGGTTTGGAATAAAGCCTTCACCTTTTTCAGGCCACTCAACAACACAGATAGCATTACTTGCAAAGTAATCCCGGATCCCCATGTATTCGAGCTCTTCAGGCGAACCTAATCGATATAAATCAAAATGATATATTGAGACATCATCCAGTTCATAAGGTTCAACTAAGGTATAAGTTGGACTTTTTACCTTACCTGAATGACCAAGGCTTTGCACGATCCCGCGAGTGAGCGTGGTTTTACCTGCGCCTAAATCACCGTGTAAAAATAGTACCGCACCTTGACGAATAACATTGGCAATTTTATTACCCATGGCAACTGTTGCTGGCTCATCAGCCAAATCGAATTTCATATGACCTGTCGTCACCCTAAAATACCTCGAATATGTTCGAATAAATCCCCGGCCAACATACCTTTTTCGCCATCATGGGCGGCCTGCTCGGCAGCTAAACCATGAATATACACGGCTAGGTTTGTTGCAGCAAATGCTTCCATCCCTTGGGCAATTAAACCGCCTATGATACCAGATAAAACATCGCCCATCCCAGCACTCGCCATTCCTGCACAGCCTGAACGATTAATATTTATCCGCTCACCTTCAGATATCAAACTGCCCGGCCCTTTTAGTACCGTAACGGCGCCATATTCATGGCTAATTTTTTTAGCCACCGCGAAACGGTCATGTTCATTTAGCGGTGTCTCTAAGTGGTTCAATAACCGCCTTGCTTCACCTAGGTGAGGCGTTAATACCCAGTTTGATTTTTGCCTCGGTGCATGCGCTAAACAATTGAGCCCATCAGCATCCACAACCATCGGTAATTCAGTTGCCATCGCATGGTTAAAAAGTGTTTTGGCCCAAGCGTCTTGACCAAGCCCGGGACCAAGCACTATCACACTGGCTTTTTTTATCAGTGGCAATAACTCATTCGCACTCTCAACACCGTGCACCATTAATTCAAAACGCCCCTGTAAGACGCTTGCAATATTATCAGGATGAGTAGCGACCGATACAAGGCCAGCTCCTGCACGCAGAGTGGCTTCTGCCGCCAATCGAATTGCTCCAGCCATACCACGATTACCACCAATAAGTAACACATGACCATGTGCATTTTTATAGCTATCTGGTGCTCGCTGCGGCCTTGCTGCCATGAACGTTTGATGATTTAAGTAATTAGATGTTGGCGTTACTAGGGTTTTGAATGCTTCACCTACATCCAAGTCGGCTAACAATAACGTTCCCACAAAACGCTTTGCTGAGCCGCTAAGTAAGCCCTGTTTTAACGCGATAAAGGTGATAGTTTCGGTAGCTAAAAATGCACTAGGTGCAACTTCTCCTGTTGTGGCATTTATACCGCTCGGTACATCAAGTGCCAACCTAGTAATCGGCAGTTTATTTATTTTGTCAAAACAAAGGCAAATATGGTCAGGCAGCTCACCTCTAAAACCTGTGCCGAACACGCCATCAACCACAACCGTAAACTGACTTAACTCTACTTCGTTCAACGAAAAAACCAATGCGCCTTGATATTGAGAAAATGCCTGCTGCGCATCGCCCGTTAAGCTTTCGGGTGCAAATAACGCGAGTACGGTGACGGAAAATCCGGCCTGCTGACATAATTGAGCGACGACAAAACCGTCTCCCGCGTTATTGCCTTTACCTGTGATAATTAAGATATGGCTGGATTTGGGCTGGCTGTTTTCAATAAAGCGAAATGCAGCGGCCCCAGCTCGTTGCATTAAGGTACTTAGATCTTTGCCTGATAACTTTGCGGCTTTTGCTTCATATTGCTGCACTTGTTGGGCTGAATAAGCAAATTGTGGTAAATTGCCCGTGTATTCATTAGCCATTATTTCTTCCCGTGACGACCGATAATATCAATTATAGTGAACTTGCAACACAAATTAAGCAATGGGGCCAAGAACTTGGCTTTGCAGAAGTCGGTATAACCGACATTGATTTACGCGAGCATGAAGCGCAACTTCAGCGCTGGTTAGACGCAGGCTATCATGGTGAAATGGCTTACATGGCTGCGCATGGAATGAAGCGTGCCCGCCCCGCTGAACTGGTTCCTGGCACTCAACGCATTATTTCGGTGAAAATGAACTACCTGCCACCCGATGCCAGCTTTGCCAGAGCGCTTGGTAATAAAACCACAGCCTACACCTCTCGTTATGCATTAGGTCGAGACTATCATAAGGTAATGCGCAACAAGCTAAAGCAGCTCGGACAAAAGATTGAGCAAGAAGTCGGTACGTTAGGGTTTCGCCCTTTTGTCGACTCAGCCCCAGTACTAGAGAGACAAATTGCAGAAAAGGCAGGCCTTGGCTGGCGTGGAAAAAACAGTTTAGTGATTAATAAGCAGGCGGGCTCTTGGTTTTTCTTGGGTGAGCTGTTTGTTGATATTCCTCTTCCTATTGATAAACCAAACCAAGAAGAAGGTTGCGGCCGTTGTACCGCCTGCCTAACTTTATGCCCTACTGGCGCCATCGTAGAACCTTATGTCGTTGATGCGAGACGCTGTATTTCTTATCTCACTATAGAGCTTCAAGGCGCTATTCCAGAGGAATTTAGAGCAAAAATGGGTAATCGGATATACGGTTGTGATGATTGCCAGTTAGTTTGTCCATGGAATCGCTATGGTAAAATAACGGAAGAAGCCGACTTTTTGCCGCGAACTCAACTTAAAGATCAGCAATTGTTGAGCTTATTTGCTTGGGATGAAGCAACATTTTTGAAAAACACCGAAGGCAGCCCCATTCGCCGGATTGGACATGAACGTTGGCTACGAAACTTAGCCGTTGGCCTTGGCAATGCACAATACGATGAAGCAATCGTTATAGCACTGGAAGATAAGCGTCAAAGTGCCACTCCCCTTGTTATTGAGCATATCGACTGGGCGCTGGAGCAACAAAGACAAAAGTCAGACCAACATGAACGCAAAAAAGCAAGGCTGATCCGCATTATTGAAAAGGGCTTGCCACGAGACGCTTAGCAGGTTTGTCGTGCTAAAGCACGACCTGCACAAAATGGTTCGAAGGAATCACGATAAATAAGCTGCGCTATAAAAGCTAAAAAAGTCGCGCTAAAGCGCGACCTACGGCAGTATTGGAAGTAGGGTTGCTATTCTGATCGTCGTGAGAGTAGTTTTAAGTCTTCTTCAATATCATGGAAAGCGGTTTTCACTTCTCGCACACTTTCTTCCCGTGCGACTGAGCTTTGAATCGCTTTATCGACGTTTTGATAGATAAACATCTCCTGATCTTCGTCTAGGCCCATTGTCGGAATGCGCTCTTCAAATAACTCTTGTAATGAGCGGAACACTTTTTCGTTTTCTTGACGATTTTTATCAAGCAGCGACACCATGCTGTTAAACTTACCTTGCACCATTTTTATCGCTTCTTCCAGGTCCTCATGTTGCTGTACCAGCTTGCGTTTAGTGGAAATAGCAATTAACTGTTGCTCCGTTACACTGGCAATAAAGCAAATATGATCCCGCAATCTACCGTGTTTATCTGGATCGTCTCCCGGCATATTGAGGATCAAAATACTCAAAAATGGATAGTTAACCAATATGCGGTTAGTAAATTCATGTAATCGCCCTTTGGTGTGTAAGATTTCAAATAATTCAATGACGATAGGTGAGCAAATCCCCGTAGTGGCAAAGTGATGTTTTTGTCCCTCAAGCCGAACTTCAACATTACAATTAAGTCCCAGTCCCTTTAAACATTGACATAAAGCTTCCGCCAGTCGCGGGATTGCTTCTATCTCACCGATTTGCTCAATGTAGGTAACGATTTGCCCCATTTCACTGCTATTAGCCATGGCGCTAAATGCCGTGGAGGTTGCATCTTCAATTTGCTGAGCCAGAATGTCTTTTTCTAATAGCATTTGGTTCAAGTGCGTGAGCTTGGCTTTTAACTCACCTTGGCCAAACGGCTTAACAATATAATCTTCAGCACCCACTGAGTAGCCTTCCATGCGCTCTTCAACAGAGCCCCTTGCCGACACAAACATAACGATAATATGCTGTGTGTTTGGATTGGCTTTAATCGCCTTACATACCTCATAACCGCTCATTTTTGGCATGCTCACATCAAGTAAAATTACTTGAGGATCAAAGTCTTCGACTACTGCTAGACATTCATGACCGCTTCCAACGGTTTTTAACTCAAAGTCTAAGTCTTCTAAAATCTCTTCAATGATTTCTAGATTAAATGGTTCGTCGTCAACTGCTAAGATTCTGCGTAAAGCCATAAATGAATATCCTTCGTCGGTTCACAATGAGAAAGGCACTACGGGAAAATAAGGTAATTCAAGGCCAGTGCCTCAATAGCTCCCAATCAAATTGTATTAGTACAAGCTCTATTATTATTTATAGACGCTTACTCAACGCCTTTCCAATTACAACCATTACACCGCGTTACTCTCAAGATGCTCTGTTAACGGCAGACTCACATTGATACATGCACCGCCCTCGGGATTATTTTCGGCGTAAATCTGCCCTTTATGCAGTAAAATAAATTCCTTACAAATAGCAAGACCTAAACCCGTGCCGCCGGCACCACTGTCTGTTTTACTGCTTTGCACAAACTTGGCAAAAATCTGTTCCAATTCGTCATCCGGAATACCAACCCCTTGATCGGCAATCTTGATATGAATATCTTGATCTTTACAGCTTAACAGTACACTCACCTCACTACCTTCAGGGCTAAACTTGAGCGCATTGCCCAATAAGTTTCTGATCACTTGATTCATTTGCTCCGGATCGCAAAAGGTCATCACGCCTTGAGCGGGCTTTTCAAAGCGGATTTTTATCTTTTTCTCAAGCGCAGTGCCTGATACATCTTCAATACCGCTTTGGATCACATTAACTAGATTGTGAAAGCTTGGATTAAATGGAAAGCGACCTGCGTCTAACTTTGATAAATCAAGCAGATTGTTAAGCAGTACCAATAGACGCTCACCACTGGTTTCGATACGAGATAAATACTTTTTGAGCTTATCCGCTGGCACTTCAGGAGCCGTTAGCTTATCTAAACCGAAACGAGCAAAACTTAATATAGAGTGCATTGGTGTGCGAAGCTCATGAGACATATTGGCTAGAAATTCAGATTTGGATAGGTTGGCCGCTTCCGCCGCTTCTTTGGCTTTTTGTAACTGTGCCGTTCGAGCTTGCACTTCAAACTCTAGCAACTCTTTGGTTTCTTCTAGTACTTCTTGTTGCTCTTTAAGCTTTGAGACATTTTTAAAAATGACCGCAAATGCCATATCACCGTGATGATCGATTTCGTTAAACGTTCCCATCAAAGGAATGCTGCGCTCACCCGCTTTTGGCAGACTCAGCTCACAGTTAAAATGCTTTAACATACCAACATGCTTCATCAAATCACGTAATTGCGACACGGATATTTCATCAAATAGCTCAAAAATAGAGAGTGGCTGTAATTCTTCTTCCGTCAGCTCAAACAATTCGCAACACGCGTCATTTGCTTCAATAATATGGCCCTGGCGGTTGAACAGCATAATCGGATCCGGGGTATGTTTATAAATCACGCGCAGCAGACTGTCGCGTTCAATCAAGGCATCGACTGTATCCTGTAGGCGCTCAACTAACTCTTGGTTATGGCGTCTTAAGAGCTCTGTTTGCCATAATTTATGTAGGCTTTGTAATAAATCGCTCTCATCAAACGGTTTAATCAGAATGTCTTCAACCCCTTGACGCACGGCTTCTAACATATCCACTTGATTAACCCGAGAAGTCATCAATAAGCAGCGGCAATTGTGGTGCACTTGACGAACTTTATTAAACACATCTAAGCCAGTGTCTTTTTCTAGATTAAAGTCACAAATAAGGAGGTCAACAGGATGTCGCTCGGCAACTTGCATCGCTTCATCAAGCGTCGTCGCGGTCGTCACCGCAAGCTGTGCTCCGCGTAGGCCGTTAGCTAAGGTCTCTAGGCGAGGCGTATGATGGTCAACCAGCAACACTTTGGGCAGCACTAAGGTATTAGTAGAACCAATTTCCAGTAGGCGTTCAAGTAAGCCAGTAATATCTTTATTGGCAAAGAAGGGGTAGATAACAATGCCATTTGGCAAGGCGCGGTTGATTTCACTGAAAGATTTTAAGTGCTCGGCATTATCGGGTTTAGGTGCCAGCAATACTAACTTATCATGATTCCTCAGTTGATATAACGCTTGGAGCTTACTGGCGGGCACCCCATGAGCAATAACAACAACATCGAATTTATCAAAATCGAGATTTGCTTCCAGACTCCGGTAATGCACATGCTCTACCTCGCCACCGAGTAACTCAAATAATACCTTTACTCGCATCGCTTGCACACTGCTGCTGTCAATAATCAGCACTCGATTCGTCATAACCAGATCCTTTACCGATAATTCTGAGATCCAGTTTAGTAGAAGAATCACAAGACGCTAAAAAATAGCACTATTTTGATATGTTTGACGCCGCGGTCTAATTCACGCAGCGAAAAAAATTCAAACAGCAAAGCAACGGCGTATAAAGCTATGCGAGAGATTTGCCCAAAATCGTCAAGCTATAGTGATTACCATCCATGACCGCGACGTTGGGTAACTCTCCCCACTTTTTATAACCGTGTTTTTCAAACAAGCGGATACTGGGGAGATTATGAGAAAAAATAAAGCCTAGTAGCGTTGTAATAAACAAGCTTGGCGCTTGCTGCTCTGCAAAATCCATGAGTTTACTACCTAACCCTTGGCCTTGTGCCGCTTTTGCAAGATAGATACTCACTTCAGCCGTACCATCGTAGGCAGGACGTCCATAAAAACTGCTAAAGCTTATCCACGCTATCACCTTTTCCGCCAGCTCTACCACATAAATTGGGCGATTTTGCGTATGTGCGGCGAACCAACTTTGCTTTTGTGCTACGCTTACGAGCTCCGTATCCGCGGTGACTTGGCGGCTCGGTATCGTTTCGTTGTAAATGGCAACTATGGCGCAAAGGTCATGCGGTTTAGCGAGTCTAATATTCATGAAAGCTGATCAAGGTAACGAATATTTTCGTATCATAAGAGATAACATAAATAAAAGGAAAGCACTGATGATAAAAAGTCTTTCGATTCTGAGCTTAGCGCTCGGTTTCCTAATCTCGAGTAACGCGTATGCAAAGACATCCAGCTGTGATGATTTTACCAATGTTGAGCTGCGAAAACTGCGTTCTGATGACTCACTTAATCTATGTGAATTTAAAGACAAACCGCTTCTCATCGTAAATACAGCCAGTAACTGTGGATTTACAGGTCAGTTTGAAGGGCTTGAGCAACTACATCAAAAATATCAAGATAAAGGCCTTGTTGTACTTGGTTTTCCCTCAGATGACTTTTTCCAAGAAGAAGACGACGAAAAGGAAACTGCAAAAGTATGCTTTATCAACTACGGTGTAACCTTCAATATGTTTGCTACATCGGAAGTTCGAGGCTCGGATGCTAACCCCATTTTCCAACATTTGAATGAAGTAACAAGCTCTCCAAATTGGAATTTTTACAAATACTTAGTGTCAGCTGATCGGAAAACAATCAAGCGCTTTAACAGTCGCACTAAACCTATGTCTGACGAGCTCACTAGCGAAATTGAAAAACTCTTGCCTAGATAAGCTGATTTTTTAACGTACCTAGATTAGAATAAAGTATGAATAATAAATAATCATCGGAGAAATTATGGCAATCGCTAGTGCAAGACACATCCTAGTAGATAGTGAAGCGCAATGCATGGAGCTCAAAGAACGCATTGCAGCAGGGGAAGATTTCGCAGAAATCGCAAAGCAGTACTCCAATTGCCCGTCGGGCCAAGATGGTGGTGCGCTAGGTGAGTTCGGACCAGGCATGATGGTGCCTGAATTCGATAAAGTGGTTTTTTCAGCCCCAATCAATCAAGTACAAGGGCCAGTGCAAACGCAGTTTGGTTTTCACTTGCTTGAGGTAACCAGTCGTAGCGATTAATTCGCTTGCGAAAAGTTAATCACTTCGCCATCATTCCTTAATACCAACTCGCTACATTTACTAAATGAGCGAAAAGATACTTAGTTGAAGGAATGATGGCATGAAACTTATCGGTTCGAACACCAGTCCATACGCCCGTCGAATTAGAATGTGGGCCGCGGCTAAACAGCTCCCAATGAGCTACCAGCATATAGATATATTTTCCGAAGCAGGCCATGACGAACTTATTCGCCATAATCCTGCCCGTAAGATCCCATTTTTAATTGACGATGCACAACTTATTTGTGATTCCAATCTGATTGTTCGCTATCTCCGTGAAAAACATCAACTTCCATTTCCCAGTTGGGATCAAGAAAATTGGCTGATCCTTATCAATGCCTGTAATGATTCTTTGGTAGAACTGTTACTTAGCAAGCGCTCAGGTTTTGATATTGAACAAGATAAACTATTTTTTAATCTACAGCGGGAACGAATTGGTCATACCCTGCACTATCTCAATGAAGAGTGTGTGACAGAAGAGTTTTTACACTGTGATTATCTCCAAATCAGTTTATACTGCCTTATTGATTGGGTTCTATTTAGAGAACTCGTCGACCTGAGCGATTACACCAACCTAATGGCATTTCATGGCCGTTGGCAAAGCCAAGCAATCGCCCAGCAAACTGATCCACGAAATTGAGAACACCTATGATGAATGAAGAAGAAATTGGCTCAGAAGTCAGTGAGTTTATTGAGCAAGTAAAAAATACTGAAAGCGTTTGGGCACTTAGCTCTGATGACGGTGGCATGGTTGTGGTTGACTCTAACCAGTTTGACGAGACAGATGTGTTATTGCTGTGGGATAGTGAAGAAAAAGCGCAAGCTCAATGTCGCGACGAGTGGAGTGAGTTTTCACCGATGAGTATTGATGTTGAAAGTTTTCTTGACGAATGGGTACTCGACCTAAAAGAAGATGATGCACTCGTTGGTCTAAACTGGAATGATGACAACGTTTGTGTTGAAATCGAGCCCGTTGGTCTTGCTAGACTACTTGTCGATATCGAATAAAAGCACACCGCATCAAAGTGGCGCTCATCCTTCGTGAGTGCCGCTATTCACCCGGCTTTGACACCAAAGCAATTAAAGTCCCTTCAATGGCTCTTACATAAGCTTGTGTTACTCTGCCCTTTTGGTTTGGTGAGCTTAATGGCTCAGCCCCTGCGGCTACCGCCTTATCATAGCCTTCAGGGACATTTTCACAGCTGATGGTAATTTCAAACCCAAGTGCAGGCTGTTTAGGATGGCAACGAATATAGTCTTGCCTAAATTGTGATTGGGCTAATGGATGGCTGGCAAAGGCGAGTTTCACTTCTCCTGTGTCTAACTCACCATAATCCCCTTCATCGGTCATATCAAAAGTGCTCAAGCCAAATGCTTGATAGTAAAAATCCAGCACTTCCTCAACACTTTCTACATAAATCACCGTTTTAGCAAACACCTAAGCCTCACTATCAATAAACCTAATGTAACTTAACCTGAGTTTTGGGTAAGAAATGAGCTAACTCTTTATTTTTCAAGCTTGTCTAAACCATATACTTGTCTAGCCAGAGAGTTTTAGGGATAACTCCGCTCTCGCGTCCTGCTACCGCCCTGGTACCTACATCCTGTAGGCAAGGCGGATTTACGCACCAATAGCTGGCTATTGGAAGTAAATTCAACAAAGTTAGCGCTGAAACTAGCTGCTAGAAAGGCATTAATTATCCGAAGCTCAGGTTATATATAACTTAAGCACAAATGTTGGGCAAGGTAAAACAAAGCGAGAGAGTTCAGGGTTAAAGTTAAATATAGTCGAATGTGGAAAAGGAGTTAGTTGGATAGGTAGGGAACTTATGTTTAGCTCGACACACCCACCAGATAGTGTCGAGCTACAATTCCCGCAAAAAGCCTTACGACTTATTGCGGTTTTCTTTTGCGAATGCGCGAAGCTTACGCTTTTGTGAGAGCGTCATTTTGTTTGAACGACCAGCGTAAGGGTTATCCCCTTCACGGAATTCAATCTTAATCGGCGTACCCATTACGTTAAGCGCTTTACGATAGTAGTTCATCAAATAGCGCTTATAGCTATCTGGCAGTTCATGCACCATATTGCCGTGGATAACAATACGCGGCGGGTTATAACCACCTGCGTGTGCGTACTTAAGCTTCACACGGCGTCCACGAACCAATGGTGGCTGGTGATCCGCCTGAGCCATATCCATAATACGACGTAACATTGCCGTACTTACTCGCTTAGTCGCTGATTCATAAGCTTCGTCAATCGACTCAAACAAGTGACCAACACCTGTACCATGTAATGCGCTAATAAAGTGCAAACGAGCAAAATCAACAAAGCCCAAGCGTCTGTCTAGCTCAGTTTTGATACGCTCTTTGACATAGTCATCAAGACCATCCCATTTGTTTACCGCAATAACCAACGAGCGACCCGCATTTAGTGCAAAACCAAGTAGACTCAAGTCTTGATCTGAGATCCCCTCGCGCGCGTCTACAACGAGCAATACCACGTTGGCATCTTCAATCGCTTGCAGGGTTTTGATAACCGAGAATTTCTCTACGACATCGCTGACTTTCTTACGCTTACGTACACCGGCGGTGTCGATTAACACGTATTCTTTATCATTGCGCGTCATTGGAATGTAAATTGAATCGCGTGTTGTACCCGGCATATCGTAAACGATAACGCGGTCTTCACCTAAAATACGGTTAGTTAGTGTTGACTTACCTACATTTGGACGACCGATAATCGCGAGTTTAACAGGCTTGTCTTCAAAACCCGTTTTGCCATCTTCGGCTTCTTCACCTTCAAGGTAAAGCTCGGCGATATCTTCATCATCATGCTCAAGCTCTTCATCTTGAGCCGTAAGTTCAGCGATAATCGGTTGTAGCGTCAACTCTAATAATTGAGTAACACCACGACCATGCGCAGCGGCGATCTGTTGAACGTCACCAAGCGCCAGCTGGTAAAACTCAGCACAGTTGGAGTCAGCATCAATGCCATCCGTTTTATTAGCGACAACAAAGCAATTCTTCTGTTGTTTACGAAGGTGCTGCGCGATAGCTTGATCAGCAACCGTCATACCAGCGCGCGCATCCACCAAAAATAGCACAATATCCGCTTCTTCAATTGCAAGCAGCGACTGCTCGGCCATTTCAGTTTCAATGCCTTCTTCAGAGCCATCGATACCACCCGTGTCCACCACAATAAACTCGTAGCCTTCATAGTTTGCTTGGCCGTATTTACGGTCGCGAGTCAGACCCGGAAAGTCAGCAACTAACGCGTCACGAGTACGTGTTAAACGATTAAACAGTGTGGATTTACCCACATTAGGTCGCCCAACCAGAGCGATCACAGGAAGCATAGACTACCTCTTTTATAAACAACAAAAGGCTTCGCAAAAGCGAAGCCCCATAAAAAATCTAAAAATTCAGAAAGTTACTGCGGAATTTGAACTGCGCTAAGTTCACCATCACGCGTGTAAACAAATACTTTGCCATCGACCACAATCGGTTCGACGAAAAAACCTGAACTATCAAACTCGGTACGCGATACCAACTCACCAGAGCTCTTATCTAGCCAATGTAAGTTACCTTCCTGATCGCCAACCACTACATAGTTGCCAGCAACCGTTGGAGCGGTTAAATACCAACCGCGCAGAGCTGGTTGTGTCCAACGTTCAATACCTGAGTTTTTGTCTAGTGCGTACAGTACGCCATCGCTATCAACCAAATAAATTACGTCAAGATCGAGTGTAAGGTCTCGGTAACTACTGTACTCACGATCCCACACTACATTGCCGCTGCGCACATCAATGGCGACTAGTTTACCATTATAGGCGATAGAATACACATATGCGCCGCTTACAACAGGTTTAGTATCAACATCCACCAAACGTTCAAACTCAGAAGCCCCTTTTGCAATTGCAACATCCGAGCTCCATGCGGTAAAACCGTTTTCAGCGATAAGTGCTGTTAACTTACCACTTTCTTCGCCAACCAATACGCCACCATTCGCGCTGGTTGGTGAGCTTAAACCACGTAATGTCAGCGCAGGGACTTCTTGCTCATAGTGCCAACGCTCTTCACCTGTATCTGGGTGTAGCGCAACCAGCTTGCCTGAACCTAAGTTAACGTAAAGAAGACCATCGCCTGCAGCTGGCGCTGACAGCGCTTCACCTGGTACCGACTTACGCCAAACTATTTCGCCGGTTTCACGGTCAAGCGCAAAAACCTGCCCGTGTTCAGAGCCAACATAGAGTTTACCATAAGCTTGTGTGATCCCACCTGACAGCTTCGCACTGTCGCTGTCTTCCCATGGCCAAAAGTTGGTATTCTCACGAACATCAACTTGCCACTTTTCTTTACCTGTTTGTGCATCAAATGCTGTCACTATACCTTCACGGGCAGCTGCAAAAACAGTGCTTTGGTAGCTTGTTGGAGATAAACGCGAAAAGTAGTGCTCAACCCCGTCACCAATCCCTTCTTGCCAAACCACAGAGGCGTCGAATTGATTGTTGATCTCAGGGAGCTTTAACTCTTCTTCATCATCACTAGAAGAACAACCAGCGGTGAGTGCTGCAACACATAAAGCCAATGAGGCCATCGTTAACTTCTTCATGGCAACTCCTTAAACCGTTGTCTTTTGTGCAAGATCATCCAGTTTAATTTGCAGCATAGGGTTGCTATTGCCTTCCGCTGCTTCTAGTGCCGATTGATAAGCACTTCGAGCTTTATCTTTATCGCCTTGAGCAAGGTAAATATCACCTTGGATCTCAGCAAGCTGAGCCTTAAACGCTTCAGGCATAGGCTTACCGAGTGTTGCCAGTGCTTGTTCGTATTGAGACTGTGACGCTTGTACACGTGCAAGTCTTAATAAAGCCGTTGCTTTTAGCTCAGCGTTAGCAACATTATCAGCCGCCCAAGTTAGCTTCTCTGCAGCTAGCTTAAGATCGTCTTTGTCGATTGCCTCTTTAGCAGCAACGAAAGCCGCTAACACGGCGTAGTTAGAATCAGCATTTGCAGCAACAAAAGCGTCGCTTTTAGCTAGTACATCATCACTTTCAACAACCTGAGTGTATGCTTCTGATGCTGCTTCTGCGCTATCGATCTGGCTTTGGTTATACGCTTTCCAGCCATACAGACCACCTAAACCAAGCACAGCACCAACCACAATCGTTGTACCATTTTCACGGAAAAATCGTTTTATTGCTTCTGCTTGTTGTTCTTCTGTTGAATAAATTTCCATTCTAACCTCTTAGCCTACCAGCTCTGCTAACAGCGTTTTTACTTCTGCAAGTGGTAAGGTGATTTGTTCTTTCTCTTCACGCAGATACTTCACTGTCACTTTGCCTTCAGCGAGTTCATCTTCGCCTAGCACTAGCGCAATAACAGCATCGCTTTTATCTGCACGTTTAAATTGTTTCTTGAAGTTGCCACCGCCACAATGAACCATCACGCGAAGGCCAGCAATATCATCTCGTAATTGCTGTGCAACCACTGGAGCTTGAATAGCCGCTTTGTCACCCATCGCAACAACGTATACGTCTGCATTACGACGAATATCGCCCACACACTCCAACGTCTGTAGCATCAAGACTAAACGCTCGATACCCATCGCAAAGCCAACAGCTGGTGTTGCTTTACCGCCAAGCTGCTCTACTAAGCCGTCGTAGCGGCCGCCAGCACATACTGTGCCTTGAGAACCTAAGCTTGTCGTCACCCACTCAAATACGGTGCGGTTGTAGTAATCTAGGCCACGTACCAGCTTTTCATTAACTTGGTATTCGACGCCAGCTGCGTCTAAACGTTCACACAAATTAGCAAAATGTTCGCGTGATTCATCATCTAAGTGTTCAGAAAGCTTAGGCGCATCAACAAGTACAGCTTGTACCTCTGGATTTTTGCTATCCAACACACGCAGTGGATTGCTATACATACGACGCAGACTATCTTCATCAAGCGCTTCTTTGTGTTGCTCCAGATATGCAATCAGAGCATCACGATATTCAGCACGCGCTTCATTTGACCCCAAAGAATTGAGCTCAAGCGTAACATGGTCTTGAATGCCAAATTGCTGCCATAGACGCGCCGTCAATAAGATCACTTCGGCATCAATATCTGGTGTTGCCATACCAAAGGTTTCAACGCCAAATTGATGGAATTGACGGTAACGGCCTTTTTGCGGTCTTTCATGGCGGAACATAGGTCCCATATACCAAAGGCGCTGTTCTTGGTTGTATAGCAAACCATTTTGATTACCCGCACGGACGCACACTGCTGTGCCTTCCGGACGTAGCGTTAAGCTATCGCCATTACGGTCATCAAAGGTATACATTTCTTTTTCGACGATATCGGTTACTTCACCGATAGAGCGCTTAAATAGATCGGTCGACTCAACGACTGGAAAGCGGATCTCTTGATAACCAAATGCCGCTACTGTGTCTCTTAACACCGATTCTACTTTCTGCCAGACCTGCGTGTCACCTGGCAGACAATCATTCATTCCACGGATTGCCTGAAGTTGTTTAGTCACTGAAAACCCTAACTTAAATTTGTCACCAACCGATTTCCTGCTGCTTTAGCCTTTAACTAAATACGCTAAAACAGTCTCATCGCATTGGTTTTATTTCTTTAATGCCATTTATCGTCGTGCAGTCTAGCACGCCGTGAGAAAGCGCGAAAATTCGCTTATCTTAACGATTACGCTGGTATCAGTCGATGATTTTTACATCGATTTTTTCTTCGCTTTCTTTTTTCTCTACATATTCTCGGATCTGAGACTCTAATTGAGCGACAATATCATCATTATCAATCCGTGTCTTTTGGCGCTCGCCATTAATATAAAGGCCTGAACGGCGATTTGCGCCAGCAAGACCTAAGTCACTGACGAGTGCTTCGCCAGGGCCATTTACCACGCAACCAATCACAGAAACCGAAATTGGTGTGACGATATCTTCTAATCGCTCCTCAAGCTGATTCATAGTATTCACTACATCAAATTCTTGACGAGAACAACTTGGGCAAGCAATAAAATTAATGCCGCGCGAACGAATTCGCAGCGACTTTAGAATATCAAAACCCACTTTGATTTCTTGCACCGGATCAGCCGCCAGTGAAACACGTAATGTATCACCAATCCCTTCAGCAAGTAGCATACCTAGACCAACTGCCGATTTAACCGAACCAGCTCTAAAACCACCAGCCTCAGTGATCCCAAGGTGCAGAGGTTGGTCAATCTCTTTTGCCAGTAACCGATAAGCGCCAACGGCTAAGAACACGTCGGAAGCTTTTACCGAGACTTTAAACTGATCAAAATTATGGCGCTGAAGAATTTCGACATGTCGCATCGCAGACTCAAGCAAAGCTTCAGGTGTTGGTTCACCATACTTTTCTTGCAAATCGCGCTCTAGTGAGCCGCCATTCACACCAATACGAATTGGGATATTGTGCTCACCCGCCGCGTCAATCACTGCACGAATACGGTCTTCACTGCCAATATTCCCAGGGTTTATCCGCAAACAATCGGCACCGTACTTAGCCACTTGTAATGCAATACGATAATCGAAGTGAATATCCGTAACGAGTGGAATATCTACTTGCTCTTTAATGCTTTTGAATGCTTCAGCTGCATCCATTGTCGGCACAGAAACACGGACAATATCCGCTCCAGCGTCTTGGATAGCTTTAATTTGTGCCACCGTCGCATCAACATCTAGAGTATTGGTGTTCGTCATAGACTGTACTGCTATCGGTGCGCCATCACCAATAGGCACATTACCGACATAGATCCTTGTTGATTTTCTACGCTTTATAGGTGGTTCTGAAAACATGCTGACTACTCTGTTAACGGTAAATTGAATTTAGCTAGACGGTTTTTAGTAAACGCAGGCAAAGACACTGGTTTACCGTCAAGCGTGACCTCTACGGCCTGATGCTTGCCGAGTATAACAGAAAAAGGGGCCTTACCTTCAACTGTCATAGTATATCCCGCTTTTTTAACACCAAATGCAACACGCTCTTGTGTTGCGTCAAACATTTCAACCCAACTTTCTTCGTTGAAATGCATGACCACCGTGCTCAATGCAGAGTCTCGTTTTGTCGCTTGCGGTTTCGTTTCAACTGGCACCGAAACCTCCGCTTCACTCTCCTGTGGCTCGCTTTGCGGGGTTGTGTCATTGTTTTGCTCAGTAGGCAATTCTAGCTCATCCATCGCTGGTGTTGTGACATTTTCAACTGGCGTTTCAAGCTGAGTAACCGACGTTTCAGGCACCACTTCTTGCTCTGAGCTATTGGTCTGCCAAAACCAAAATGCCGACGACCCCAGTACGATAGCCAGCACAATGTAGCTCACCATCATTAGGCGGTTATCGTGGGCTTCTTTATGAGTACGGCGAGAAAAGCTTTGCATCCGCTTTTTCTGTGGCGGCAGCTCCGGAGATTGATATCTAGCCAGTACTTCCGTCGGATTCAAACCCAGTAGCGCAGCGTAATTTTTAATATAGCCACGCACAAAGGTTTCAGGCCCTAGGTCTTGATAGTCATCCTGCTCGAGCTTGGTAAGTTGGGCATGGGTCATCTTTAAGCGCGATTCAATTTCAGCAAAGCTGATCCCGGCATTTTGTCTCGCCGTTGCTAAAGTTTGCCCGAGTGAAGGCTGCTCTTGTTCAGGTGCTTCCTGCTCTTTCATTGTTTGGTTCATAAAACGTAATTTGTTGGGTCTACAATTAATAATCCGTGGCCTGCTTGCAGCGCCACATCAGGAGTGAGTTTATTCCATCGCATAATTTCATCGATCAACACACCATATCGATCGGCAATACTGAGCAAAGTATCTCCCGCCGCAATTTCATGCACGACATTGGGATTGTTAAGATACACCTTTTGACCTGCGTACAATCTTGCAGATTCCCGCACTTGATTATATTCCATCAATTCAACCATTTTAATGTCGTATTTGACTGAAATACTAAACAGGTTTTCACCTGCAATAACAGTATGAAAAGGTACCTGAGGAGGCGCAACGTCACGATTTAATAACGGTACACTTGAACTGCTGGATGATGTAGTCGCTAACACTTGAGGCTCACGTGAGCGAGGACTAAATGTGACTTCCGATGGGTCCGGTTGATAAAACTCAACCCGAGCTTCAGAGTCCGAGCTAACGTTCACTAAAGATGTGCTTTTTGCCACTTCAGGTTTTGCCGAAGGCGCAGAATTATTGGCCTCAATGGGTGAATCAACGGTGAATGATTGGGTTGAATTCGGTTGCGTTTTCTTACGTTTAATTTTAATTTTTGGATTCGCAACTATATGATTAGGCGACGCCTCGGCAAGCTGATTTAACTGCGCTTCTCGATAGCGATTGCGCAACCGTTCAAATTCACTTGCAGCGATATTATTCGTTAAGATAAGGCCTGCTTGTGCAGATTTAGGGTAGCTTTGCACCAAGGTCGTGGCGATGTCTTGCGCTTTTTGTAAGTGGCCCATTTGCATATGCACTAGGTGCCCAAGCATTAAGCTTCTTGGCGAAATAAATCCACGCTTGGCAACATTATCAAGCACATCTTCTGCTCTTAAGAAATCACTGCGAGCATAGTACAGGCCCGCGAGTGCAAGTTGCGACGACATTTGCTGAGCGTTATGCTTAATCGCATTTAACAGATATTCCTCGGCAAGGGAATACTCGTTTTGCTTCAACGCACATAGGGCTAAGTTTTCATAGCTTGCAGATACCCGCAAATAACTTGGCACCTCTATCGCTTTGAAAAAGTATTTGCTCGCTTTGTCATACTGTCCAACGCGACAAAGAAAAGTGCCATAGTTGTTTAGTGTGTCGGGATTATCTGGCTCAATATCCAAAGCCGCCTGATAGGCATTATCAGCACGTTGTTGCTCGCCCACCTGTTCGTAATAATACGCTAATGTATAATGAGCTTCGGCCAGTTTTGGCGCTAACTGTAATGCACGCTCTAAGTTAAATTTAGCTGAGGTGGTGTTACCAGAATTGAGATATTGAAGTGCAAGCGCAATGCGAGTTCTTGCGGCATTGGTGTTATTGACTTGTTGTTCGGCCACAGGACGCCCATCGGAGCGATAACTACTCTCCGTCACACAACCTGACAGAACTAAACTCGCGCCTGCGAGAATGGATGCAGCCAATCCTGTTTTGCGATAATTTCGCGATTGCATCACTCACCTTTGAATGCCACTGAGTTCTATGTGTGCCCTATATTACCCAAAAGGCTAAGAGATTCATCTCTTTTTTACCAGATAGTCAGAACTTATCTGAGGTTAAGATGAAATGAGCTGAGTAAACCCAGCTCATTTTTAATATTATTGTGCGCTTACATTGACAGTAATAGCATTGTCGTCACGCTGCTTTTTCTTGGCTAAACGTTTGGTTCTATCTACGACATCACCTACTAGCTGTCCACATGCAGCGTCAATGTCATCGCCACGAGTACGACGAACGATACAGGTAAGTCCTGCAGCTTGTAACACCTTAGAAAATCTATCGATACGGCTGTTGCTAGAGCGACCATATTCATTCCCTGGGAACGGGTTAAATGGGATCAAGTTAATTTTTGACGGTGTGCCTTTGAGAACTTGCACCAACTCATGGGCATGATCTGTACTGTCATTCACGTCTTGTAGCATCACGTACTCAATGGTGACATCTTTATTTGCTTTAGAGCCATCAATATAGCGACGACATGCTGCTAGGAACTCTTCAATCGGATACTTTTTGTTGATTGGTACAAGTACATCACGTAGTGGATTGTTTGGCGCATGTAGCGAAATCGCCAGTGCCACATCAATCTTTTCTTTCAAGATATCAAGCGCAGGTACCACACCCGATGTACTTAGCGTAACGCGACGCTTGGATAAACCAAATGCCCAATCGTCCATCATCAGTTCCATCGCCGGTACAACGTTATTTAGGTTTAACAGAGGCTCACCCATACCCATCATAACGATGTTAGTAATTGGACGTTTAGTGCTATCGCCTTTATGCAGACCAATGTCGGTTGCCACGCGCCAAACCTGACCAATGATCTCAGACACTTTTAAATTACGGTTAAAGCCCTGCTGCGCTGTTGAGCAAAAAGTACACTCTAGCGCACAGCCAACTTGAGAAGACACACACAGTGTCGCTCGGTCTTTTTCAGGGATCCACACGGTTTCAACTTCTTGGCCACCCTCGAGTAATAGAGCATATTTAATGGTACCGTCAGAAGCCTCTTGCTTTACTGAAATTTCAGGCGCCTTAATCTCACACTCAGCTTGCAAACGCGCACGCAGCTTTTTGTTCAGATTGCTCATATCATCAAAGTTGTCAATGCCAAAATGATAAATCCATTTCATCACCTGATCCGCGCGAAACGGCTTTTCGCCATATGATGCAAACAACTCGCGCATCCCCTCGCGATTTAAATCAAGTAAGTTAATTTTTTTCTCAATAGTGGTCATGAACAACCTCGGTTAAAGACGGTAAGAACAGCTAAATTGCCAATAACGCATTGTACAAAAAAGCAGCAAGCATCACAAATAATGTAACGTGTTTTGTGAAGTAGTGTGATTACTTTACAAAGCACGCTTATCCCTCAACTTAGCTACGGGACAAAAAAAGGGCTCGAAAGCCCTTCTTTGGCACCAAGTCTCGAATTAACGAGTACGTGGGCAGATCTCTTCTTCAGCGAAGAAGTAAGCGATTTCGCGAGCAGCAGACTCTGGCGCGTCAGAACCGTGTACTGCGTTCTCGTCGATGCTGTCTGCGTAGTCAGCACGTAGCGTACCAGCTAGCGCTTCAGCAGGGTTAGTAGCACCCATGATTTCGCGGTTTTTACGAACTGCATCTTCACCTTCAAGCACCTGAACCATTACTGGACCAGAAGTCATGAAAGAAACTAGTGCACCAAAGAAAGGACGCTCTTTGTGCTCTGCGTAGAAACCTTCAGCTTTCTCTTGAGAAAGGTGAACCATTTTTGATGCAACGATTTTAAGACCAGCAGACTCAAAACGGTTGTAGATAGCACCGATGTGGTTTTTAGCTACAGCATCAGGCTTGATGATTGAAAAAGTGCGCTCTAAAGCCATCTTTTTTGCTCCAAAATATTATTGTGAATATTAACGGGCGCGAATTATACGTGTTTTGGTAGAAAAAACCTACTATCTCACGCCGCTTTCTTTGCGAAGAAACGAAAATTTGGCGAATTATTTGTCGATTAAATGCGCAGAGTTGCTAGTAGAAGCCTTAACAGTAAGGTCTCTTGCCCTTCCTTGCACAATGTCAAAAAACCTGATCTACATCAAAATTACTTACTTAGCTTTCTTCTATACTGCGCCGCTTTTTAGAATCAGCACACGAAATCACTCAACAGGCCCTAGTTCAATGTATGAGGTAAACCATGTTTGTACCAGAACTTCTCTCTCCTGCCGGCAGTTTAAAGAATATGCGTTACGCTTTTGCGTACGGTGCCGACGCTGTGTACGCCGGACAACCAAGATACAGTCTACGTGTACGCAATAACGAATTTGACCTAAACAACCTCGAAACCGGTATTAACGAAGCCCACCAGCAAAACAAAAAGCTCTATGTCGTATCAAATATTGCGCCGCACAACGGCAAAGTGAAAACTTACTTACGTGATATTGAGCCCGTTATCGCGATGAAGCCAGACGCGCTTATCATGTCCGATCCCGGGCTAATTATGCTGGTGCGCGATAAGTGGCCAGACATGCCAATTCACTTATCCGTACAAGCGAATGCTGTTAACTATGCGGCGGTGCAATTTTGGGCCAAACAAGGGGTTGAGCGCGTTATTCTTTCTCGCGAGTTGTCGCTACAAGAAATAGAAGAAATTCGTACATTGTGCCCAGACACTGAGCTTGAAGTGTTCGTTCACGGCGCCTTATGTATGGCTTATTCTGGTCGCTGTTTATTGTCGGGTTATATCAACAAGCGCGATCCAAACCAAGGTACTTGTACCAATGCCTGCCGCTGGAGCTACGATGTCAAACCTGGTCAAGAAAACGAAACCGGGGATGTTGTCCATAAAGTCGATCCAAAAGCGATTATTCCAACCTTAGGGGAAGGTCAACCAAGCGACGAAGTGTTTATGCTCGAAGAGCAAGGTCGCCCAGGTGAATACATGCCAGCATTTGAGGATGAGCATGGTACTTACATCATGAATTCCAAAGATTTACGTGCAGTCCAGTATGTTGATCAACTGACTCGCATGGGCGTGCACAGCCTTAAGATCGAAGGCCGAACCAAGTCATTCTATTACGTTGCCCGCACCGCACAAGTCTATCGTAAAGCCATTGATGATGCTGTTGCAGGTAAACCATTTGACCCAAGCTTAATGAAAACCCTAGAAAATCTAGCCCACCGAGGATATACCGAAGGTTTCTTGAAACGTCATGTACATCAAGACTATCAAAATTACGACTACGGTCATTCGGTGTCTGACCAACAGCAGTTTGTTGGTGAAGTGCTAGGTCGCACTAATAATGGCCTCGTTGAGATTGAGGTTAAAAACAAGTTCTGTACTGGTCACAGCTTAGAATTGATGACGCCTAAGGGCAATATTCACTTTAATCTTGAACACATGGAAAATAAAAAAGGCGAAGCGATAGATGACGCCAAGGGCTCTGGTCATATCGTCAAAATTCCACTGCCAGAAGACATAGACTTAAGTCACGCCATTTTAATGCGCAATTTGGGCCAAAGTGAGGACACTCGTAATCCTTTTAAAAAGGCATAACGATGGCACTACTTATTAATGATAAATGTATCAACTGTGATATGTGCGACCCTGAGTGTCCTAATCAGGCCATTTACATGGGCGATAAAATTTATCAAATTGACCCTGACAAATGCACTGAATGCGTCGGCCATTACGACACACCAACCTGTGTAAGTGTCTGCCCCATTGATTGCATTAAACCAGATCCAAACCACAAAGAAAGCCTTGATCAGTTAGCCGAAAAGTACCTTCGACTCACTGAATAACAAGGTGAAGCCACGCGCTTCACCTTGTTAATCTCTCAACTCCCCCTCTTCCCTACCTCACGATAAAGATTTCCAAACCTGAGGTTAGGATAAGGAATGATCTAACCCTCTGTTTTTAAAATTATATTAAATTACTTTCTTATCTAGCCAGAGAGTTTTGGGGATAACTCCGCTCTCGCGTCCTGCTACCGCCCTGGTACCTACGTCCTGTAGGCAAGGCGAATTTACGCACCAATAGCTGGCTATTGGAAGTGAATTCAACACAGTTAGCGCTAAAACTGGCTGCTAGAAAGGCATTAATTATCCGAAGTTCAGGTTTCTTGCGCCTCTTGTCGAAATTTCAAATAGATATACTACAGTTAAAGCAGAGCATTAGGACTTTTAAAGCGTATTTTACTATCGCAGCTTGAGTGCGCTTTTAGCGTCTTAACGGCGGATGTTTTTATATGAATCGGCTTTACGTTGAGGTAAGGAAATAACATGGATTTGAACTCGTTTGAGTCATTTTTTAATAGCGCGTACATGCCGCATGGTCATTGCTATTTGTGGCAACCTCACCTGCTATGGACCAATGTCATCTCCGATATCTTGATAGCCGCCGCCTACTTTTCTATTCCTATGGCGATTATGATTTATGCAAAACAACGCCCTGACGTTGGCAGAAATTGGGTCTTTGTGTTGTTCTGTAGCTTCATCACCTTATGTGGACTCACGCACTTAATTGGCGTTTATACCGTTTGGCATGGCGCTTATGGTATTCATGGCATTTCAAAAGCAGTCACAGCGTTTATCTCAATGGTAACGGCGGTTTATCTTTTTAGACTTATCCCAAGCGCCGTCGCAATCCCAACTCCCAATCAATTCCATGGCGTGACCGCAAGGCTCAAACGTATTACCGATGAAAAGCAAGCGCTTCATTCGCAACTCGACCAACACAGAGTTACCGAGTTTATGCTCGATGCCTTACCCACTAGTACCTTGCTACTTGACCAGCTACTCACCGTGAGTAAGTGCAATCCTTATTTTTATCGCGAGCTTGGGTACGACACGCCAGATGCATTAATTGGGCTGAGACTACACGATATCGTCAGTTTGGATGATCCGTTCTACAGCTTAGAATCCATTAGCCAATCTCTACTCAACCAAAACGATTACAGTAAAGAAGCACTGTGCCATGTGAAAGACAAATTTGGCAATCTAATCCCGATGGAGATGCGCTTAGTACAAGAACCCCATGACGGTGCCAATCTCATTTTAGCGGTGTTTAATAACCTATCGTCACTTAAACGCACAGAGCAAGCACTTGCGGAATCCACCGAACAAATGAAGCGTGCAATCGGGGCAACCGAAGATGGCATTTGGGAGTGGAACGTTGTCGACAACAGCGTCAGCTATTCATCTCGTTTAAAAACCATGATAGGTAAGCGCGACGACGAAAAAGTCACCTATGACGATTGGTTTGCACATATCCACCCAGACCATCAGGGCAAAGTGCAAGATGCCATAGATCATCACTTTGCCACCAAAGATCAATATTTTGTCGAGTACTTAGGGCGAGACAACAAAGGAGAATACGCTTGGTTTTCCGCCGTAGGCAACAGCCAATTTGACGACCACGGTAAAGCATTGGTGATGTCTGGAGCACTTAGAAATATCCATCAGAAAAAATCCCTTGAGCTGCAAGTTGCGGAAAAAAACAAAATTCTCAATGCCATCTACGAAGGTGCAAGTCAGGCTATTTGGCTATTAAAGGTAGAAAAAAACCAAACATTTCGAGTGCTCGAGTACAATAAGTTTGCTTGTCAACGCACTGGCGTCAAACTTGATGAAATATTGGGTAAAACCCTCAGCGAACTAAGGGGGACAGTGTTAGAAGCGGAGCTAGTAGATAGAATCGAAAAAAACTACCAACTTTGTGTTGAGGTCGCAAAACCCGTAGATTACACCGAAATGATACCGTTTAAAAACAAAGAGTATTGGTATCAGACGACTCTTTATCCACTTAAAGACAGTAAAAACCAAGTTGAGCGGATCGTTGGTATCGCCGTCGATATTACTGCGCGAAAATTCGCAGAAAAAGAGCTAGAAGACAACCAACGCTTTTTACAGCGAATGATTGACTCAGCGGTGTGTGGCCTTTATCTCTACGACTTAAAACTCCAAAAAAACACGCGCATAAACAAGCGTTATACCCAACTCCTTGGTTATACAATTCAAGAGTTAGAAAGTTCAAATTTAGAACTATGTTTTCATGAAAGTGAACGCGCACTCATTTACGAGCATATTGATGAAGTGAGAGCCAGCCAAGACGGTGAACTTATCCCGATAAAATATCGCTTTAGACACAAAGAAGGGCATTGGGTTTGGTGTTATTCTGTCGATACCGTGATCACTCGAGATCACAATGGCGAGCCAGAGTTGATGCTGGGTACTTTTGTCGATATGACCGAGCACACCGAATTGCTATTACAGCTGCAAGAATCCAACGCCCACCTTGAGCACTTTGCCTACATTGCGTCTCATGATTTGCAAGAGCCACTCAGAAAGATCACCGCTTTTTCGGACAGTTTGGCGCAAAGAATTACGCCAGATTTAAAAAACTACGATGATGCAAAGTTTGAAATAGAGCGCTTAGTTGATGCCAGTCAACGAATGCGGATCATGATCCAAGACCTACTCAAGTTATCACGCTTACATTCCCATGAGTTGAAGCTACAAACAACTAATCTAACTTTATTGCTAGAAGATATCTGTGAAGTGATGAGCTTTAGTATCGAGGAAAGCGGCGCAGAAATTAAACTCGAGAATGGTGATTTACCTATCAAACTTGATCCCTCGCTTTTTCTTCAAGTGTTGCAAAACTTAATCAGTAACAGCATTAAGTTTAAGTCACAAGAGCTTGCGCCCGTGATCCAAATTTACACCAGCCAAACCGGCCATGAAACGGTGATCCATTACAAAGACAATGGACTTGGGATCCCAAAATCTCGACGCCAGCAAATCTTTGAACCGTTCAGGCGTTTTGGCACCACACAAGAGTATGGCAGTGGTATTGGCCTTGCGCTGTGCCGACAAATCGTAAAACTACATGGCGGCACAATAAAATGCCTGCAAAGTGATGATGGCGCTTTGTTTGAAATCATACTGCCAAAAGAAGTTAAGGAGTAATAATGGAACTGTTATTAGTTGAAGATGATCCAGATGATGTTTACTTTTTTAAAAGAGCATACAGCAGTATTACCAATGCGCCAGAGCTTAAAATTTTTTCTGACGGTCATGAGCTGCTACATTACCTCGATTCTATCGCAACTTACGACCAAGTTATCTTGCTGGATTTAAACATGCCAAAAATGAGTGGCTTTGAAGTCATGGAAGCTTTAAAAAATGAACAAGTTGCCGATAAATTAATAACGGTATGCTATACCACCTCCACTCACCACAGTGACATTCGTAAAGCATATCAATTGGGTGCTAAGTCATATATTACCAAGCCTGGACGCTTGAGTGATTTAGAGTCGTTGATCAAATTAATCAAGCAGTATTGGTTTGACAATAACTGTGTCGTGCAAGGGTAACTATGAATACATGGCTGATTTATCTTCTTGAAGACAACGATGAAGATGCTTACTTAGTTAAGCGCACACTTGCAAGTACTGACGGTAGACAAAAGTTTAACGTTAAACATTTTAAAAATTTAGAACAACTTGAAACCGCCTTAAATACAGTCAAGCCTGAAGCCATCCTAATCGACTTGAATATCGATGAGAGTCAAGGTCTTACCACGCTGATTAAAGTAAAGCAGTTACCCGTCAGCGCCCCTATAATCGTGTTAACTGGGGTATCTGAAACGCTGTTTGGCGAAAAAGCAATTCAACTTGGTGCGCAAGATTATATCCCAAAACATGAAGTGAGCGGCCCACTATTGGCACGTACAATTACCTTCTCAAAAGAACGCTACGAAATGCAGCGGAATCTAGAGAACCTGGTGGTTATGGATAGACTCACTATGTTACATAACCGCGGCGCATTTGATAGCGAACTAGAAAGAGCGATTAGTGAATCAGAGCGATATGGTCATGGATTTGGTGTGTTGTTTATTGATCTCGACAACTTTAAACCAGTCAATGATCAACTTGGTCATCAAGCAGGCGACCAATTGCTAAAAATACTGTCGGCAAAACTTAAAATGTATAAACGTGCTTCGGACTTTGTAGCACGCTACGGTGGTGATGAATTCGTGGTTATCGCCCCTCACCTGACCGAAAAAAACCAGTTACGAAAACTGGCTCAGCATAAGTATGACTTGCTCAGTGATAATTACTGTCTCCAAGATGAAAGCGCCAACATCCACGAAGTAAAGCTAGACTTGAGTATAGGTGCTGTGATTTATCCCACTGACGCAACATCGGCTGAAGAGTTAGTTGCTAAAGCCGACAAAGCCATGTATCACGCAAAAACTAATAAACTACCTTACGCGTTATACTCGGATGCAGGGCTCACGACAAAACAGGAATAGAGAGAGCTATTCAACTCTATTGTGCAAGTATTGCCTATCAGACTTTCGCCTAACATGGTTGCGCCTTTCGACGAGAGGCAAAACATTACTTCGCTGTTTTCGGCGCTCTCCCCCTTGTCTTTCCTCTAGCAACTCTTCAAGCTGAGACAGAGTAATTTGCCTTCTCATAGCAACCTCCACATCACATTAATTTATTTTCTATAGTCGCTTTTACCCTAAAACCCAATCTATCGGATCAGGAACATATGATCCATATCAAAAAAACCATACTGTAAACTTTTATTTTACAAAATAATCACATTTAGGTATAACTTAATTGAACAAAAAACAAACAGAAAGGATACAACATGAAACGCCACTATCTATCAGCGTGTTTAATCGCGCTCCTCTCACATCAGGCAACAGCTGCTGGTCAGCATGACTCAGTAGCTATACCTGAATTTACTGCGGAACACATCAGTGCCTTACCTATTTCTAGTGTAATGGCAGTAAACCCTGAACTGTTTCTTTTCAGCAATGCTTTACAACAAGTAGATTGGCAGCAAGTGCTTGACAGCACGGCACCACATTTAAGTGACAAGCTCGAAGTGCTCTTACACTATGCTGGATATGCCAGTATTAACCCTAAATTGTTGCTGGCACTAATGGAACTTGAATCAGGTGTGATAAGCAACCCAGATAAACAATCCCTCTCTGCACCGTTTGGTAAACTCTCTCATGAACAGGGGTTTGATGCGCAAGTAAAAGATGTAGCGCTTAATCTGAGTGCGAGGTACTACGCATTTCAAAAACTTCGCGATGAAGGCAAAGCCAAAAAGTTACCTGCGGTAAACGAAGCAACCGTTGCACTTGCAGATCTAACCCATACATCTGCAAACAAGCTATTAGACACCTATCAAACATTATTTAACGGCGAGTCATTAGCACTAAAAGCGGACAGCAACATCGCTTTTAGTGAGCGGGCTTCAACACAGGCAGTATCGGCTGCTAGCTTTAGCATGAGCTTTCCATGGCCGTCGGGTTACGCTTGGTATAGCGGTGGTGCACACTCAAATACAGGCTCTGGTTACCCTTACTCTTCGCTTGATTTTAATAACGGTTCAGGTGGCTGGGGAAGTAATACACCTTGGGTTCAAGCAGCGCACGGCGGCACAGTGACTCGCTACTCAGCTTGTAATATTCGCGTGACTCACTCAAGCGGTTATTCAACTCAGTATTACCATATGGAAAGTTTGCAATATAACACTGGTGATGTCATTTCTGCAGGCGCTTGGCTTGGCCGTTACGCGGACGATAAAGCAACAGCATTGTGCCAAGGCGGTCAATCAACCGGTCCTCACGTTCACTTTTCGCTACTGTACAACGGTGGGCATATTTCGCTGCATAATTGGTACATCAGTGGCTATCGTATAGATGTGGGTAACTCCAACTATGACGATAACTGTAATCGCTTCTTTTTTGAGAAGAATGGGTATCGTACTTGTGCATGGCGTGCGTTATATAAGTAACGTGAACTTGCACAACCATGGTATTAGGCTCAACTTTTTAGTTTGAGCCTAATAAAAAACTTAAAATTTTTGTAAAACAAATGTATATTAAATTTAATCAGGAATAAAAAAGGATTTAATACTTCTATGTTTGCAAAGGAATATTCCAATAACTCGCTAGCATGGCAAGATCGAGCGTTTTTTATTCTGACTCATGCTCGAGCTAATACCAGTTCCACAAATTATACCGTGCTTATCAAAGTGCTTGAGACACTGGGACATACAGTAAAAGTCGACACTCGACTACCAGAGTCTGCGCAACGCGAACAAATCGCGTTATTTTTGGTAGATACAGAACACCGAGATTGTAATGAACTTATCAGTGCTGAAGTAAAGCTATTGGCGGCTAAGCACAAGGTACTGCTATTTAATGCCAATGAAGACAACGTTAATGAAAAAACGGCGCTACTTGGCAATGTGAAAGGCATACTCTATCGCAACGCTCCGCCAGAGACGTTATTTCAAGGGTTAAGCAGTGTGCTCAAAGGCGAGCTTTGGTTTTGTCGTAGTGCTATTTCAGAGGCGTTTAGCGAACTGATTGCCGCCATGCCACAAGCATTGCCTAACAGCGACATCATCTTAAGTAATGAAGAATTAAATATGCTTACCGGCAGAGAAAAATCTGTGATCAAGCTTATTGCTGCTGGTGCTAAAAACGAAGATATCGCTGATAGACTAAATATCAGTAGTCACACAGTTAAAACGCATATCTACAGCGCATTTAAAAAAACCAATTCACGCAACCGAGTTGAACTTGCTAATTGGGCGCTGCGCCATATACCAATAGTGAGTTTGAATTAAGAGCTGTGTAAAGACACACAATAAAACCGAGATAAAAAAGAAGTAAGTTGATGGCTAGCATAGTACTAGCCATCAGCAGAAAATCGTAGGCTTACGCTACACCATAGCTATCACGGTATGCTTTAACTGCATCTAAGTGCGCATCCATACCACCTTGTTGCTCAAGGTAAGTAATCAAATCAGCCAATTTCACGATAGACACCACTTGAGTATTAAAGTCGCGCTCAACTTCCTGAATAGCAGAAAGCTCAGCTTTGCCTTTTTCTTGGCGATCTAATGCGATTAATACACCAGCAAGATCTGCACTATTAGCGGCAATGATCTCCATCGACTCACGAATAGCAGTACCCGCTGTGATCACATCATCAACAAGCATAATACGACCTTCAAGCGCCGAACCAACTAAGTTACCGCCTTCACCATGCTCTTTCTTTTCTTTACGATTAAAGCAATAAGGCACATCTTTGTTGTGATGATCGGCAAGTGCAACGGCTGTCGTTGTCGCAATAGGAATACCCTTGTACGCTGGGCCAAACAACACATCAAACTCAATGCCAGCATCTTCCAATGCCGAAGCATAGAAACGACCTAAACGCGCCAGATCACGACCTGTGTTAAACAAGCCTGCATTGAAAAAATAAGGGCTAGTACGACCAGACTTTAACGTAAACTCACCAAACTTAAGCACCTGCTTTTCTAAGGCAAATTCAATAAACTCTTTTTGATACGGTTTCATGTTTTTCCTACTGAGTGTTGATTACGCTAACGCTTGCTTTTGTAGATCAATGATTTCACGAATTGAATGTTTCGCAAGACCAAGTAACTCATCTAGCTCGTCGAACGAGAACGGTTCGCCTTCAGCTGTACCTTGTACTTCAATCAGTTTGCCAGTTTCAGTCATGATCACGTTCATGTCTGTCTCTGCTTCTGAATCTTCAAGATACTCAAGATCGGTAATTGGCTGACCTTTATAAACCCCAACCGAGATTGCCGCGATCATAAACTTTAACGGGTTTACATTGATCATGCCTTTGGCACGCATGTGTGTTAATGCATCGACCAATGCCACACAAGCACCGCTAATTGACGCCGTGCGTGTACCACCGTCCGCTTGAATAACATCACAGTCGATAGTAATGGTATTCTCACCTAACGCTTTTAAATCAACTGCGGCACGGAGAGCGCGCGCGATTAAGCGTTGAATTTCCATGGTACGGCCGCCTTGTTTGCCACGTGCCGCTTCACGGTTGTTACGCGTATGTGTAGAGCGCGGAAGCATACCGTATTCTGCGGTGATCCAGCCCTTGCCTTGACCTTTCATAAAGCGTGGCACACCCGCTTCTACAGAAGCCGTACATAACACTTTAGTGTTACCAAACTCTACCATTACTGAGCCTTCAGCGTGCATTGTATAGTTACGAGTAAATGTAACCGGCCTGATCTGATTTGCAGTTCTTTCGCTTGGACGCATCCACGTTCCCCCATCATCAAAATTTGCCGTACATTATAAAGGGATCATAGAGACTATGCCACGCGATCCGACTAAAAATAAAATTCACTTTAGGGCTGTGCGGAAATTCGGCTATAATGCCCCGGTTAAACCAAGCTAATTTAGGGACTTTATATGATCCATAGTATGACCGCCTACGCCCGCAAAGAAGTGAAAGGTGACTGGGGCACTGGGGTTTGGGAAATTCGTTCAGTGAATCAACGCTACCTCGAAACCTTTATCCGCGCACCAGAACAATTTAGAGGCTTAGAGCCAGTAATACGTGAACGCCTGCGTAAACACTTACAACGCGGCAAAGTTGAAGTATTCCTAAAGTTCACCGCAAATCCTGCGCACGTTGGCCAACTAACCGTCAACGAATCGCTTGCAAAGCAACTTGTTGAAAGCGCCAAGTGGCTACAATCACAAAGCGGCGGTGATATCAATCCTGTAGATATTCTACGCTGGCCTGGCGTAATGGAAGCCGAAGAAGTCGATTTAGACACCGTAAACAGCGAACTGTTAGGTGGCTTTGATGAGCTAATAGAAGACTTTAAAGCTGCACGAGCTAGTGAAGGCGAAAACCTAGAAACCATGCTCACCACTCGTCTTGAAGGTATTCTAGAGCAAGTTGCCATCGTTGAAGGCTACATGCCTGAAGTCACTAAGTGGCAACGTGAAAAACTTTCACAAAAGTTAGAAGAACTAAAAACCGACATTGACGAAGGTCGCCTAGAGCAAGAGCTGATTTACCTTGCGCAAAAGCAAGATGTTGCAGAAGAACTCGACCGCCTCAAGTCACATGTCAAAGAAACCCACAAAATCCTCAAAAAAGGAGGCGCTTGTGGCCGTCGTTTAGACTTTATGATGCAAGAATTCAACCGCGAATCTAACACCCTAGCCTCAAAGTCAATCAACAGCGAGATCACCAATGCCGCCGTTGAACTTAAAGTTCTAATTGAGCAAATGCGCGAGCAGATCCAGAATATAGAATAACACGCCGATATTCTATCAGCTTTGAAAAACCGCCTCTCGGCGGTTTTTTATTGGGTTCATTTTATGGAGTATATTAACCTTCATAGTTTCGCTAAACTTCAACTGTTATTAGAACAAAAAGGCAACCGCATGATTAACCTTTTCTGTACACAAAAACTCATTGCAAAGCTCCCTGTCAATGAAGGAGTTATACCCGCTTGTTCCGATGCAAAACTGACTGATTTAAGCACGCCAGACACTCACCCTTTGTCAGATTGGCATGCTAATTTGCTCACAATACAACGCAGAAACTGTATGCTTCTGATGCATAATCAAACCCGCTTTCCGGTATTTATTATTGGCCTCACCAAACCAGATTTTGCAAAGTTAGATTTTCTATTTGCTGATAGCTTTATGAATACCTTGCTAAAAGTGGGTGCAAGTAACCAGCAATTACAAAAAGCAGCTTCATTACTCGGCCCGCTAACAATCGCCAAAGCCAATAACCGTAGTGTGCAAGGGACGATGAATCAAATGAAAGGCGATATAGAACATCAACTTTGGTTCGACCAAATTAACATCATGGATTGTTCGCCTTATAGAACTGCCGCCTGGTTAGCTGAACGCCCTTGTATGGTTAAAGGACAAAAAGACTGTATTTGGCCCATTAAGGAAATGCTCGCTTTATTAAGCTAACGCTCCAATATCAACCTGCTAAGCCATTGCTAACTTAGCCGCGTGTTTCCACATGAATGCCGGCATGCTATTTCGCAACTGCCAAGTGATACTCATGGGTTGGCTACCAGTATGTGATACATAGTCAACTTCACCGAAATTAACAAACCCCATCGTTTTACCAAATTCATCTTTAGATTGCTCACGAACGAAGAGGAACAAACGTTTGCCTCTTTCTTTGTGAGTTACATACTCTAACCCTTTACCCCTCTCGGGCCTTGCTGAGTTTTGGCTTTGCCAATGGAAGAGGTCTTCATTTATCGCATAATCGTGATACATGGTAGTTGGTGAAAACTGTTTTTCATTTTTATTCAAAGTGACAAACAACAATTCGATATCTTGCTCTTTAATATTAAACACACCTTCTCGAGAATTTGGCTGCTTCTCAAATGTGGTAGCACCAAAGCCAACCAATATTTGCTCTCTGGCATAGCGAGCATGAAGCTTTATCGGGTGATTGCCCATCATGGGCATAGTTTCTTGTTTATGGTGAATTCGATTGATTAATAGACTGGCTAAACGACCCAATTCATCTCGAATGGGTGGCAGGTTCAATTTACTTAAACTTTCTGAGACTGAATTGAAACCAAGTACAGAGCCTGGCTTTTGCCAAAAGTCATAATGCAGCATCAAGGAATATTTTTCAGCCTCAGAGTTACTTACTTTAAATTCGTTACTCGCGATTGACGCAATAAAGTTTAAATACTGATAGTCGTCACAGACCAATAATCTCGTTCTCACCATTCTGGCAAAGTTACGTGTTATTTCTTCATCTAAAGCAGTGGTTATACCTGCTTCGAAGCACAACTCACTCCAGCTAAATTTTTTATAAATATCTTCGAGTTTGACTTGCGGATTCACCTTAATAAAATTCGCTAAATTTAACTCTAATGTTGAATGTTGAGGAAAGTTACGAATAAGACCTATGAGCCTTTGCCTGTTTAATGTCGCCTTCTTAATGTTACGAAGCACCATCTCTTGCGTTTGTTTCGATAGCTCAATTCGACACCCTAAAGGCGCATGAGGAAAGCCATTTTTAATTTCATCACTTATTGCCCCATCAGTTTTACCAACCAAAGCTCTAAACTTATGAGCAAAGTCATATTCAGCATTGGCATTACCGACAAAGTCTAAAATCGTGCACACTTCTTTGCCATCGGCTAAGCGCAAGCCTCGCCCCAATTGCTGCAAGAATATCGTTAAGCTTTCTGTAGGTCGTAAAAATAGTAAAGTGTCGACTTCAGGAATATCGACCCCTTCGTTAAAAATATCCACCACAAATAAAACGTTAATATTGCCAGAACGAAGTGCTTGTTGCTTTTGAGTTCTATCTTGGCTGTTATCACTGGTCAAATAATCGCAAGATATACCTTTAAGCAGGAACTGCTTACACATAAATTCTGCATGCTCCTTGCTGACACAGAATGCCAATGCCTTCATACAAGACATAGACGTTATAAGCTCGTTTAATGTTTGATAAATCTTCTCAACTCGTTGCTGGTTATGCGTATACAAATTGGTTAATGCAGCTATGTCGTACCGCCCTCGACTCCAACTGACACTTCTGAGATCGGTATCATCATCAACGCCAAAATATTGGAACGGACATAAATGGCGACGGTTAATCGCCTCTGGTAAGCGGATTTCAGCTGCAATCACGCCACAAAAGTCATCAAGAATATTTGCACCGTCATGACGCTCCGGCGTTGCTGTTAATCCTAGCAAAATACTCGGCGTAAACTTATTTAAAATACTGCGATAAGAGCTGGCAGCAACGTGATGCACTTCATCAATGACAATATAATCAAAGTAGTCACTAGAAAGGGATAAGTTGTTAAGTTGGTTATTTAACATTTGCACCGATGCAAACAATTGTTCATAGCGCTCAGGCGTGTAGTTACTCACCCAAAGCTCGCCAAAGGTCGAGTTTTTTAAAACACCTCGATAAGCCTGACGCGCCTGTTTAAGAATTTCTTCTCGATGGGCAATAAATAAAAAATTAGCATCGGGTTTGTGTTTGAGAAACTTTGCAAAATCAAAGGCCGAAATTAACGTTTTACCCGTACCGGTTGCCGCCACAACTAGGTTTTTAAAGCGCTTGTGTAAAGCTCGCTCAACCTCTAATTGCTCTAAGATTTCTTGCTGATGTGTAAATGGCTTAATTTCAAAATAATGGTTTGGTTCTTGAACGCCGCCCATTTTGGCATTTTTGAGCGCTATACTGAGCTTTTCTCGTGCCTTAACTTGACCATCAAAAACTTCAAATTCCCTCGAATTCCAGTAGCTTTCAAATGTATTAATTGAACGCTCAATAATGTGCGGAATTTCTTGTGACGTGATCTTTAAATTCCACTCAAGGCCACTGGTTAAAGCGGAGTGCGATAAATTAGACGAACCAATGTAACCCGTATTAAAACCAGTATCTCGAAGAAACAAATAGCTCTTTGCATGCAGTCGCTCACGCTGAGTATTATAGCTGAGTTTAACCTCTGTATTGGGCAGTGAAGCCAAAAATTCAACCGCTTTGGCATCGGTTGCGCCCATGTAAGAAGTGGTGATGACTTTGAGCTGCTTACCGCTGCGGGTAAATTCTTCTAGCTCATTTTTGAAAATCCTGATCCCCGCCCATTTTATAAATGAGACCAGCCAATAAATTTTGTCTGACGATCTTATTTCGCGCTTCAACTCACTCTCGAGAGATAAACCTGCATTGCTGCCACAAAATAATTCGCTTTGTGTTAAGCCCGTTAGCGGAAATATATCTTCAACATACTTCTTTAAATCGGCGGCAACAGGATTTTCAATTTCGTATAAAGCCGTAAGTATTTTTCCTTGTCCTGCTAGTAAGTTTTCATCGAAGAATTCATCTTCTCGGACCCTATCTTTAAGCCATAATATCAATTGATTTGATAACTCAATTTGACGCTGTAATTGGTCGTCTCCGGCAGGCAAGCAATTAACCGCATACTCAATGATCCTGCTTAGAAACCGAGATAGCCATATTGCAGCTTCGGCTTGTTCAAGCACACGCTCCCCAATGTAGAATTGCTCTTTATTGAGGCGACCCGTGATCAAGTTAGTGATCATTTGCTCATAAATGCCAGTTTGATTCATAAGTACTGCTATTCCTTTAATTATGAAAGATAAATTTACACGCTCTCGCATTTAGTTAAAAGCGTGGTGTGGTTTTTTAAGTGCTTTTTAGCATTAACACCTCTACCACCTGCACGTTTAAAGCCAACCCAATTAAGCGCTCGTAGTCATGCATTAAGCTAAGAGCTAGCTCTCCAACCTGGCTCTTAATATTTATAAACAAGCATAAAATTACTTCTAAGGGTGATAGCGTTACCACGGCTAAAATTACAGCTACGCCGCACGCCAATACGAATGTATCGCGGAAATTCTCTGCAAGTATCTCTGCAAACAAGTAAAGAACATAAATGGACTGCGACCTCTGGCAAGCGCAAAATCGGCTGCTGACGCGCTGAATGTACTGAGTTTGTGGGTGATTGTGTAGTTGGGTTCATCGTTTCTATTTTTTCCAAAATAAGCCTCACTGATCTGTTAGTTCAGTTAGGAGTTTGCCCCACTAGTATCTAAGAGTTAAACGGACGCAGTAGGCAGATAGATGCCCAGATCATACAGCTTTCTGAGGGTACAGGTAGCTACTTGCCCCAGAATTTACATAATGCCCCAAGTGATAAATACCGTGTGGGCAGGGTTGGTGTGTGACTAAGTGGCGTGAATTAAGGCTTTGCCCATACTGCCCCCTTGTCAAAAAGAGAAAGTCTTTTTCAATTAGAACGAACACCACCACACTTTTATGCGCGTAAAAATGTAAAAAAACACACTTTTATGCGCATAAAAGTGTGGTTTGAGTTATAGTATAGGTCGTTAACAATCTTAATTGGCGGGAAATAACAGTGCAGCGTAACTTACTTAACGCCTTAATGGCATGGAAAAACCAATCTGTACGCAAGCCATTATTAATCGATGGCGCAAGACAAACAGGTAAAACCTATCTGCTGCAAGAGTTGTTTGGTAACACCTTTGCCAACATCCTTCGTATCGACTTTCTTGAAAATCCCGCCTACAAAGAAGCGTTCGATGGCTCACTCTCACCTGACGAGCTAATAATGAACATTGAGCTTTTGACCAATCAAGTGTTCAACCCAGAAACCGATCTGCTGATATTAGATGAAATTGGCGAATGTGAGCGTGCCGTTACCTCACTTAAGTACTTTGCCGAGAAAGCACCCTTCTATTTTGTCGCTGCCAGCGGTTCAAATATTGGGTTGCTCAACACCTTCCCTGTGGGCAAGGTAGAACAATACAATTTACGACCACTGACCTTCCAAGAATTTATTTATGCATCAAACGAGCAAGCGCTGATCAAAGCGTTTGACAGTCAAGCAAGCACACCTGCGGTGCACACTAAATTGATGGATAAACTAACAGATTACTTTTTTACCGGTGGTATGCCGGAAGCTGTTTCTGCTTGGTATCAGTATAAGGATTCAAGCATTCTAGAGCGGGTTGAAAAAGTCACAAAAATTCATGCCGATTTAGTTGAAGGTTATCGCCGCGATTTTGGTAAGTACGCAGGCAAGGTCGATGCTAAACTGATTGAATCTGTGTTTAATAGCATTCCAGCGCAGCTATCACTTGTCAGCGATGAGTCCGTTAAACGCTTTAAATTTAAACATGTGCATGAGCGTAAATCTCGTTATAGCGATTTTGAAACCGCGATCCATTGGCTTCATTGCTGCCGTTTAGCTTTGCCAAACTACCCTGTTGAAGGATTGCCAAAATCGCCACTAGCGGCCTATAAAAAAGAAAATATGGTTAAATTGTTTCTATTTGATGTGGGGCTGCTTAATCATATGCTAGGCAGCAGTTATAAAGAGATTAAGCAACAAAGCTATGAATACAAAGGTTACGTGGCTGAAAACTTCGTGCAGCAAGAGCTCACAGCCATCGGCGTTGACCCAAGTTACTCATGGAATGACGCCCGCGCCGAAATCGAATTTATTTTGGCAACCGATGAAGGCGATATCATCCCTGTTGAAGTCAAAAGTGGTAACCGTACAAGGGCAAAATCGTTGGCATCTTATGTTGAAAAATGTGCACCAAGTAAAACTTTTAAGTTAACTGGTACACAAGGCTCATCAGCGTTAGAACAAACCAAAATCGTAATGCCTTTGTATTTCACGCAGTATTTACCTCAGAGATGGTAAAAGCGCGTTGCTTAGCCCCCGAGGTCTACATAAAGTTACTTCAAAGGTAACAATCTGTAGACCTTGATACCTGATATTCGGACACTCAGTCTTACCTCTATTGGATACCATAGTATCCATATTGAGCTTATTTCTATTGAAATGGACACCATAATGTCCACTTCAGGTTAGGTGAGTTTCTGCTGACTTATCACTATCACGTAGAACCAGCAAAAAATGGCCAAATTATGTTGACGGAAATCCCGCTCGATAAAGCCCTTCAAAACCTCTATTTTTAAGTCCTAACAGCAGCATAAAAACGGCACTGTTTTTCCGTAGTCATAGCCAAGGAGCACCACTAAGATTTAGTAAAAGCCATAGACAAGTGGTGGGCAGTTTGGTGGGAAAATAGGCATTTTTGAGCGGTTTCTTTTCAGTAAGTTTTTGAGGTTTTAAATGTTTAGATTGCCACCCGAGGGTGGCATTTTCATTTTACTCTTCTTTATTTTCGAGTGCTTCTTCTCGGCGCAGATAGGCGCCGGCTTCATCACTACTTGCACGCAGTTGCTGGTTTTGATCCACCGCTCTCGTTTGCTGATTGAGTTGGTACACTTGTGAGGCATTGCCTAAATCACGCTCGCTGGTAATTGCGGCGATGGATTCTCGGTCTTTTAAGAAGCTAATCACATCTTTACGGATGTCGCTTAGCTGTGCATCGTCTTTATGCATTTCTAAAATATGTCTTGGGTGCTCTAGGTTTTTCATGCCCGTTGCAGCGAAGGTCGTTGATACTATTCTCGACACCACTACCCAAGGGGTAATACTGCTGCGTACTAGCGTATTTTCAGAGCGTGTGGAATCGTGAATGCCAGTACCTGTTGATATTTTAGACTCAGTAAATGTCCCTTCACATTTAAAATAAACCAGCAGAGATTCAAACTGCATCTCGGCATAGAATACGTGTGCAGCATTGCTTAGCATTGATGCAAACGATTTAATCAATAGGCCACTTAGCAGTAAATGTACGGCTACCATCACAACGGCGCTGAATGACGCGATGTTTTCTTCGCTGAAGGCACTAGAAAAATTACTGATATTGGCGCTCGTTACATAGTGGTAAATATCTACTACGGCATAAGCAAAAAAGACGCTTAATCCAAGGGTTACTAGCTGCAGTAAGTTACCACCAAGCAAGGATAAAAACCTAAAGCGTTCAAACGATTTACCTAAATCTAGGGGCAGAACTTTAGGTTGTACTTCTTGGATCATTTCGCCTTTAAAGCCACCTTTACCATCAACTTGTTCTTGCAAGCTGGGATCTAGCTCACGATAAACTCGGTTTGGTACTTCTTTATATCGACGATTAGCCATCACCAAGTTGTCGAGGTTAATAAATATCTCATTTGGATGTACTGATTCTTGCCAGTTTTCTCTTAACTCAGACACTTCAACCACTGGGTTTACTTTGTCTAAACGCGCTTTAAGCATAACAGCAATAATGGCGCTACAGCCAAGTGCAAGCACGATAACGCCCGTGAGATAAGCCCAAGTATGAAGACTAGGTAACGGCGCAAAAAAGAGCTCAATATCGGCTTTACTTAACTTTCCTTCATCCATGATGTAAGACAAAGTTAGACCTATCAAGATTGGTAGCACAAAAGAGAGCGAAATCACTTTAGTGAGGGTCGCACTCCCCAAAGATTCAATAGCATGTTCCGCTTTGCGTGAAATCGGCTTAGCCGCGCTATACCAGCATGACAAAATATATATCATCAGTAAGGTGCTATAGATTGGAAAAGTCAGCTCCCCAGCATCACCGGCAAAGCCCGACAGCGATACAAACGCCACCACGCCATAAAGCACAAGTGCGGTTAATGTACTCACCCATGCACCAAATAAGCGTTGGCTCATATTTCTGATAGGATAAGGGAGAAAGAGTAATTTAGGTGCAATGCTGTGAAGTAAACGCGATAAGAATCCCTTAGGCTCTACAAAAGTGCTATTCTTTCGGCCAATCAACATTTCTTCTAGCGTTTTCGCCGCATAAGCTACATCAGCCTTTTCTTGCTTGGCAGTTGAGGTTTCTGATTTACTGAAGTTATAAGCTAAAGAGGTGGGATGGTTACGACCCACAAAAAAACGCAGCGTTGCATATATTCCTTTTGCAAGAGACGTGATCCCAAGACCTAAAATCAACATGCCAAATAGCATGATGATCCAACCCATACCCGCATCGCTCTTAACTGAGCTGGCGGCAATCACCAGTAATGCAATTCCAGCAATAGTTTGTATTGCGCCACGAATAGCTGTGATTTTACCTTCCGTTTTAAATGGGTTTTTAAGCCCTAAATCAATAGAGCCATAATCAAAAGCCACTAGCAGCCTCCTTGTATAAACAGTCCAATGTCGGTGGCTAGGAGGTCGTCTAGTTTAGGCAGCGTCCAGCCACACCTTTCAATTTCTGCAATACTCTGCACAATAACTTGTTAAGTTGCAACGAGTTTCGTTTGAATTCAAAGAAGTTCCCACTTCCTATTATCAAATCGTCTAACTTCGTTACAATTAGGCGAAATAGACAGAAGATAAAGCCACTCGTTTTCTACCAATTGTTTTACAACTGGGTGTGCTGCCATGATTTGCTCTAGTGCTTCGGTTGGTGCTTGTACAATTACGCTCAAACGTTGTGGGGTATGCATCCATTTTTCACCGTTATGAACGGATTGCATTGGCAGGCCAATTCGCAAATCTCCGCCATTGCCTTCAAACACTCCTATTCTCCCCCCCACTACATTATGCAACACCTTGTTACCACTGCCGTATTTGTGGATATCGGTTACCGAAGCGTTATATTGCATATTGATCCAGTTAGTGACGAGCATAGGGGCGGTTAAAATAGCTGTTAACTGACTAAAGTCTTGGTCTTGCTCCGCGCTGTATTCATGCAAAAAGACTCGGCCTTGCAAGTCAACACCCTGCGTAACTTGTCTCGGCGCGACCACAAATGCAGCATTGTTGGCAAGGCCCCATTCCGGCCTGACTTGAGACCAATCTTTAGTACGGGCTATAAATAGCTGCTCTAATTGCTGCTCAGATAATTCTTTACCAGTTATCACGAGTGTATGAGCGCGCTCTACTCGAGCCAGATGCGCTGCCTGCTTTAACCAGCGGGTTATCTCTGTATCTATTTCGCCATAGGGGGTAATTGTTTCAGTGGTGGTATTATGTAGCGCTGCAACAAAACGGGTTTGCGGCGGAATAGCGATGCCAAGCGCGATTAATTCTGCGCGTACCGCTTGGTCATTAAGAAGTTGCGCGAGTACTTTAACATTCACTTCTCCCGATTGGCCGCCACATGCACCACATTGCAGTCCGGCTTCATGTAAATTATTGGTGGTATGTGCTCCGTGGCCAACCAATAGGACTGTATCAGCAAATTCAGTCAGTCCCATCCCTTTTAATATGCCAGCTGCGAGTTTAGCTTGCTCCAAAACAGTAACTTCGTGTTCGCCCTGTTTTAATTGCCACTTTCTTGAATCAATATGACTATCGACGGGATGATGAGTTTTTTGCAGTGAAAACACTTTGCTAAATAGCTGATAAAAGTAACTCATCCCCATCGACTCCACCATCGAAAATGAAGCAGCCGCAGAGTGAGACCAGCTATGCCAACGGCCAGCTTGCTGGCGTTTTGTGGCAAGATGCTGGGGTGCTGGCGTTTGTATCGCGATGATTGGTGCTTTTAATAATCCGGGTAACTGTGGCCGACTAAAACGACAGTTAGTCGCATGATAATCAATCGGTAGGCCAAAGAAACCAGCATAGCCTATGGTTTGAATGCCTGCGTTTTGAGTTTCTAACGCACGGCGGATCACCTCTGAGCGTACATCAATACAAAAAGCCGCTTGTAAGGTTGGTGTAGCTTGCTCACGAGCTCCCTCAGATTTTACCTGCTGAGTCTTTAGCTGCCCCACTAAAGTGACTTGATAACTGAGCTCGAGTGCCCGCTGAAATACCAGGCGCGGCAACAATGCCTTTTTATGTTCAATCACAATCTCAGCAAGTTGCTGCTTTTGCTTGTTCCAATGGTATTGAATACGGGTAAAGGTCGTTGGATGGCGCTCACTCACATAACGCCAAATCACCAGCTCCCACGCCATTCGAATTGCCAGTAGCGCACGCATATCGGAAGCCGGATGCTGGGCAAGATCTGCTTGCCAGCGTTCATAAGCCGCCCAAGATGCCCAACCATTAATATCTAACAGTAGCATGTGTGCATAATCACTCAGCTCATTAAAACCAATCTCTAAGGTGTCGACAGCGAGTGCAATTAAAGACTCAGGAGACGTTGGCAAAGCCTTAAAGTAATCCACTAAGCCCGACTCCCCCATGACGATGCTTATCCCCAAGTCTCGCGATACGGTTTCATACCAGTGGCGATACAAACAGAGTTTATCCTCACCTTGGGTTTGTTTGAGAATAGGCTGCACCTGCTGATAATGCGCGGCGCAAAATTGGCTAATTTGGTGGCTGATTTCCTCTTGCCATGGCATCTTATGCTCTGAGCGATAACGGTCAAGTAAGTCCGCTAATGTATGCCAATGTGGCAACTCGCCGCAGTGACTTTTTTTGAGCCAATTAAGTAGCGCATTGGTGCTGCGATCCACCGCATAATGTGCCGCAGATTGCTGCAATGCTTGCTCTGAAATCGCCTCTTGCTGCCATTTTTCAAGATAAAATGCCACGGGCATCAGCATTCTAACCTGTGCCAACGCACTCATTTTATTGACCACCGCATCAAAGGGCAGATCGCGCATTCCCCAAAATGGATTCACTGCGATCAATTGATCGAGTGGCCAAGTTGGCGCAATGCGTGTTTCAGCACTCAGGAGTTGTTGCTGTTGCGGCTTAGATAGCTGAGTCTGTTTGTTGTCTTGTGTCTCTATCATTACTTCTGCTCCTCGTGCCCCGCTGCATAGCGATGAATGGCTAGGTGTTTCTGCTTTTTAATACTTGGCAAATGGACGGGCCAAAGTAATATGGTTAATCGCGTCATCCACTCGTCTAAGTACAGGCCGGCATACAACACTCGAGAGAGTTTTTGCACTGTTACTAAATGTGCGCGGTAATAGAGCAGATAATTTACTACGATAAGTACCACTACTAAGCTGAGCAACCAAATATCAGCTCCATCGAGTGCTTGCGCCCTGAGATCATTTGGTAGCGCGACCACCAAATGCAATAACCACTTTTGCGCACTATAGGCTGCCAACAACACAACAGCTGCGGTGATAATTCTAAAATAGCTGCTAGGGGCTTGCGCCTCAAAACGCAGCGCTAACCACACCGTTAATGCGCCAACCATTAATCCCCAAATACTGATAGGACCTTGATATTCAATAACGACTGCAGCTGCTGTAGTGAGGCCAGTTGCCACGGCAAGTGCAATGAGCCATTGCCACAAGGGCGGTTCAAGCTGGTCGCTCAAGCGACGAGTCAAATCTTCATGGATCCACTGGCTTGAGTTTAAAAATGCGTGGGCTTTGTAGGCTGAATGCGCCAATAAGTGTAGTAGCGCTAATTCATATAGCCCCAAAGCACACTCCACTAGCATCAACCCCATTTGTGCACAGGTTGACCAAGCCAAGCGCACTTTTAAACTGATCCGCGTTGTCATGATAAGCGCGGCCAATAATGTCGTTATTCCTGCCACGATCAAGATCAGCCATTTCGCAGCTTCTACGCGTAAAATCAAAGGGCCAAACACCATCACCAAAAAACCACCCAAATTAATGATCCCTGCATGCAGCAGCGCACTTACCGGTGTGGGTGATTCAACCACTTGCATCAACCAGCCATGCACTGGCAGTTGCGCGCATTTTATCAGCGCCACAATTGCGAGTAAGCCAGCTGCTGATTGCTCTAGCGCAGTCAGTGTCGTTGAGTGAGTTAAGTAATAGTCGGTGATGTCATTAAGCCGGAGCATGCCAGTGCTGAGGTAGATACAAATAAAAGCCCCCAGCAATGCACTTTCTGCCAAGCGCGCCAAAATAAACTTTTTGTGTGCGGCCAATGCCGCTCTCGGGCGGTTAGGATAAAACAGCAGTAGACGGTGTAGGCTCAAACTAATGCCAACCCAAGCCAACCAAAATAGGATTAAGTGATTACTGAGCACCACAATAGTCACGCTCAGTAATGTCGTGAGTAGATAGCGAAAATAGCGGCCCCGGTGTTTTTCACCATGTAAATAGTGAATGGAGTAACGCAGTAAAATAAAGCTCATAAAGCCAATCAATGACACCACGCTAAGCCGTAAAAAGTTTATTTCAAACAGGCTACTGGCAATATCACCTTGTGTTGCCCAACTCCCCCAGCCAAGAGCGATACAAATTGCCACACCGATAGCAAAACCGTTCGCGATACGAAATAACCCAGCGTTACTGCGAGACGCTTTGCTCATGAAAGACGCAGCAATCAAAAAGTGTAATAGCAACAGCACCACTAAGATATTAATCATCACTTTCTATGCTTCTCACCTAAGTCTTGAATCAGGTCATTATTTCAACCTTTTTAATTTAATAAAAATAGATATAATTTAACTATTCGTTCTGTTTTACTTATATATAGATGAGCCTAGATGAGCCGACTTAATTATCACCACCTTTACTACTTTTGGCAGGTTGCTAAGCTCGGAAACCTGACTCAAGCCGCTAAAGAATTACATGTTTCGCAATCTGCGCTCTCTGCGCAAATCAAACAGTTGGAACACAATGTCGGGGTATCACTATTTGAGCGCGTAGGCCGCAGCCTAATGCTCACCGATCAGGGTAAAAAGGTGCTGAGCTATGCCGATGATATTTTTACCACGGGGCAAGAACTCGAAGCCTTGCTAAGCAAAGGCGTACAGTCAACCACCCATGTAACTATTGGGGTGTTGACCACTCTGTCACGTAACTTTGTAGAAGCTTTTATTAGCCCTTTGATGCGGCGCAGCGATGTGCAATTTAAATTAAAGTCAGGCAGTATTTCTGAGCTGCTCAACGGCTTAACCAATTATGAGCTGGACTTAGTACTTACCAACCGCACAATAAACCTAGATACTTCAGATCCCTATTGGCAGTGCCAACTAGTTGCCAAGCAACCGCTGGCGATCATTGGTCCGCCTGCCCTCAAGCCAAGCACGCCATTTCCGCAAGGCTTTGAAAAAACACGCTGGATCTTGCCACCTGCCAACTCAGATTTACGCACCGCATTTAATGCGCTGTGCGCTCAGTATCAGTATTTCCCCAATATTTTGGCAGAGGTCGACGATATGGCGATGATGCGACTACTGGCACGAGATAGTGGCGCGGTGGCCGTTTTACCTGCCGTAGTAGTAAAAGACGAAATAGCCCAAGGGGTGCTACAGCAATATCAGGAACTACCTAATATTTATGAGTATTTTTATGCGATTTCAACACAGAAAAAGGTTGTTCCTGAAGCAATTAAAATCCTGCTGCAAGAAGCGCGTGATAAGCCCACACATTTTTAAGCACGCTGATTTTTATTCACCTGAAAGTATTAGAAAATCACGATTTATTTCTATTTTTTAACTTAACTCATATTAACGTAAGAAAATTGGCCTAAGCACTTGACCAATTGATGTTTATTTAGCAAGCTGAAACTATAGGATAAAAATTCAACGAGGCAGTTATCGTGTTCAAGCTTGCGCACAATGGCAATATCTTAATGGATGTGAAGTCTGCTTCACCGCCAAGTGCTGCGTTTGTGATTGAAGCCCTTGAAAAATCACAATTTGCCGACTGTGAAATTGATCACGACTCGATTAATGCCTTTTTCCAGAGCGACTTTCCAGAGAGCCAAATCGTCGTTGCTAAACAACATGATGCCGAATTTGAAGTCACCTTAAGTGACGATAAAATGCAGGCCTTTGGGCAACTTAAAACGGCTCGTGGTGGTAAAGCCGTATCATTAGAAGAGGCAAAAAAAGCCATTGTTAAAGCAGGCGTCAGCCGTGGTTATAAGCAAGCTTACCTAGAAAATATCCTGCGCAAACAGTTTGAACTTCCACCTGGCGAAGAAGCATCTGGATTAATCGCCCAAGGCCGACCACCACAAGACGGCCAGTCAGCAAAATTACTGCCGCATGTACAAACTTTAAAAGAGAGACTCAAACAACCTAGAATGCGTGAAGATGGCACCGTTGACATGCGTGATTTTGGCAAGCTCGCAAGCGTCGCGCCGGGTGATTTACTGGTGACTCAAAAGCCCGCAACACCAGGCAAAGAAGGCTTTACAGTTAGCGGTGAAAGTATTGAAGCGAAGCCCGGCGAATCGTTCCAGCTTATGGCGGGTGAAGGCACCGAGATCAACCCCAACAACCCACTAGAGCTTATCGCAACCATTGCAGGTTGCCCCTCAGATATCGCCAACGGTATGCGCGTGGATGATGTATTTACGATTGCCGATGTCACAGTAAAAAGTGGTCATGTCGACTTTAATGGCAGCGTTGTAGTTACCCATAATGTGGAGCCGGGTATGCACGTGACTGCACAAGGCGATATCACAGTGCTCGGCACGGTGGAATCTGGAGAACTTATTGCAGGTGGTCATATTGAGGTACGAGGTGGCGTGATCGGCCACGTCGACCATCAAAATAATGAGCAAGGCTTAACCTGCAAGCTTATCGCCAAAGGCAATATTGAGATTGCCCATGGACAATATACTTACCTTGAAGGCGATAACATTATTATCAATAAGCAGAGTAACCACTGCGATATTAAAGCGCAAAAGCTGATACAAGTTGGCACTGGCGATCATCCAAGTGGCAAGTTAATAGGTGGTTCAATCATAGATGCGCAAATGGTGGTAGCGGGAGAGATTGGCAGTGAATCTGGCGCTAAGATGATGATTTATCTTGCACGCAAAGGTCTTAAAATCACCCAAGAAACCGACACCCTGTTCAAAGAAGTCGCCGCCACCAATGATTCTTTAGATCAACTACAGCAAGCGATTGAAAAAGCAGAGTTAGTAAAAGACGCAGCTAAAAAGCAACAACTCAAAACTAAAATTGGCGCAACACAGATGCACTACTGCCAGCAAGCCGAGCACCTTGAGCAAAAGCTCAGCCAGCTTGATCACGACTTACACGATTTGCTCGACAACACGAAACTTGCAGCAAACAAAGCGCTTCATTCTGGGGTTGAAATCCATATCTTTGATCGCGTGTATAAAACAACCCGCAGTTATCCCCCTTGCTCAGCAACGCTACAAGAAAACCAAGTCAAGATAGACTTTAAAACCGCAGGCTCCTAGCCTGCACTTTGCTCTAGCGCTGACATTTAGCGCAATACACTGTGCTGCGTTGCCCTAGACGTATTTCTTTTAATGGCGTTTCGCAGCTTACGCAAGGCTCACCTTTGCGACCATACACCAGTAACTCTTGAGCAAAGTAACCCGGCTTACCATCACTTTGAGCAAAGTCTTTAAGTGTCGTTCCCCCTTGTTTGATAGCTGCACTTAAGGTTTCCTTGATGATCGGTGTCAGTAATTGGTAGCGTTTAAGTGAAATTTTACCTGCTTCTTTTTTGGGATGGATCCCTGCTTTAAACAAAGATTCATTGGCATAAATATTACCCACACCAACCACCACATGATTATCCATAACAAATTGTTTAATCGGCTGCTTTTTGCCTCTGCTTTTTTCAAATAAGTACTCTGCTGTAAAAAGCTCGGTCAACGGCTCAGGACCCAGCTTTTCAAAAACGCTATGATCTTCGCCTGCACCTTGCCATAAGAAGGCACCAAAGCGACGCGGGTCGTTCAATCTGAGCGACTTACCTGAGGCCAGAATGATCTCCACATGATCATGCTTTTTTAGTGGCTCTTTGCTATCAACAACACGTAAGTTTCCTGACATCCCCAAGTGCAAAATCGCAGTGCCATGCTTGGATTCGATAAGCAAATATTTTGCCCGTCGCTTAACCGCAAGCACCCTCTCACCTTCGAGCAATTGTACTTCCTCTGGTACAGGCCATCTCAGCTTACCATTGTGCACTTTTACGCTTTGGATAATATGTTGCTCTAAATATGGTTGAATGCCTAAACGGCTCACTTCGACTTCTGGTAACTCAGGCATAATTCACTCTATTACTGTGTGGTATTACAATTCTATCGGTAGAAATAATGCTTTGGCTTGCACATTATCAAGCTCAAACCAACGCTGTTGTTGTTTATCAAATAATACAAAGCCATTATCGCTAGGATACAGCTGATAGCTAAGGGGAAGCTCTTGAGTTGCTAGCCAAAACTGCGCAGCGCTCAACGCGGGCTCCAACTGCTTTGGCGCCTCAACAACCAATAGCTGTAAACTTTGCCACTTGGCAACAAGCGCACGTAAGGCATCTTCACTAAAGCTCTGGTTTGAGCCTTGCGGTAACTCTATACGCCAGCTCGTGCCAATGCGTTCAATTTTATAGCCAGGAAATGCCACAGTTAAGACAAAGCTTTGCTCTGGTAGCACAGCTTGTATCTTTGCTTTGTCGTCACTGGGATTCAATTTATAGTGAAGGCCGTTGAGAAAAAAGATCATCAGTAACATGGAAAAGATCACCACGTTATTCCAGCCCTTACGGCTCATTTGAATCATATCCATCTCCTAAGCGTTTGAACGGTTAGTGTATAATACTAATTTGTATTTATACATGCTCAATTAGCCCTTGCTCGCCTAGGCTATTTCGCCTAATTCAACAATCTGTCGTTACCGTCCCCTATCTACGCCAAATTGCGCATTTACACTATTTAAATGACAAGTTATTTTGCTAGAATGTGGGCAAAATTTTAAGGAGTTCCGTCAATGGCAATGTATGTAGTGGGTCATAAGATCCCTGATTCAGATTCAATCTGCGGTGCAATCGCACTTGCTTATTTAAAAAACCAAATTGGTGAAGAAGCAATCCCAACGCGTTTAGGTGAAGTCTCACCGGAGACTCAGTTTATTCTTGACCGTTTTGGTTTTGAAGCTCCAGAGCTTAAGATGAGCTATGCTGGCGAAGATGTGTATATCGTTGACCACACTGAAAAAACGCAAGCACCAGACGACATCGATAAAGCAACTGTAGTTGGCGTAGTTGATCACCATAAACTAGGCGACCTTACAACTTCAACACCACTTGAGTGTTGGATCCGCCCTGTTGGCTGTAGTAACACGATCATTAAAATGATGTACGACTTCTACGATGTAGAAATCCCAGCAAACATTGCTGGTATCATGATGTGTGCAATCCTAAGCGACACAGTCATCTTCAAATCACCAACTTGCACCACTGCGGATATCAAATGTGTTGAAGCACTTGCAAAAATCGCGGGTGTTGATGATGCTAAAGAGCTTGGCATGGAAATGTTCAAGGTGAAATCAGCAGTTGAAGGCACACCAATTCGTGACCTAGTCATGCGTGATTTCAAAGACTTTAACATGAATGGCAACCTTGTTGGTATTGGCCAGCTTGAAGTGGTTGATCTTGCTGTATTTGATAAGATCAAAGATGAGCTACATGCAGATATCGCAAAATTAAAAGAAGAAGGTAATCGCCACAGCGTGATGCTACTACTTACTGATATCATGAAAGAAGGATCACAAATGCTGATCGCTTCTGATGATGAAGCGATCATCGCAAAAGCATACAACGTTGAGCCTGAAGCAAGCAAAGTATGGTTGGACGGCGTACTAAGCCGTAAAAAGCAAGTTGTACCACCATTGCAAGACGCATTCGCTGGTTAATACTGCTCGCCGAGACGAAAGTCTCGGCTGTTTTTATGCTGCACCTCACTCCGGGTATATTCGCCTCCTTTGTCAAAGACCTGAATGCCGCGCGCCATTCACATCACCTTATTCAAATTAATCTGCCCTTGGGCGACTGTATCGCGAAAATCGGTGACAAGACGCTATCTGGCCCAAGCGTAATTGCAAGTGGCGTAGAACATAGCTTAAAAATGACCTCAGGCTGGGTGATATTAGTCGAGCCAAAAAGCTTGTATGGCAAGCAACTACAAGGCAATAGCTGCGCAGCAATCAAGATAAATACCGCACCAAAGAGCAATGCCAAGCTTGCCGAGTTATTACGCGCAGTAGAGCTGACCGAACTCCCGACGACGGATTTAGATCCACGAATCGACCGTGTATTGGCGCAATTAGATGCGTGCTTTAACGCACAAACTTGCCTTAAACCCAGTCACTTCAGCGCAAATACGATTGCCGAGTCACTTTACCTCTCACCAAGTCGCTTTTTACATCTGTTTACCGAGCAAGTAGGGATAGCGTGGCGACCTTATGTGCTGTGGCGCAGGCTGATCTGCTCAGTTGTCGCCATACAACAAGGCAACAACCTTACACAAGCTGCCATGCTCGCGGGGTTTGCAGATAGCGCTCATTTGAGCCGTACATTTAAACGGCAGTTTGGCATTACACCGACTGAGGCATTAAAAACACAAAGCGCTATAAACTAAGCCGTTTGTTTATTACCTCGCTTATAAGCTTCATCAATCAACTTAACCATAGGTAGCGACGATATGGTTAATACGACGAGAAAAATAATCGAATGAACAATCATCTCATCGACCGTATAGCCAATACGAAACTGAATAAATGCTTGGATCTGAATGTAAACATTGGCAGCAATAAATAGTGCTAATGACACGCTCCAAAACCACACATCTGTAACAGGACGCTTGCCATAAGCAACGCAAAAAGCACCAAATACATTTAAGAGATCTGCGACCAATAACACAATCCCAGTAAACATGCTTGATTCTATTGCTAAATGATCCGGCAGCGTAAATGCATCATAGATTGAGGCAATAAACGTCAGTAGTAAGAAATAAAATAAGACTTTCCATTTCATGCAAGCGATCCTCCATAACCGTAAGATATGTCATCGCGGTTACTTGGTCGCTGCTTCAGTACTTTGTCAGTACATACCTTATCAACAATCTTTGTTGTTTTTCTCATAGGCTCCTTCCCTAAATACAAAATAAAAAACTTAATTGTACACCTATTAACTAACCATGAACTTAGCCAGTTTATTCAAGCTTAGTTACCTAAGTTGCATCACACTGCTACCAAAATAGGAGCATAACCATGAAGCAATTTTTAGTAACTACCCCTTTAGTTGATTATCAACATTCAGAGATCCAAAGCTTAATAGAAGCAAAAGGTTGGCGGCAGCTTGATGAAATCACGGCAGCGGAGCAAATCTATAACTTCATCAAAGACGACATAGAGTTTGGTTATAGTGAGACAGATACACTAACTGCAAGCCAAGTGCTTAAGCAAGGCTATGGACAATGTAATACCAAAGGAACATTACTGGTCGCATTGCTAAGGGCTTGTGATATTCCCACCCGAATTCATGGGTTTGAGATAGCCAACAGTCTTAAACAAGGGTTAATTCCTACCCTACTGGCGTGGTTTGCTCCAAAAAGTATTATCCATAGTTGGGTTGAAGTTTATTTAGAGGAGCGCTGGATAGAGCTTGAAGGTTACATAATTGATGACGGCTACCTTAAGCAGGTTCAGCAGCACTTCCCGAAGGCAAAAGGCTTTACTGGATTTGGTATTTCTACTCCCTGTTTACAGCAACCCGATAATCGCTTTTCATTAAATGGTGCATATATTCAAAAGCAAAGTATCACACGCGATTTAGGGCTTTATACGAGTCCAGATGCGCTGTATCAGCAACACAAAAATCTAACTGGCATCAAGCAATGGCTCTATGCACACTGCTTTAGACATTGGATAAACCAAAGGGTAAAGCGCGTCAGAGCCGGACGCTTCAACTAACTTGAGCGTGCAATAGCAAATTGGCTGCGATTGTGGTTAGTGTATTCAACGCCACCTCTATTGCGCGGGGATCACGCAGTTGCGGCCTGCAGCTTTGGCTTGATATACCGCGTGATCAACGGCTTTTAATGAATGACCAAAAGGCAAATTGGTATTGACTGCTGCGACCCCAAAGCTTGATGTAATGGTGATCTCCCCTGATGGCGTAGAGATAACCGATTGCTCTATTTCTTGTCGCAGGCGCTCGGCGATCACCATCGCTGAATTTACCGGCGTGTTAGGTAACAGCACAATAAACTCTTCCCCCCCTAAACGACACATACAATCTTCTAACCTCAAGGTATTTACGCAGATCTCAGCAAAGCTTTTTAACACTAAATCACCGGTTTCATGGCCGTGATTATCGTTGATTTTTTTAAAGTGATCTATGTCTAGCATCATCATACTAAATGGATGATCAAAGCGTGCATGACGACTGATCTCACGTTTCGCGTTATCCATTAAAAAACGTCGATTACTCAATCCAGTGAGTGAATCTTTAAACGCCATGTCAGTAAGTTGCAGCTGTAACTGCCATAACTCTTTAACCAGTAATCGGCGACTGCAGCAGTCTGCAATCATCTCCGCAAAAGCAATTTCATCTTTGTGCCACGTACGTACGCCATTATTCCCTTCACAGCACACCACTCCGTGAGGAATACCATTTTTAAAGATCACCGTATCTAACATGGTCACTATGTGGTTTGGGGTTAAATAACATTCTTTAAATTCGGACGTTCTGGGATCGGCGGCAGCGTCATTCGCATCTATCGATTGACCACTGTTGATTGCTGAAAAATAAGCGGGGAAGTTTTCATATGTTAAGGCTGGCAATTGCACCGGTAACTCGTCACCCTGCCAATCTGTATTAGCAACATTGATAAGCTCAGAAGGTTTGTCAAGATCATCAAACAACCAAACGGAAACCCGAGTGACGTCTAAGATAAGCTTACCTTCATCTAGTAAATCAATCAGGAAGCTTTGAAATGTTCCCGATACATCAAGCTCTTGCGAGCTGAGCCGCCTAAGCCTCTGAGTGACATTGCTAAAGTTCTTCAACATAATACGAAGATTTTATTCTTTTCTGCTAGCATAACGCGCCATAATTTTTAAGCATAGTCTTAAATACTAGAATTAACCTATGTTTTGGAATATTTTCACACGATTATGTAAGAAATAAGAATATAAGTAGAGTAATCCGTAAAGGAGGTAATGCTAAAAGGTAATAAGCCTGAGATTATTAAAGTGGCGCGAGGCCACTTTATTCGTTGATTATTTAATATATTTTGCGAGGTATTTTTTAAATACCGGATCTGACATTGCCAATTGGCGTTGCTCATCCATGATTTCTTTAAGCAAAGACTCTGATGTCAGAGGGTTGGCCAAAACCACTCGAAATACCACCGTGGGTTGGCGGTCATATTGCTCTGGTGTTAAGCGTGTTCGAGAAACAAAAGAGCGGCCCGCTTCACGCTGACGCTTTTGCATACTCGCAGTAAAACGGTTAAGTGCAGCATAAATCTCTATCTTTTCTTGCTCATCCGCTTGTGCGATTGCCGCTTTTATTTGCTCAGGCACATAGCGGTAAGTCAGCAAACATAGCTCAGGTTCAGAGATCAGCTCAAAATCAGGGGTTTGTTTAATTAGTTCAGCAAAATACCGCGCCTTTTCAATCCCTTTATCAATAAGCATCTCATAGCCCTGACGACCAATGACACGCAGACATGCGTGCACTAACATCGCCATACCAGGACGACTCCCCTCTAAAGTATGACTTCCCAGATCTTTAGAGCCTTTCCGTAAGATGTATTCGGCGTGATGTTCAATTGCATCAGATGCCGCCGGGTCTTTAAATAACACCATACCCGCTCCCATAGGCACGTACATTTGCTTGTGCGCATCTATGGTTATTGAATCTGCTCGCTCCACCCCTTTCAGAAGGTAGCGATTGTTATTCGATAGTAGTGTTGCCCCACCCCAAGCGGCGTCGACATGAAAGTGGCAATTGAGTTCTTCAGCTAAATCAGCCATCTCTTCTAGAGGGTCAATATTACCCGTTTCGGTCGTCCCAGCAACACCAACCAAAGCCAGTACTTTTATCCCTTGCGCTTCAAGCTCATTAGCTTTAGCTCGCATGGCGTCAACATCAACCTTATTGTTGCCAGCCGTTTTGATTGAAATGAAGTTATCGCGGCCAATACCTAGCACATCTGCGGCCTTACCCAACGAATAATGGCCTCTTTCAGAAACCAATACCGCTAAGCCTCGGTAACCATAATGTAGCATTGCAGCCACAATACCCGATGCACCAATACCTTTAAATTCACCATCCGCTTTTAATAAGCGGTTTCTTGCAATCCAAAGCGCGGTTATATTCGCAATTGTGCCACCCGAACAAAAAGCACCTAGTGACGTTTTTGCGCTGTGCATCCACTTATCGTAGAAAGCATCATCGCTGCCGTAAACCAAGTGATGCATCATTCCCAATACTTGACGTTCAAGCGGAGTAAAGGCTTTTGACGTTTCAATTTTGACTAGGTTTTGATTGAGTCCCACCATCAGCTTCGACAGAGGCAACACAAAATGCGGTAAAGCTGAGGTCATATGCCCAATAAAGCTTGGGGCTGCGGTATGCACTGAGTGGGCAACTAATTGCTCCATGATATCTTGCGCATAGTCGGAGACAAACATCGGCACTTCGGGGATCACCGCCGACTGAAAGTCTTTTTCAACTTCGTGCAGTGGCTTTTCAACTGCCGCAATATTCTCATTTAAAAAGCCAGCCAAATTGCTCGAGATTTCTTGCTCGATTCTGCTTAAAGTTGAATCAGGCGCCTCAGGCACGGTAAATATACGCATTAAGCTTTCTTCAGACGCAACGGCGCAACGCTTTGGACCCATCAATACTACCTAAACATCAAACGGTGCAGTAGCTTACCTACCCATTTTAGAGATTGAGTAGATACAAATTGCACAAGAGATTGTGATACATGAAATGGCTAACTTTACTGTAAAGAAAGGGAATTGTCTTCTATTGTCTAGTTAAAATTCATGAAACATTGACAATTTTATGAAAACCCAACGAAAGTTCAGTGAAAAATACCTTAGTTTCTATTTTACATTCTCGTCAAAAATAAGGTATAAAATGGGGACATAAACCCAACAAAACGGTATATTACCGACTTGCTCGCAACAATGCATTTTATTGATCATTGGTGAGGAAATTTTTTGCTTTATTTCTTCTCAAGTCATCAATTTATGTTGTATTGTTTATATTATGTAACAAAGCAGCTGCCACGCTTACGCTAGTTAGGCATTTTGATCGTCGTTAAATCGCGATATTGTGGATAAAGGATTATCATGAATACTCGGAGTATAGCTCAACCCCTCAAAGCTAAATCTAAGCAGCCTACGACAAAAGCAACGCCGCTTTTAGGGCTCACAGGTTATACTTCCCGACTCCCCGTTGCTTGGCTCGTTTTAGCCTCTTTTATCTTTTTAGCTGCCCTATCGATTTATGTTATCGCCAACTATTATGATACGCGTCGCGATATCATGGCGAGGATCGACGCCCAGCTAATCAATGCAGCCACCAGCGCCAACGTCATTGTAGGCAAAAAGTACCACGAGTCACCAGAGCAAATAACCCCAGCCGAGTTTAAACAAAAAAGCCATGCCCTCACCGAGCTTGCCCGTGCTTTAAATGTTGAATACGTCTATACCATGGTGCTTAAACCACCTTACGTGCACTTTACCGCGTCCAGTTACACCCGAGAAGATCTTAAACTCAACCGACTAACACGTTATCAAGATGTTTATTCCGAGGCTTCGATTACCCTAAAAAGCGCCTTTCACTCTACCGAACCTGTGTTTGAAATAGCCAAAGACAAATGGGGCCACTTTAAAAGTGTGTTTATTCCTTTTGTGCTACCCGATGGCACTACTTATATAGCAGGTGCAGACTTAACCATTCACGATTTAGAAAGTCAGTTACAAGAAAGTGTAATGGATGCAGCCATTGACGCTAGCTTCTTCTTTGTGATGTTTTTGGTTGTCGTGAGCTTGTACTTTATGTACTACAAGAAGACCTTAACAACAGATAGCCGCACCGGATTTGGCAACCGTATCGCCCTTGAGCAAGCACTTAAATATTCTAAATCGCAACACCTATGCTTAAGCGTAGTATGGGTGAAGGAGCTTGAGGATATCATTAGCTTCTATGGCACGGAAGTCGGCGATAACGTTATGGCAAAAGTCATGAGCTACTTTAGCGAGTTTACCCATCCGTTTGAGGTTTACCGCCTTACCACCTCTAAAATTGCGCTAGTTACCAGCATCGAAAATGGTGAGCATTATTTGGCGAACTTAACCGAGTCATTCCCTTGTGCAAAACCCATATACGACGCGCCGCATTTATACGTTAATTTGTGTGCGGGTGTTGCTAAAGGCAATTGCGCGTTGTTACTTGAAAATGCCTTTCTCGCGCTACGTCAGGCCCAACAGCAAAATACCCAAGTGTGTTATTTTGATTCTCAGCTGCAAATAAACCCCCAGCAACAATCAAAAAATCTCCACCTCACCCGTTTACTGCAAAGCGCGTGTGAATCAGACCGCATCATTCCTTTTTTTACGCCGCGTAAAGCTTGTCACGACCATGCTGACATTCAGTACCACTGCACGGCACGCGTCCTTAACGAGCGCGGCGCTATCATCGATGCCGAACATTTTTATCCAGTGATGAAGCAACCAAAACTCCGCGCACAAATTAGCATGAAGCTACTTGAGTTATGCATCACCCGTTTTCGTAAATCGAACAATGCTTGGAGCATGCAATTGAGCCACAGTGAAATCGCGGATGCAGAATATTTTGAATATATCAGCCAGATCCTACGCCGTTACCCGCAGCCACAACTCATCACATTTGAGTTTAATGAAACGGATGTGCTAAAAAACTTCAGCGATATGAGCTTAATGATGCAGTCGTTAAAAGCAAAAGGTGCAAATGTTGCAGTAACGGGTGTGAATAGTGGTTTTCTTACCATCAATCGGATCTTAAAACTCCCACTTGATGCCATTTGTTTAGAAGCCAGTATTTGTGAAAACTTGGATGAAGATGAGATGCTGCTGAGCTCCATTGAATATCTTGCAAGCCATTGCAATGCCAAGCGGATCGACTTGATTGTACCCTGTGTTGCCACCAGCAAACAGGCAAAACAATTGGAAGCTGCAGGCGTTGCAAGATTAGAAGGTAGCTGGATAGGCAAAGCAAGCGGCCATCTTTAAGCCGCTTTTATCGATCTTAAGTCGGACTTGTCATGGGTTAGCTCAAAGCGTTACGACGAGGCGGGTACTAGATTGACCACTTGCCCAATACTTACGCTCAAAGGGTGTAATAGCTTCATCACTTTCATAGGCTTCCACTTCAACATCAACGCCACTAAGCGCCAAAGCTCTGGCAAACTCTTTTACATAGATATCCCAATTACTGCGCAGCTCCAACTTGCCACCTAACTTGACGATAAAAGGAAACACCGCGCTACCATGCCAGCGCCTTTGAATGTGTTTAGCTTTCGGCCACGGATTAGGATACAGCAAATAATGGTGAGTTGGCTGCCAATTGGCTTCCAGCGCTAATCGCCAAAAGTCATTGAGATCGGCTTGCACCAAAATATATTGGCCTTGTTCCGTTTGTTTATATTCAACATCGTGTTTATCTAGTCGATGCGCAGACTTGTCGATGCCAATTACCAACGCATCAGGGTGTCGCTTCGCCAAATTTGCCGTACTTTCACCAACACCACAACATGAGTCCAAAATAATCGGTCCATTATAGGCCTGTACTCGCGCATTAACCTCATCGAAAGCGCTTTGTGTATGTGCCGCAATGGGTTTTTTAAACTCAGCGGTTAGATGCTTAGTAACGATTTCATCGAGCTTTTCGTGTAGCCCTTGTTGATTAGTGGTGATACTACGAGAGTTTGCTTCTGTCATAACCAGTCATTATTAAGGGGGAATGGTAAGGATTTTACCTGAAATAACGCAAGAGCGCTGCAATTGATAGCAGCGCTCATTCTTTATCCTGCGGTTAGTGTCTTAGTCCAACACCGCGTTTAATTAAGTGCAGTGACAACCAAAATAGACCACATATAAATACACCTAATACCGTAAAGGCAACGCCAATATCAACGTCCGAAACACCTAAAAAGCCAAAACGGAAGGCATTTACCATATAGATGATTGGATTTACCTGTGACACACCTTGCCAAAACTCCGGCAGCAATGTGATTGAGTAAAATACGCCGCCCAGGTAAGTCAGGGGTGTAAGCACAAAAGTCGGAATAATACTAATATCGTCAAAGCTGTTGGCAAACACCGCATTGATCAAACCACCTAATGCAAACACAGCTGACGTTAAAATAACCGTAATAACGATAACCGCTAGATTGTGAATTTGAATATCCACAAAAAACAGACTGACGATAGTAACAATAAGCCCAACGAGCATGCCTCGCGCCATACCACCGCCCATATAGCCAAGTACAATAATATAGTTAGGCACAGGTGCAACGAGTAGTTCTTCAATGCTCTTTTGAAACTTGGTGGAATAAAAACTCGAGGCAACATTAGAATAGGAGTTGGTGATCACCGACATCATGATTAAGCCAGGTACAATAAACTCCATGTAACTAAAGCCACCCATATCACCAATGCGCGAGCCGATTAAACTGCCAAATATCACAAAATAAAGTGTCATGGTGATCGCTGGCGGTACTAAGGTTTGCACCCAAATACGTAAAAACCGAATACACTCTTTTATCCAAATACTTTTTAACGCGACGCCATATTTCAACACGATTATGCCCCTCTCCCCTGCTCCAGTAAGCCAACAAACAACTCTTCTAAACGGTTAGCTTTGTTACGCATACTTAATACTTGATTACCTTGCTCTGTGAGCTGTGTGAACACCCCATTGAGCCCTTGCGACTTAGCTACTTCTACCTCAATAGTATGGTCATCTACGGTGGTAAATTGGTAACCATCGAGTGCCACAGGCTGCATGGGCGGCTTAAGATCAAGTACAAACGTTTCTTTATCCAACTTTGAGAGTAATGTCTTGATGGTCGTGTGCTCAACAATCGTGCCTTTATCAATAATCGCAATATTACGGCACAACAGCTCTGCTTCTTCTAAGTAATGCGTTGTGAGTATAATCGTTACGCCTTGCTTATTAATTTCACGCAAAAAATCCCACATAGAACGGCGTAGTTCTATATCCACACCAGCCGTAGGTTCATCTAAAATAAGGAGCTTAGGCTCATGCATCAATGCTCTTGCAATCATCAAGCGACGTTTCATACCGCCGGATAACGTGCGAGCTTGCTTATCTTTTTTATCAAATAATCCCAGCTGCTTGAGATACTTCTCGGCTCGCTGATGGGCAACGTCTCTTGGCACACCATAATAGCCCGCCTGAGTCACTAGAATTTGGTTTAGCGTCTCGAATTGGCTAAAGTTGAACTCCTGTGGTACTAAACCTAAGTTCGACTTAGCGTCTTCCAAATGAGTATCAATACTATGACCAAAAACCTCTACACTGCCTTGGGTCTTATTCACCAGTGAGGCAATAACCCCTATTGTGGTAGATTTACCAGCCCCGTTTGGACCAAGTAGCGCAAAGAAGTCCCCTTCTTGAACTTCGAGATCAATGCCTTTAACGGCTTCGACGCCGTTACTATAAACTTTTTTTAACCCTTTGATGTTCAGTGCTATTGTCATATTTTATTATTCTCCATAACCCCAGCGCTTAGCTAAGGTATGCTCGATGTGTAGATGATCTAAAATGCGGGCCACCATAAAGTCGACCAAATCGTCGATACTTTGTGGCTGATGATAAAAACCAGGTGCTGCAGGCATGATAGTCACCCCCAAGCGGCTAAGCTTGAGCATGTTTTCAAGATGAATTGGACTAAAGGGCGTCTCACGCGGCACTAATATTAATTGGCCACGTTCTTTGATCACCACATCTGCTGCGCGCTCAAGCAAATTGTCAGATGCCCCAAGTGCAATGGCTGACACGCTTCCTGCGCTACACGGACACACCACCATCTGCTTTGGTGCGGCCGAGCCAGATGCCACAGGGCTAAACCAGTTATCTTTACCAAATACCTGAATTTGCTTATCTTTAGCACAGAAAAGCGTCTGTAGTTGCTCTGTTGCTTTTTGTTCATTTCCTGAGAGTTTTAAATTCGACTCAGTATCCAGCACCACTCTGGCTGCGCTCGAGATTAGCACGTAAACTTGATAGTTTAACGACACCAATACCTCGAGTAATCTCAGTCCGTAAGGGGCGCCCGACGCACCACTAAAGGCCAGCGTAATTGGCCCATTAAATGTTTGTTCTGACATAATGATTACTTTTTCAATGCAGTTAAAAGTTTGTCGTGGATGCCACCAAAACCACCATTACTCATGATCAGCACATGTTGGTTTGGTGCTTGATTTGTCACAACCTGTGCGACAATCTCATCTACGCTTGCAAAACACTGACGACCCGCGGCTTCGGCTTGTGCTTTAAGAGACCAAGATAAGCCATCTGGTTCGAATAGATACACTTCATCTGCAACATCAAGTGATTGCAATAAGGTTTCTTGATGAATGCCCAGCTTCATCGTATTTGAGCGCGGCTCTAAAATAGCAATGATAGGTGCATCTCCCACTTTGGCTCTAAGCCCTGCTAGGGTCGTTGCTATTGCGGTGGGGTGATGCGCAAAGTCATCATAGACAGTAACGCCATTGACCTCCCCTTTGACTTCCATCCGGCGTTTGGGAGAAATAAATTGCCCCAGCGCTTCGATACTTACCTCGATTGGAATGCCCACATGTCTTGCCGCCGCAATCGCCATCATGGCATTTTTGACATTATGCAAACCAATCGCTTGCCAATTTACTTCGCCTTTTTCTTCGCCTTCAAATAACACTATAAAGCGAGAGCCGTCAGCCTTGAGCAAGTTATACGACCATTCTTTACCAAGCGATTCCTGCTCGCTCCAAAAACCGCGTTCAATAACGTTTTGTAGCGCAGTATCATCCGCTGGATATACGGCTTTACCTTGGCTGGGTAGCGTGCGAATTAAATGATGAAACTGGGTTTGAATGGCATTTAAATCTGGAAAAATATCAGCATGATCATATTCAAGATTATTAAGTATTAACGTGCGAGGTAAGTAATGGACAAACTTGCTGCGCTTATCGAAAAACGCCGTATCGTATTCGTCGGCTTCGATAACAAAGAATGGCGTATCTGATGTGCGCGCCGACACACCAAAGTTTTGCACAATGCCACCGATCAAAAAGCCCGGGCGTAATCCTGCGTATTCGAGTAACCAAGCTAACATACTTGCAGTGGTCGTTTTGCCATGCGTACCGGCCACAGCCAACACCCATGACTGGCGTAATACATGGTCTTTTAACCATTCAGGGCCTGAAGTATAACGCATACCCTTTTCTAAAACATATTCAACGCACGGATTACCACGGCTCATGGCATTGCCGATGATCACCACATCAGGCTCAACATCAATGAGTTGCTTAGGGTCGTACCCTTGAGTTAGTTCAATTCCGAGTGATTCAAGTTGTGTACTCATCGGCGGGTAAACATTGAGATCTGAACCTGTGACTTTGTGCCCCAATGATTGAGCGATGGCTGCGATCCCGCCCATAAAGGTACCGCAAATCCCTAAAATATGTACGTGCATGATGTTAGCGTTCTTTATTATTTCATTGCCATTTAGATTAACATACTCAGCTTATTGGTGGCTGACTTTATTGTTGAATCTCATGCACCAGTATTATTCTTTATTTTAAAGTGGGTAGTGTGAGAACGTGCTCAAGGTTGTATCGTTCTTAAAATTTTTGTCGCGCTAAAGCACGACCTACGGTTAGTGGTGCGTGCCACGCAAAAGGGAGCGTTGTGGTAAAGGTTTGTCGCGCTAAAGCGCGACCTGCGATGCGGTAGCTGCCGACCACACGCCTTTTTCGATACCCTGTTGTACCATCAAAGTCAGCGCTTTTTCTATCGCTTGAGTTACACAAATGTGCATCGGTTCGTTATCGCTAAAACCCGCTTCGGCTTCAGCCAATCGTTTATAACTCACATATCGGAAAAACCCTGCCCGAACCTCCATGGATAGCACCTTTTTACTACTCGCAACAGAAAGCAGCACTTGCCCGGTACGAACATCAACTGCGCGCATATAAATAGAGATAACATCCTCACGATAAAGCTCAGATGCACCTATGCCAAAATATTCCATCCCCAAACCGCCTGTGCGGATATTAGAGTCATAGCTGATGATCCCGCCTTCTAAAATAATCTTTGCGGTCATTAATGGTGGCAAAGCGCTTGTATCATTATCATCACTTGCTGCACGAATAATTTTGCGCTCAGTCAGCAAGTTTTGCAGCCCTTCACGTTCTACCGGAATAAACCAATCCGTTTCGTGTAGTGCCTGCATTAAAATCGAGTTAGCGCCTTGAGTCACCGCTGTTGAAAATGAACTCACATTATCTTGTGGTTTATATTGCCCTGTTTGGTCGCGAAATGAATAAACCGAGACAGGAATTCGCCCCTTAGGTGTGGGTAAATTTTTTAGTTCTGCAAAGGTTTCGGTATCGGTCAGCTCAATAGCCACACTTTGCGCCGGTGGCAACACACGTGACATGCTAGAACAACCACTAAGTAGTAACAACAATACCAATAAAGTTACGCGGAGCATTTAGTATCCTCCACCAGCCGAAGCGGCAAACCTAGGTACTTCAAGAATGGTTTCTTCACCCGATGCTGTATTTGTTATTCTAACCGTAATGGTGTCGGGTGTACTGGTGATCACTTGGATTTGATAGTCGCCACTCATAAACGTCGCGTCTTGATCAAAAATACTGTCTTTGATGTCATCACCAAACGCTACATCCGTAATTTCTCTTACCAAGCGGTTGAGATACGTACGCTCGAGTGATTCTTGAAACTTTTCATCATAGGTCTTTTCTATAATTGGCGCTCTGTGTTTATTTTGAGATTGCGCTTTACTCAATAACATATTGGCGTTTAACGGGTTACCACCAAATGCGGGGTTAATTGGTTTATATACCAGCTCCGTTGCTGCCACATGAGCACCGCTAAGTAGCATTAAACCAGCACACACGATTGTTGTTTTTATTGTTGCCATGTTACCACCCACTTGCTGCTAAATCTTCTGAGCCATTCTGTTGATATTGTTCTCTCGCCATCGCATCCATAATAGTAAAGATGGCAGTCTCAACTCGCTCATCAACAGAGCCACCTCTCCTTCCCATCGCTGTTGCGTAGACTGCGCGATTATTCATTAAAACTTCTAACCGAGTGCCTGCTCTTGGTAAAACCGTTTCTTTAACCGTGATATTAATTCCCGAGGTGTTAGGAACATCTCTCCAAAGCTGTGAAAATTGAAAGTAAAACTGATGACCAAATCGGCTAATACTCTGATCCATCACTAAACCATCAATTTCTACATCTTCTTGTGCACTCAGTGAAAACGTAGAAACGAGCATGGCGCTCAAGAATGTTATTATTCTTATCATTATTTGTTTACTCACGGCATAGAATGTCTTTACTGACGAGATTCACATTGATATTTTGGTTAGCTGAATAGTACAAAATACGGGGGCCGGTGTTGCCCCCTGTCTAAATTGCTTAGCTATTACTTAGTTATTGCTGAGTGATAGTCGCAACGTTGTTGTCACCAACCTGAGTTACGGTAATGTTTTGACCACTACCTGTAATTCCACCTTGAACTAAGTTGCCATCACCAATTTGGCTTACTGTAAATGCATTATCATCACCGTTGATAATGAATGCTTCTGAGCCCATACCCATCACAAAGTTGTTGCTACCATTTTGTGTGATGTCTAACATATTACGGCTGCCTTCAAGCATTAAATCTATCGCGTTAAATTCGCCTGATTGCGCAATATCTACTTGGTTTGAACTGCTATCGAACACACTGCTCATCGTCACAACAACACCATTGCCAGTGCCACTTTGTGAGATATCAACGGCGTTGTCATTGCTTGCAAGGCTAACGTCGGGGTAAGATGATTGCACCACCACCTCGTTTTCATCACCCGTTTGGGTAACATCAACATCGTTATCACTACCGTTGAAATTCGCAACATGTGCGATATTCGCATCACCCACTTGAGTCGCTGAAAATTCATTGTTTTCACCAGCAACGCCAAGGTACATCTCGTTGCCATTGCCAATTTGCATCGCGGTAAATTCGTTATTATCACCAACAACGTCAGCTTGAACTTTGTTCTCATCACCACGCTGTTCAGCCGTCACTTCATTATCACTACCAACTAATAAATCTGACGCAAAGGTGTTAGTTGAGCCTTCCTGATCGATACTAAGCTCGTTATTGTCTCCAGTAATTTCAAATACGTTAACCGTATTGCTATCACCTTCCGACTGCTCAATCTCAATTTGGTTGTCATCTCCAATCACTGTCTCTACGGCGATAACATTGAAATTGCCGCTTTGGCTCGATTCAATTTCGTTTTCATTCCCCTGTAGACTAACCACTTTATATTGGTTATACACACCATCTTGGTCCAAAGTAATTTGGTTCATATCACCTTGTACAGACTCAAGTGTGGCTTCGTTCCACATACCTGACTGTGTCGCTGATACCTCGTTTTGGCTACCTTGCATATTTAGGTTGTAGAACCATTGACCGCCAGAACCTTGAGATACCGTAATAGTATTTTGATCGCCATTAATGATATTGATGGCTTCGTTGTTAATCCCAAGGATCCCGCTACCTGACTGCTGAATGTCAATCGCGTTATCGTCGCCAGTAACTTCCGTTAATGCGCCGTTAGATTCACCATCTTGGCTATATACTTGGTTATTGTTGTTACCGGTTGTTGTTATAATAGCGACGTTACCAGTACCATTTTGATCGGCTTCTGTAATGTTGTTATCGCCAACCGTAGTCACATCTGTCAGATTAGATGTTCCCAGTTGCACAGAAGCTAACTCGTTGCCACCTTGACTACCTGAAGTTTGTGAAAGCTTAAGCTCATTACTTGTTCCACTTACACGTTCTACTTGTGAAAGTGCAGAAGTTGAAAGTGGTTTATTATCTGATTTTGCCTCAGCATGTGCTGTAATAGAATGTGTTAGCGCAAGTGCGATAGCGCAACTCACGATTGATTTTGAAAACTTCACACTGTTCTCCTTAGAGATTTATTATATTATTTTTCAATTAAGTGCTTAGTGCAGGCTTTGAGCTGTTGCCGAACTCAGCCAACTGCAACCTTTCACTTAACTAACGTCCTGTTATGACTCATTACTCTTGAGTCGCTCCCACCTGTGCCAGTTACCAGAGTGTTACATTTTTAATGAAAAACGTAATCTATATCAAAGTCAGCAAATCAATATGATGAAATAATATATTTTATTACGTCTAGTCATCTTTAACTCTAAGATGGGAACAACCGAAGATAAATAAGAAGATTTTATGAAAAAAATATCCTTTATTTTTCATTACGATACAAAGCTAAACTTACATAAAATTACGAACAAAAAATGGAGATACAAAAAAAGTATGGTTAAAGTTCAAACGCACCCATTTCCATACATCCCATAAAAAAGAACCAAATAATTCATTCCGAAACCTCCTACCCAGTAAAAAATCCTGATTTTATTAATTAACGCTTTTTTTACATTGCACTGCTGAATATCTGCGTCTAGGTTTTAAGACGTTGCCAAAAAGACCACAGCCACTACCAGAAAAATTACCAACTCAAAAATCGTGTATCGATGGATACGCTTGAAATTAAAAAGGTTATTAATATGAGATCTAAACTTTCTGCATTGTCTTTGGCTTTGCTACCAGCACTTGCTTTCACGGCTCAAGCGGCAGTTCAAATTGAAACAACAACCGCGACTGCAGACGACAGCATCCTAGTTGTATTTAAAGAAAATACCTCTGCAGCACTTCGTGCAAATGCAAGAAACCTAGTAAAAGCAAAAATGGCAGATTTAAATGCTGACGGTGTTGATGATAAATACCGTCATGTTTTGAAAGGTCGTTTAGCAAACTTTAAGCTAGATAGCATTACAGCAAAACAAGCGATTGAAAAACTGGCTAATCATCCAGCGGTTGCATATGTTGAGCCTGACTATCAAGTAAAAGCACTTGGCATTCCCGATGACAGTCGTTTTGACGAATTGTGGGGTATGCACAACACAGGTCAAACTGGTGGTACAGCAGATGCCGACATTGACGCTCCTGAAGCGTGGGATATTACGGTTGGCTCGCGTGATGTTATCGTCGGTGTGATCGATACCGGTGTTGATTATACTCACCCAGATCTAGCCGCAAATGCATGGTACAACCCGGGTGAAATAGCTGGGGATGGTATTGATAACGACGGTAACGGTTATATTGATGACGTTCACGGTATTAACGCGATTACTGGTAGTGGCGATCCGATGGATGACCAAGGCCACGGTACGCACGTTTCGGGTACTATCGGTGCTTCAGGCAACGATGCAACGGGCGTTGCTGGTGTAAACCATGAGGTGTCTATCGTAGGCTGTAAATTCCTCGATGCATCAGGCTCAGGCTCAACCTCAGATGCGATTGAGTGTATTGACTATATGGTTGCGCTTAAAAACGCGGGTCATAACGTTCGTGTTACTAATAATAGTTGGGGTGGCGGCGGCTTCAGCCAAGCACTTTCTGATGCAATCACAGCCAGTGAAAATGCGGATATCTTATTTGTTGCCGCAGCTGGTAACAGTGCGGTAGATAACGACGTAAACCCTCACTATCCTTCAAGCTATGAACACGACAGCGTATTCTCTATTGCAAGTACAACACATACCGATGCGATGTCTTCATTTTCTCAATGGGGTTTAACGTCTGTTGACATGGGCGCACCAGGTAGCGCAATTTTATCTACCGTTCCAGGTGGTGGTTATTCAAGTTACTCAGGTACTTCAATGGCGACACCTCATGTTGCAGGTGCTGCTGCTCTGGTACTTTCTATCAATCCTACACTAAGTGCTATCGAGCTTAAAAACCTACTGATGCAAAGTGGTGATGTTAATGCTGACCTTACAGATAAAACAGTATCTGGTAAGCGCTTAAATGTGAATCAAGCAGTAATCGATGCAGACCCAGAGCCTGGCTTTAGAGTGTCAGCTCGTCCTGCTAATCAGGAAATCACGGCGGGCGATACTGCAACATACGAATTTACTTTTGCTTCGGTCGCTGACTGGCAGGGTACCATAGACTTGTCTGTTACCTCACCAATTGCTGGTGCGACATTGTCTGCGACTACCGCAATGCCTGGCGATACTGTAACACTTTCAGTACCAACTACGGCTTCGACTCAATGGGGCGAATATAGCTTTACACTCAATGCAACATCAGGTGAACTTGCAGATCAAGAGCAGGTAGGACTATATGTATTACCTCAAGGGTTAAGCGATTTCAGCTATGAAAATACTACCGCGGTAGACATCCCTGATAACGATGCTTCTGGTATTACTTCTGTGATCACTGTAGCTGATACGGTTACTGTGTTTGATAGTAATACCCTAGTGGATATTACACACACCTACATTGGCGACTTAATTGTTACACTTACCTCTCCAGCTGGAACAGTAGCAACACTGCATAACCGTCAAGGTGGTGCCGCAGACGACATTAACCAAACCTTTAACTCAGCTGCATTTAATGGTGAAGTTGCAACAGGTGATTGGACATTGTCTGTCTCGGATAATGCAGGTATCGATACTGGAACATTGAACAGTTGGACTCTGAACCTAACAGGCCTTGGTGAAACATCTCCTCAACCTCCAGTTGCGGGCTTCAGTTTTGCAGCTTCAGGCTTAGCCGTGACATTCACTGATGAGAGCCGCGACCCGAACGATGACATCGTTAGTTGGGCATGGGACTTTGGTGATGGCAGCATCAGTACTGACGCCAGCCCGATCCATGAGTTTGCAGCATCTGGTGAGTACAGCGTTTCTCTGACTGTTACTGATAGTGAAGGCAACAGCCACACAACAACCCAATCTGTTATTGTTAGTACTGATGAAATTGAGCTATCGCTAGTTCGCGCAAATAAGTCTCGCTTAGGCTTTATCCGCGTAGAACTTTCATGGCAAGGCAGCAGTGCAGATGAAGTAACGATTTACCGTGATGGACAAGCGATTGAATCTATCTCAAATACTGGTAAATTCAGAGACTTCTCTCGTGATTTAGAAGCTACCAGCTACACGTATAAAGTGTGTCAATCTAGTGAAATCTGTTCAAATGAAATCACAGTGAACTTTTAATCACTCTATCCCCAAAAAATAATCTAAGCCCCGGAAGGGGCTTTTTTGGGCCATAAGATATTGCCACATAGGCTTATTTTAATACCTAGAAACCCAATAACACGTCATACAACACCTGACTACCCAACCGTTATAACCACTTCAACTCGAAGTACTAACCACATAAGTCCTTTAAATAAGCGGATAAATATGGATTTATACCAATTCTCTTAATTAAGTGATCTATTTTGAGGCGAGAAAATATTGTCGATAATACCGCTACCGCGTCCTGCTATCGCCAAAGTACCTACATCCATGTAAACAAGAGAAAAGTTTGCTATTCAGTTGTTCTAAATAAGAAATTTTTAACCCAGATAGCGTCAGTTTTGCTCCGTCAAATTGAACAAGTATTAAGATTAATTGGTATTATATACTTGCAACAGAAAGAACGAATAATCATTCGTTATTACATCGCGATGGAATATCATTCGCTAGAGTTAAAAACCAAACTTCAATTACCAACCGTACATATTGCAACATAAATTTGTTTGCAACTTAGCTTATAATGGTTAAAATTGCGGGCTATGTCGAAAAAAGGCAGCAAGAATTAAACCGGAGATGATATGAAAGCAGTGATTCCTGTGGCAGGTTTGGGAACTAGGATGCTACCAATGACCAAAGCAATTCCAAAAGAAATGCTGCCTTTGGTAGATAAACCTCTGATTCAGTACATAGTCAAAGAGTGCGTTGCAGCAGGTATCAAAGAAATCGTATTAGTGACTCACTCGTCCAAAAATGCAATTGAAAACCATTTTGATACTAGCTTTGAGCTGGAAGCTACATTAGAAAAGCGCGTAAAGCGCAAGTTATTGGATGAAGTACGCTCGATTTGCCCTGAAGACGTCACTATTATGCATGTTCGTCAGGGCGAAGCCAAAGGTCTTGGACATGCTGTGTTATGTGCGCAGCCTATTGTTGGTGACAATGACTTTGTTGTTGTATTACCTGACGTTGTTTTAGACGAATATTCTGCGGATCAAAGTAAAGAAAACCTTGCTGCAATGCTTTCTCGTTTTAACCAAACAAAAACTAGCCAAATTATGCTAGAACCGGTTCCACAGCAGGACGTATGTAAGTACGGTATCGCTGATGTTAATGGCATTCAACTTAGCGCTGGCGAGAGTAGCGCGATAAAGCATATGATCGAAAAGCCAAGCATTGAAGAGGCTCCTTCTAACCTAGCAGTGGTTGGCCGCTATGTACTTTCTAAAAATATTTGGCCCCTATTAAGGAAAACACCTGTCGGTGCCGGTGGCGAGATCCAGTTAACGGATGCAATCGATATGTTGATGGAAAAAGAAACCGTTGAAGCTTTTCATATGAGTGGACGCTCACATGACTGCGGAGATAAGCTGGGTTATCTTAAAGCTATCGTTGAATATGCTATTCGTGACGAGCAGTTAGGTGAAGAATTTTCACAATTCTTAAAACGCTTTCATCAATTAAGCCTAGCTTCTTAGTTTGTCGCGGGATAAACCCGCTGCTACCGGTTTGCACATTCGTCGCAGCGACTTTAGGTCGCGATTCTTTTATGACTTCACGTCGCGACGCTTTTAAGATTTAATATCACGACTCACACCAACCCTGGTCGCGGGATAAACCCGCTGCTACCGGTTTGCACATGCGTAGCAGCGACTTTAGGTCGCGATTCTTTTATGGCTTTGGGTCGCGACGCTTGTAAGATTTGATATCACGACTTACACCAACCTTGGTCGCGGGATAAACCCGCTGCTACCGGTTTGCACATTCGTAGCAGCGACTTTAGGTCGCGACGCTTGTAATGACTTTCAATCACCTTAATAAATCACACCCATATACAAAACCAATATGGATATTCACATACCCGCGTAACAAGGTTAGCCCTTATTGGATTCTGAATTATATACCTTGCTTGCTCTTTTAAATCATCTTCGCTTCGAATCAAGTGTTCATAATAACCTTTTTGCCATAAGCTAAAGACACCAAATGAGCGTAAACGAGTCGTAATTCGACCCTTTATGGCGCGAATTGCATCTGACAAGCTAAGGGAGCCATTTAGCTGTATGATTAAGTGCAGATGATCCGGCATTAAAACGAAAGCAATAACTTTAAAAAGGCGTTCCTTTTCGCAAGCCATGATTGTCTTAGCGGCCTCAGCACAAATCGAAAAGGAGTTAAAGTACGACTTTCTATCTTTGCACGTTACGGTAATTGCATAGAAATGATTTACGAGAGAGACCCGCTTATTCCTTAAGTTTTGACTTTTGTACATGTTATATCCTTATAACTCTACGTACATAAAGAATAGAGCAGATTTGAAAGAGAGCAAACTTGAAAAGTATATAGGAATCAACCCTGGTCGCGGGATAAACCCGCTGCTACCGGTTTGCACATGCGTAGCAGCGACTTTAGGTCGCGATTCTTTTATGGCTTTAGGTCGCGACTCTTTTAAGATTTAATATCACGACTCACACCAACCCTGGTCGCGGGATAAACCCGCTGCTACCGGTTTGCACATTCGTAGCAGCGACTTTAGGTCGCGATTCTTTTATGACTTCACGTCGCGATTCTTTTATGACTTCACGTCGCGACGCTTGTAAGATTTAATATCACGACTCACACCAACCCTGGTCGCGGGATAAACCCGCTGCTACCAGTTTGCACATTCGTAGCAGCGACTTTAAGTCGCGACTCTTCTATGGCTTAGGGTCGCGACGCTTGTAAGATTTAATATCACGACTCACACCAACCCTGGTCGCGGGATAAACCCGCTGCTACCGGTTTGCACATTCGTAGCAGCGACTTTAAGTCGCGACTCTTTTATGACTTTAGGTCGCGACGCTTTTATGACTTTAGGTCGCGACTTATTTAACGATTTTATGCTGAGATTTACAACCTTTGACGCGGAGTCCCCCGTTTCTACCGATATACGTCACTTTTTTCAATCACTTCAATATCATACCCATCAGGATCTTTGATAAAAAAGAACCTTGCTACCAATACATCGTGATTATAAAAGTCCTTGATTGCTTGAGGATTGTAGTTACTTTTTTGGGCTTTATCGTAAATTACTTCCAAATTATCTACAGCAAATGCAAGATGCCCATAGCCATTACCGATGGTATAATCCGTAGCCTCATGATTCCAAGTCAGCTCTAATTCAAAGGACGTTTCTTCATTGCCAAGATAGATAAGAGAAAAGCCACTAAAATCTAGTCGTCGCTTCACTGTCAATGCAAATACATCATGATAAAATTTAGTTGAACGATCAGCATCTTTCACTCTGATCATTGAATGGATCATTTTTGCCATTACTTTACCTATGGAATTTATATGTGTGAGCTCTACGCATCAACCCCCCCTCACTGCTACGAAGTAGATAAGCGATCTATCCGAATTCAAGGTGCTGTTACTAGCCTTGCTTTAGAGAACGAAATTTGGCACCTGCTAGAAAACATAGCTAAGAATGAACAGCTTACTTTAGCTGAGTTTATTTCAACTCTTTATCAAGAAGTAATTGAACGCCATGGTGAGATTAAAAACTTGGCGTCAATGTTGCGTATTACCTGCTTAACTTACCTTGCAAATAATAAAGCAAACGATCTACACAGTGGTAGTAGCTGAATACTACACTTTACTGTCGCTCTAAAAAGCGTTGCCATGTAATATTCGGATTGATAACTCGGATTGGTGAAATGACCTGCTTCAGTAAGCAAAGAGGAGGACGTTTCACTTCATGGCCATCTTGCTTGAGACCCAGCAAGTATTGGAAGCTGCTTTTTGTACCGAGCTGTATAGCTGAAATTCTAACTTGCTGCTCAAAATTCAAACGCAGGCTGCTGATCGCAGTTTTCATGCCTTGCTGGTCAACATTAGGTAGACCACACTTCTGCAAGTACCCTTGCCTTTCCCCTTCACCAGAAAACCAAATTCTGACTTTCTCACTGTAGCGCCCAGTCTTAGCTGGTAAATCAAATAGTATGCGATGATGAGCTTGTTGTTTGACTAGTGCTAAATACTGCTCTAACCCGCTTTGCCATAAAGCAGAATGGATGGGCACAATACGTGGTTGAATTTTACCGTGAGTATTAAAATGAAACACATGAACATGATCTTCATAATGAATATCATCAAGTGTAAGAGAACCAATTTCATCACTGTAAGCCCCCGTATAATAGCTCAGCAAAGGTAACCAAAAATGCCAATGCTTGGGTTGCTCACGCTTCAACTTTTCATCCGAGTATATATAGCCATTGAACAAAGTATGAAGTTCCATAGAGGAAAACGCTCTTCGGCCTAAATGAGATTTCATACTGTAGTCAACGTATTGAGTATACTAAAGACCTTAAGTTTAACGGTTTTTAGTCTTTTTCGGAAGTTTGATAGTTACCTTCTCCTCAAAGCAGCCTGTTTATCCTGCGATAAGCGCGTAAAGAAAAGAGTGGTGGCATAAAATCATAAAAAAGAGTCGCGACCTAAAGCCATAAAAGAGTCGCGACCTAAAGTCGCTGCTACGCCAAGTTTGTAGCAGCGGGTTTATCCCGCGACAAGCGCGTAAAGAAAAGAGTGGTGGCATAAAACAATAATAGAGAACCGCGACCTAAAGCCATAAAAGAGTCGCGACCTAAAGTCGCTGCTACGCCAAATTTGTAGCAGCGGGTTTATCCCGCGACAAGCGCGTAAAGAAAAGAGTTGTGGCATAAAGTCATAATAAAGAGTCGCAACCTAAAGCCATAAAAGAGTCGCGACCTAAAGTCGCTGCTACGCCATGTTTGTAGCAGCGGGTTTATCCCGCGAAAAAAGTGATAACGAGTAATACCTACATGTATATATTTAATTGAGAAAAGAAAAAAGCCGCGTCTCCGCGGCTTAACTGATTGGACTAATCATTCTTTTCTTAGCTACCCGTTACAGTGTCACACGCTACTGAAACATCGATGGTCTCATCTGTTCCGTCAGGCGTAATAGACGTTGTGAATGGTGCCGAAATTCGAGGATCTACGCTAACAGCATATGATGCGATATCACCGTTAAGTGCAGAAAGTGCAAAAGTACCGTCACCATTATTCGCTGCTGTGCGGAATGGCTTAGTAGTACTAGCTCTATACTTTACAATCGCACCTGGGATAACTTCTGTTACCGTTGTATCGTTAGAACAAACTGCTCTAACAGTTACATTTTCATTAACTGTGGTTTGAATTGGATTTGCTAGCGCGATCGAAATTGGGCCATCACATACCGGAACTTCAGCATTCGTTGCAGAAGCATTCCCCCACACGTTACCTGCTGCGTCACGAATAACTACACGTGCTGATGCCGTTGAGCTAATACCGTAACGAGCTGAAGTGCTTGCAGAAACGACTGTTTTTGACGTACTACCACCACGTAAATAACTTGATACGCTTGCATCTGCTGAAGTCATACTTACATATAGACCTGAGCTCGGAACAGTATCACCAGTCACATTAACAGTAATACCTTGCGTACAGATTGGAACTGAACGAGACAATGTAAAGAACGTAAGGTGATCGGTTTTGAAAGATGCTTTATAAGCCGTACCTTCCGCATTTAACGCACCAACAGTTGCTTTATTCGTTTCTGACTGCCATTTACCTGTATCTTCATTATTCGAAGAAACATCAAACAGGTCTCCTGTTTGAATTGTTCTATCACCCGATGGTGCTAAGGTTGCGACAGGAAGTGAAACAGAAACATCAATCTCTTGACTAAATTGCTTGATCTTAGTTCCATTGTTATCTTGCATCACGATATTGCTTACACCAACTGGCTTTTTAACGCTGGTTGTACTATCTGCACTCAATCCAGCTGGCAAAACAGCGGAGATCTTGCTAGATGTAGGATCCGCAGAGCCAACAGTTAATGAAACAGAAGTACCTGTAACTGCATTACCGCTTGCATCTCTTAATTGCACGCCGGCTGGAATAGTGACATCAGAGCCTGCGTTACCTTTTGCTGCCGCAGCAGTAACATCAGATGCAGTTGTTGCGTTAGCCACACTTTCAGAAACGCTTGCTTCAACAACTTCATCACCGCTTTTTGACACAAGCGCCAATTCAGCTTCTAAAGTTGCTTCAGAGTCTTCGTTACTTAAATCAATTTCAAAGCTTTTTGAAAAATAGCCGTCAGCAGTTACAACCGCAGTTACGATCCCAACGTCTGCACCTTCTTTTACAGTAAAGGTGTAGCTACCATCTTCTGTTGCAATCTGTGTTATTGCATCACCATTGACGTTAACCAAGTTTGAGGCAGGCTCTCCATCCTCAAAAAAGGCAATCGTCGCTGGCGCAACGATATCAACAGTATCAATATCAACTACGTTACCGCTTACAGCAAATGCTAGAGCGGCTGGCGTTTCTGGCGCCACAATCACAGGATCTGTTGGTTCTGGCGGCTTAACAACTACATTATCATCATCATCGCTAAAACAGCCAGATAATGCTAGAGCTGAAGCTACAGACAAAGCGAGTAAAGATTTTTTGTTCGAAATCATGATTGGTCCTTGTTCCCTTTTTTGAAAGCGCCAGGCGGCACCGTCGCGCGTTTTAATACATCGAAGTTTAAATATAGAGAAGGTTTTAAGATTGTCCAGCTTGATAGTATAAGTTTTTAATAATTTTTAAAGATTTTCGTATACAAAGTTACTTCAAGTCCCTTTAATAGAAGCAAGTGTATAACAACCGTAATATTACTTTAATAATATTTATGACGTCCAAACTTTGCTAAGCGTACTTATGTTAGGATGTCTGTAACTTTTTTGACAACAAAAAAGCCGCTATTCAGCGGCTTTTTTAAGGCTTAATAACAGACGTTATTAAGAACCAGTTACTGTCTCACAAGCCATTTTTAGCTCTTGGTCTGCAACTTCAGCACCCGCTTCAAAAGTAAACGATGTAGCTTGGCCTTCTGCAACGTCTAGTGATAATGGATCAATGCTCACAGTGTACGTCTCGCCAACAACTAGGTTATTTAACGAATATGTGCCTTCAGCATTTGCAGCAAGGTATGTTGCTTTGTCAGCACGACGGTAAGTAATCACTGAGTTTTGTACTGGAACAGAGACCGACTCATCATTAGAACAAACACCCGTTAAGTCAAATGATGCTGTTGTGTACTCAACTGCTGGCGCTTCTAACGTTGCTGCAACAGCTTCACCACATACAGCTACTTCATTTTCAGTATCAAACCAAACTGTACCTTCAGCATCACGAAGTACAATACGTGCTGTCGCGTCTGCACTTACGTTATTTTTACCCGCGTTTTCCGCAGTGTAAATAACTTTAGAAGTTGCTCCTGAAGCAATGAACTTAGTTGCATTGATATCAGATGATTGCACATCAACAAATAAGCCGCCTGCAGGTACGTCACCAGTGATGTTTACAGAAACATCATTATTACATACAGCAACTTCATCAGTTGCGGTGAAGAATGTAAGGTGGTCGGTCATAAACGAAGCTTTGTACGCAGTTCCTGCTTCGTTTAAAGCACCAACAGTAACTTCATTATTAGTCTCTTTAGTCCAAACGCCTGTATCTTCGTTATGAGATGAAAGACCTAATACATCACCAGTTTCAACAGCGCGGCCTTCAGATGCTAGTACAGTATCTTTTGGAATAGAGATTGAGATAGAGATTGGGTTGCTGAACTTTTTGATCTTAACGCCATTCTCATCAGTCATTGTTACGTTAGCAACACCAACTGGAGCTGCTAAAGTCGCAGCGCTATCTGCATTCAGCCCTTCAGGAAGCACTGCACCGGCAGCTGAAGATGTAGGATCTGCAGAACCAACGTTTAGTGATACTTTTGTACCAGTGATAGCTTCACCATTTGCGTCACGAAGTACAACGCCAGCAGGAATTACCACGTTAGCACCAGCTTTGCCTTTAGCTGCTGTTGCTGTGATTGCAGCGTCTACAACACCGCCTTCAACTTCAGTTTCCACAACTTCTTCAACAGTTGAATCAGTATTTTTAGAAACAAGTGCTAGTTGAACCGCAACTTCAGCAACATCATCTTCCGTAGTTAGATCAATGTTGAAGCTCTTTGAGAAGTAACCGTTCGCTGTAACAACGGCTGTTACTTGAGAAAGCTCAGCACCTTCTTTAACAGTAAATACAAAATTACCAGCATCACCAGTTTCAACTGTTGCAGTTACTTCGCCTTTGGTATTTACGATGTTTTCAGAAGCTTCACCATTTTCTAGGAATGCGATTGTAGCAGGAACAACATTAGTGCTGTTTTTGTCAACAACGCTACCATTCACAACTAGAGAAAGAGCATTAGGAGCATCAGGAGCTACTACTACAGGATCTGTAGGCTCTGGTGGTGGAGTTGTTGTGTTATTGTCATCGTCGCTGAAACAGCCTGAAAGCGTCAACGCAGATGCGACTGACAGCGCAAGAAGAGATTTTTTGTTTGCAATCATGATTAGTCCTTGTTTTCTTTTTTATTAACAACGCCACGTTAGCGTGTTAACACACAAAAAAAAGCTTCATTGCTAGCAATGAAAGCTTTAAATTAAAATTTGTATGGTAGACAGGGACTAAGTCACTCCCTGACCCGATTCAACGCGAGCTTTGTAGTCAAAACTATGACCAAGATATAAACAGCCCACGATGACCCCGCTAATTTATCACAGTAAAGCGTTAGATCCAACCGCTTGATTTAGTTTGAAAGTAGGATACCGTTGGTACACTAAATACACAATGAATGAAGTTAAATTTATCGTAAATAATTGCAACATAATGGTTGTTTATTAACGTGGTATAAATTGTAAATGTTTAGCGATAGCTTCAGTGCAGCTATCGTTACGAGATAAAATAAAAAAGAGAATCGCGATCCGTAACCGGGATTTATCCCGTAATAAGAGCGTCGCGACATAAAGTCGCTGCTACGAATACATAGCCCCGCGACAGCAGCACCGAAACACCACACCCGTAGCAGCGGATTTACCCCGCGACAGCAGCACCAAAACGCCACACCCGTAGCAGCAGGTTTACCCCGAGATAACAGCATCGCGACATAAAGTCGCTGCTACGAATACATAACCCCGCGACAGCAGCACCAAAACGCCATCCCCGTAGCAGCGGGTTTACCCCGCGACAGCAGCAACGAAACGCCACACCCGTAGCAGCGGGTTTATCCCGCGACAGCAGCAACGAAACACCACACCCGTAGCAGCGGGTTTATCCCGCGACAGCAGCACCAAAACACCATCCCCGTAGCAGCGGATTTACCCCGAGATAACAGCATCGCGACATAAAGTCTCTGCTACGAATACATAACCCCGCGACAGCAGCACCGAAACACCGACCCCATAGCAGCAGGCTTACCGTGACCATCTCTTATTTATAGGTCAAATACACTTCTCTTAGTCGAGCCAAGTTACTATATACATAGCTGCTCGATAAACGACCTTGATTGAGGAATGTTTTATCAATATTAACCGGCGTATTAACTAAATGGCCTCGACCAATCGCAATGGCATTTGTTGATTCACCAATTCGCGTACTTGCAGCATGACGCCACGCCTCATTTCCTTTAATTTGACCATAACGTGTTGGTGCCATGTCTTTTCTAGGTGTAAGTGGAATGCTAAAAGATATACCAGCGATTTGCACATCTGTATCTTGCGCAAATATGGACACGTAACTGTCACCAAACCAAAAGCGCGTTTCTAGCTTAACGCCACTATCCTCATAAAAGAACTTACCTGCTGTGGCATGAAAACTAACATCTTGCTCAACCCAGTTATAACGATAAGACAAGGTTTGATAATCCTTATCTAAGTCATAATCATCGTACTCAAAGTATCCAAGCTCTGCTGAAAATTGATGACGACCATTGCCACTCAACCAAGTTGTTTCGTTCTTAATACCTGTGTAATCATTAAACTCTTTAAAAAAGCCGATATGTGTTTGGTTATAAATACCATAAGGCAGTGCAAATGTTTGATAGATAGTCGCTTGTGTTAAGCCACTTTGTTTAGCCAAACGACCAAATGCTTTTCCATCATCGTAGTCACTCGTATTCGCAACTTCGGTTTCGGCACTTAAATTAATACCACCGCCATACCACATTGGTACATCAACATCTGCTTTTAAGGCGAGTGAAAAATCATAAACTCCCAGCTCCGTTGCCAGCCTTGAGTCCAGTGCAGGACCAACGGTTAATCTTGGTTTAAAGTACGCGCTATTTGCCTTTGGCATACCAACCCAAGACACACTACCAATTGGGTCCATTTCGCCTCGACGAATATCCATATCAGGTGTAGTGCCAGTATTTACGAACTCTCTATAATTATTAATGTGGCCTCGCAATGCCAACATTGGAATGCCACGATTTAGCAATTGAACAGTAAACTGCGCGTTCGGCTCGTTCACATGTTCAGCAATACGACCTAATACTAAACCAATTGCATCTATGTCGTTGCGATTAAAAACATAGTTTTCAAAACTCACGACAACATGAGGGTCTCGATTGAAGCCAACACTTACCGACTCAAAGCCGTCTTCCAAGAGCGCCGCTTTTAAAGCGCGCGTTTGCATTGTTAGAGATTTTTTATATTCATCACGCTCTGTGACTTCTTTTTTCGCTTCAGGAAGAGGTTTACGGGCGAGACGGCGCTGCTCCTCATAATGAGCTTTAAATGCCGCTTCTCGCTTGGCGTCTGCGTCAAGCGTTGGCGCTGGAGCTGCTTCTAGTGGGTCATTTAATGTTGCCTGCTCAAACAAAGGCATGGAGAAGTTTACACCCCAAAAGGTGTCTTTTTCAGCGTGATCAGTATTACTGTAAAACTTACTGGTAAGCGTTAAAGTACCCACATCATAAATCCATGCTTTTGGTACTGTTAGACGCAAACCGGCATTAACCGCATCAGCATCATGTTCCACTTGCACAGCTAGCCAGTCTAGTGGCTGCCACTCAATACCCGCAAATGCGCCATCCATTTGCCCGGTTGCGCGATCGCTTACCGCAAAACCCGCTGAAAATCTAAAGTCGTTCCATTCACGAGAACCTGCCAAATAATAGGTTTCATAATTATTAGCGGCACCGCCAAGGTCTTTACCACCTACAGCTAAGTTAAACCACTCTTTAGGCACAAAAGGGAGTTGGTATTTTAAGTTAAATGAAAGGTCGCGAGTTTGATTTTCACCATTAGCTTTAGCAGTAAAAAGATTGTCGTGCATTGTATTAGAAGCAATCATACCGCTTACCTCTAAACCGTCAAACACACCCGCTGAGAAAATATAGTTGTGACCATCGAAGTAGCCATTGCCACTGTGATCAAGTTGGTTATTGTAACCAATATCTATACTTCCCTTTTCAAGTACCTCAGCAGTAGGGGTATTAAAAATACCAGTGTACCCCGCAAATGCAGTGTAGTTATTTATTTGGGTATCAGCTAAAACAGGTATGCTTGCAAGTGCAATGCTACCTGCAAGAATCGTATTTATTTTTGACATGTGCGCAGACCGATTTTTATTTTCAATTCTTGAATTAAATGTGGCAGAGCAAATTAACCAGCTCAGCCACCGTTATAAGTATTATGTAGACATCGTACAATGAAGTATAGAAAAACCCAACCTCGTAACAGCGGGTTTATCCCGCGACAAGGGTTCCAAACACCAACCCCGTAGCAGCGGGTTTATCCCGCGACAAGGGGTCCAAACACCAACCCCGTAGCAGCGGGTTTATCCCGCGACAAGGGTTCCAAACGCCACACCCGTAGCAGCGGGTTTATCCCGCGACAACAGCACCAAAACACCACCCGAAGCAACGGGTTTACCCCGAGATAAGAGCATCGCGACAACAGCACCGAAACACCACACCCGTAGCAGCGGGTTTATCCCGCGACAACAGCACCAAAACACCACCCGAAGCAACGGGTTTACCCCGAGATAAGAGCATCGCGACAACAGCACCGAAACGCCATCCCCGTAGCAGCAGGTTTATCCCGCGACAAGGGTTCCGAACACCATCCCCGTAACCGCGGATTTACCCCGAGATAAAAAATCGCGACATAAAGTCGCTGCTACGAATACATAACTCCGCGATAAGATCGTTACACGTTTCTTAAATTAACCACTTTCTGCTCGGACTCACGTTGCGCTTCAAGCACTTGGCGTTTTTCATTCCACACCAAATCACAAATACCGTCTGTAGGATTAAAGCCTGTAGGCGCCTCTAGCAACAATTTACGAATAAGCTCATGATCAAAATTATGACAAGCCGTGTCCATTGCACTCATAAAAGACTCTAGCTCTGCCATTGGCAGTTTTACCTCGTTGGCCGTCATGATCCGTGGATGAGAGGTTTCTTCTACATTGTCACCAATCAATAACTCTTCATATAACTTTTCACCTGGGCGCAATCCTGTGCATTCAATTTCAATATCGCCATGAGGGTTTGACTCTGATTTAACTTCTAAGCCAGAAAGATGCACCATTTTGGTCGCTAAGTCTTTGATCTTAACTGATTCACCCATATCTAACACAAATACGTCACCACCCTTACCCATGGCACCCGCCTGAATAACTAACTGCGCAGCTTCCGGTATGGTCATAAAAAACCGGGTGATATCTTTATGCGTTAAGGTAATTGGTCCACCTTCTTTAATCTGCTTACGGAATAGAGGCACAACTGAACCACTAGAACCAAGCACATTACCAAAACGTACCATGCAAAAACGGGTATTTTTAGACGTTACTTTACTTTCAGCCAAGGCTTGTAACACTAACTCTGCCATACGCTTGGTTGCACCCATTACATTGGTAGGGCGCACCGCTTTATCTGTAGAGATTAATACAAAGGTCTCTACTCCTGCGTTAATAGCGGCTTTAGCCGTGTAATAAGTACCAAATACATTATTACGAACACCCTCAACAACATTTTGCTCTACAAGCGGTACATGCTTGTAGGCTGCGGCATGATAGACAGTTTGCACCCCAAAGGCTTTCATGCAAGTTTCAATACGGTTGATACGTTGCACCGACCCCATCACTGGTACTATTTCCAATGATACGCCTTTATTCAATGCAAGCTGATTCAGCTCCTTTTCAATGCTATATAAACCAAACTCAGACACCTCAAAAAGCACCAGCTTTTTAGGTCCATTTAATATAATTTGCCTGCATAGTTCAGAGCCTATAGAACCGCCTGCACCGGTTACCATAATGACTTTATCTTTTATATTTGCAGCCATCAGCTCTGCTTGTGGCGCTACTGGGTCTCTGCCCAATAAGTCTTCAATTTCAACTTCTTTTATCTCATTAAGCTGCGCTTTACCGTCGATAACATCTGCCATACCTGGCACCGTCATCACCTCGAGCGGCAGTTTTTCTAACTTAGTGAGTATTTCTTTACGGCGAGAGCGCGATACGCTTGGTAAAGCAAGCAAAACCTTATTCACTCGCTTTTTATCTATCAAATTATAGATTTCGTCAAAGGCAACAACGGGGATCCCTTGGATAATAGCATTATGTTTGGTAGCGTCATCGTCTAGATACGCCGTAACATAATAGTCAGGCCCTGTTGCTAGCGCAGTAGCTAACTGCCGACCAGCATCTCCAGCGCCATAAATAACCACTGGGGTTTTAGTAAATGAGGTTAATCGCCAAATAAGTGCTCTTACCAAAATACGCGAGCCCCCCACAGAAAGTATCATCAACCACGCATAAATAAAGGGCATAGTACGAGGAATAGCGGTTTGCGTAAAAAATGAAGACAACACTAAAATCACAGTACTAATAACTGTACCAAGTACAACAGCACCTACGGCATTTGCCCCAACGTAACGGAGCACAGCGCGATACAAACCAAGTTTTACAAATATCACCAAGCTAATGGGGAGTAATAACGCGAGGATTAACCAGTTGTTAAAATTAGCCAGTGGTGCAAAGCTATCGAGGCGAACAATAAGCGCTAACCAAAAGGCTGAGACTATAAAAACTGAATCTAATACGAGCGTGAGAAGTCGTTTTTGGCTACGAGAAGCGCCAAGTAAAGCGCGAAACCAACTATCCATTGTGTTCCCTTTTTATTCCAATCCGAATTAAAACCGCAGACGAACTAAAGCATAGTACATGTTGCAGTATACACAAAAGTAGCAAAAATGTATGAGGAAAATATGGAGGATGCGTGCGCATCCTTCCTATCTATAGTGATGCTTTGTGAAGTACTTGTTTTACTACCTCACAAGTTTTGCTGATTTCTTCAGTAGTAAGTGTTGGATGTACCAAAAACATTAAAGATGTTTCACCTAACTCTACTGCATTCGTTAAACGCTCTTTTGGTCGCCAAGGCGTACTATCAAAGGCTTTTTCTAGGTAAACTTCTGAGCAGCTACCTTGAAAACAGGGCACGCCAAGCGTGTTGATTTCGTCGACTATGCGATCTCTTGTCCAACCTTCCCTTAGCGCCGCAGAGTTTACAAACAAATAATGTTTATACTCTGCATGCTCAATATAATCCGGCACGCGCACTGTACGTACCACATTGAATGCTTTTGCAACTTGATCTATCGCCTGAGCATTGCTTTGCCTTTTAGCCGTCCAGTCTGACATACGAGTAAGTTGAATACGCCCAATCACCGCTTGCATTTCTGTCATACGCCAATTAGTGCCAAAACTCTCATGCAACCAACGAAATCCAGGGGGGTGTTCACGATTGTAAATGGCATCAAAGCTTTTGCCGTGGTCTTTATAACTCCACATTTTTGACCATAGGTCTTTGGAGTTTGTAGTAACCATTCCACCTTCACCACCAGTGGTCATAATTTTATCTTGGCAAAATGACCAAGCACCTATATGGCCTATAGTACCAACCGAACGCCCCTTATACTTAGCACCATGTGCCTGAGCACAGTCTTCTATGACATAGAAGCCATGCTCTTTACTGAGGGCCATGATTGCATCCATTTCAGCAGGCATCCCAGCTAAATGCACCACAATAACTGCTTTTGTTTGAGGTGTTAAAACCGCTTTAATAGACTCAGCAGTAATAGCTTGGCTATTTAAGTCAACGTCGGCAAATACAGGTGCAGCTCCCGCTGTAACAATACTACTTGCAGAAGCTAAGAAAGTACGAGGAGTAGTAATAACCTCATCTCCTTCGCCAACGTTCAATGCTTTCAACGCAATATCTAACGCTAATGTGCCATTACCAAGTGCAATCGCATGTTCAGCGCCAGTCCAAGCTGCAAACTCTTTTTCAAATTCACGCCCTTCTGTACCTGTCCAATAATTCACTTTGTTAGAAAGTACAACTTTACTTACTGCGTCTGCTTCTTGCTGAGTAAAGCTAGGCCAAGGGGAAAACGGGGAATTTAACATCTTTAGCACCTGTATAAAGGGAAAAAATCAGTATTATCTTTACCTTCAGAAAGTGAAGCATAGACTTCTTCATTTAGGACGATTCTCATCACTTTAAATGGTAATGTTCTATCTGAAAAACCGATTTTAAAATTGAGTAAGTTATCTGAATTTCCACCTAACCCTCCCCCTAGGTGGAAATGTTCAAATCCATGTTCGAATGAAAAAGCTCTAACAAAATCAAACATTAACTTTGTCGGAGCATACTTGTAAAACTCCTGACTAGTTCCGCCAAGGTGATATTGAACGATATTGCCTGTAAACGAGAATATACCTGCACAAGCCAGAACCCCATCTTGCTTACATAAAACAAGTTTAACTTCTGAACAGTCATTTTTGAACAATGCATCATAGTAAGCTTCATCAAAAAAATAGTATGAACTAGCATTCAATGAAGACATTGTTTCATTATAAACACGAAAGAAACCCGAAAAACCATCATTAAGATTATAAAAGTCACAAGTAAAACCTAACTTTTTTAGCTTCTTAATATCCCTCCTATGGTTTTTCCTATACTTTGATAGTTGAACTGTTTCACTTTCTAACAGTGAAATATTTACTGTCTCGCCGACTTTCTCGCCAAATTCAAAAAAGCCACCTTTTTTCTCAAAAAAAGTGTTCATTCTCGAAAATAGCGATATGCAATTTTCTTCTTCTAATAAATAACGCCAAAACTTTTTAACAATAGAAGCACAGCAAACTTCGTTGTTTATCTTTTCCAATGGGCTTGGGTAACCATAAACCGACGTCAAATCAAAAAAACCAGTACCAAAGACATCTCTTTTCAAAAGCGGAAGTGCAAATGAATAACCATCTGATTTAAATACATATAAAACAGCTTCCCCTCCATCTATAGTTTCATGTGCCTTGTGATAATCATAGGTGTGGTACATATCGTGATTGTCAAACCAAGATATTACTTCGTCCCACTCTTCTTTATTAACTATTTTATCAAACATTAAACTTCGCCTTAATCAATAAACTTTTCGAGTAAGATTGTGTCCCATGACTTTTTCCCTTCAACATAGTCAATTTTCGCAGTTTGGCATAGTAACTTTCGATTTCTAATTGCCGACTTTAATTTTGGAATTAAATTAAATGGAAGTTTATCTAGGTAAAGTACTGCACTCAATGATGAAGGAAGGCCTAATTTAAAACTAATTCCATTAATAATAAAATCAGCATAGCCTATAGTTCTATCCAACTCAGAACTATCGATCTCTATCACCTCAGACCAATTTGAATCAGCCGGTCCAATGAACTCAAAGTTAAAGTTCCGACTTAACTCTTTATAGCCAGAATCAATATACCAAGATAATGCGCGAGCGTTTCTAGAATCAACTGTCAAGCGAGCAACACCACCACTTGCTCTTACAAGACTTTCATAAAAACCCAATAAATTTTCGCCATAGCCACATCCTTTATAATTTTCAGCTACAACAATATGGTTAAGAAAAAGACAATCATCGAGCGATTTAACTTGAATGAAACCTACAATTTCCCCATTAAAAAACAGGCAATAAAATTCACCAAACTTGATTGAACTTTCTATAATTGAAATACAGTCAACTGTTTCATATATCGTAAACTCAATAAGCTCTTTCCGATAAGAAGCTGTAATAAGAGAATATATGTTTTTTGCAAACCTAGTATCTTTGATACTCTTAATCGCTATTTCTCTCGTCATCTAAGTCCCTCATTGTAGATCTAGGATCTACAACAACCCCTTCTTTTTTTAAAACCTTCAAAACGGTAAGACATAATATCTTTAAGTCTAGTAAGAAACTCTGATTTTCCACATACCAAACGTCATACTCTAAGCGCTCATTCCACCCAACATTATTTCTTCCTTGAATTTGTGCCCAACCAGTAATTCCAGGTCTTACATCATGTCTTCTTGACTCTCTTTTAGAATAGTAAGGTAAATACTTAACTAACAGAGGTCTTGGACCTACAAGACTCATGTCACCTTTAATCACATTTAGCAGCCCTGGTAACTCGTCTAAACTAGTTGAACGCAAAAAAGTACCAAATTTAGTCATGCGTTCATCATCTGGCAATAAGTTACCGTTTTCATCTTTTGTATCGAGCATGGTTCTAAATTTCATCATCTTGAATATTTTGCCATTGACGCCAGGTCGAGCTTGAGTAAATAGTATAGGTGAACCTAATTTGAAACTTATTAGTAAAGCAACCACAATGATTACGGGCAGCAAGGTCAACAAGACGAAAAAAGCAACTATAAAATCAAATCCTCGCTTCATTTATAGTTCCCTTCGATTATCGGCAGAAGTTTTTTGAATAATTTCTCTCTATTAAATTCATTTCTACCTAATTCACTTGATTTTTGGCAAGCGAGTTCATAAGCATATGAAGAGAATAAGAAATCTCTAAGCGAATTATAATCATCAATACCAGGTTCATTATTTATAACAAGCCCACACTTAGTACTTTCTATTAAAGTCTTAATCCATCCACTGTGATTAATCAAAAGAGGTGTACCAGCGGCAAATGCGTCAAAAACTTTATTCGCAGAGTTTGCATATAAAGCATCAACAGGTAGTACAGTTGATGTTGCCATATCAAAAACACTATGAACAAACGAAAGCTGGTTTTTATTTACACTGGGTAAAAAGTGAAGAGTTGTATCCAAAACTAATAGTTCTTTTGCATAGTCCTTTAATTCTTCATACTCTTTACCTTCACCAATTATGACAAACCCAATTTCAGAGTTTGAATATGTCGAAAGTTTAATAAAACTACGGAGATTGTTAACTAAACCAAAAGTTCCAGTATAAAAAACCACCTTTTCATGCTTACTTTTCAGTTTGTTGAGGGTTAAAAGAAATGTATCTTCCAACAGAGGTGGCTGATTAAAAAGGTGACAATCGGCAGCGTTAGTAATCACAGTAACAGGCGTATTACCACAACGCTTTAAAACACTTTGCTTCATATCTGGAGAAAGAGTGATTATATGCGATGCTTTTTCGTACGCTGCCCTCTCCAAAAAAAGAGAAATATTAATCAATAACTTGCTTTTAATAACGCCCAAAGCTATGGGTACTTCAGGCCATACATCTCTGACCTCAAAAACATATGGCCTTCTCTTTATGAATTTATAAACAAGCGCTGGAATAGCAACAGTTAAGGGCGTACTTGTTACGAATAACTTATCACTTTTCAAACTGCATATATGAGTACTAGCGAGTACTAAAAATTTGGAAAAAGCCCATAACCGGCTAAAAAAACCAAAGCTATTATCATATTCCACTGAGACCCAATGCACTTCAAAACCATCCAATTTTTCAATTTTCCAGCCTTTAAATTTATTATGATTATCTGAGGTAACAATAACAACATCATGACCTTCTTGAGCCAAACGTTTTGCAAACTCATAAGATCGAATACCACCATTCATTGATGGCTTTCGAAAGTACTGATGAAGATAAATCAATTTCATTAATAAACTTCTTCCATATAAACTTTTGCAATTCTATCCCAAGAAAAACTTACTGCGGGGTTTTCTTCAAAAGGACCTAAACCGTTAGGGAACTTATGTAGGGTATTTTTAATAGCTTTTGAAATTGATTCAACTGAACTTGAATTAGCTTTAAAACCGTATTCCCCGTCCTTAAAGTAGCCATCAATCCCCTGCCCGGACGTATAAACGATAGGTAAACACTGAGAGAGCGCCTCTATATAAACAAGACCAAATGTTTCACTATGAGACACCATAATGAGAAGTGAGGAGTCCCTCATCTGCTTTAAAACTTCTTCCTTTCTAAGTTCGCCCAAAAATTCAACTCTTCCAACTATTTCACCCGCCAGCGGGCCATAAACTTTAACATAATCTTCATAAGTTCCTCCTACAACTCTAAAACGACTATTTTTTCCTTTAGTTGCTCTGAAGAAGCTAGTAATGCTCGAATCTACATTTTTATTTCTATCAACTCTTCCAATATACAATCCTATAATAGCCGATTGCTTTTTTTTTCTATATTCTTGTGTGTTGTTCAAGTAGAAGTCATCTATGCCATTAGGGATGACCATAACTTTACTATTAAACTCATTCCCAAAGTAACTTATAAAGCGCTCTAAGTGTGAAGGAGATATAAATATTATCTTTTTAGCATAACGAAGAGCTTTCCTTGCTAACCATTTATGTTGTCGATAGTATTTGAATCCGAGCATAATATCAGTGGTTCTTATAGTAATCACTAGCTGCTTTTTATTAAAAATTGAGTACAGATAAGCGGGAATCCCGTCAGAGTAAAGAGTATGGGCATGGACTAAACTCTCTTTAGCTTTCACCTTTCTTATGCCAGATAAAACTGTAATAACCTTCAAAGTGTAAAAATACTTGCAAAAAATTGTTTGATTATTAATAACTAGCAGGTCTTTTTTGGTTCTTAAGGTTGGCTCCCTTCTCTTTTGTGAAACGTACGTAAAGGTATCAACACCGCTCATATCTAGTGAGCCAAATAATCTAAGATACACCTTAGAACCAGAGAAATAGTTACAAAAATTCAACACTATCATTATACTAACCCAAAATTATCTTCTCATATTTATGTAAAAACACATCAAATCCAAATCGTTCAGCTACACTTTTTGAAATCAATTTAGAATTAAAATAACCTTCATCAATCATATTTATAAAGCGTGGAAATTCTTCTATATATACCTTCTCATCCACACAAACACCTGTTGAGTCAGTAATAATCTCTTGTGGTCCACCACACTTCGTAGAGTACACGGGGATTCCTGAAAAACCGGCTTCTAGCGTAACCAATGAAAATGTCTCTATTTTACTTGATACTAAAAGTGCATCTACACTACTCAACACATTCAATGTATGAGCTCTAGATAAAGTTTGATAAAAAATTATATTTACTCTTTTATCTAAGCTTTCCGCTAGTAGCTGTAGTTCATTAATCTGGCTCCCATTACCAACAACATGTATTTTAAAGTTTTTATTTAAATATTTAGCAGCATACTCAACAGCCTTAAAAGACAATTCAAAATTCTTTATTTTTTCCAACCTACCTATCAGAGCAACACTATAACCAGATCCTAAAAAACTTCTAGGCGAAAGAGATGTAAATGAAACAGGGTTATAAAAAAAGTTAATATTAACTTTTGCTATTTCACTTAACTCCTTAGCCATAAACTGACTTACACCAAAGCTTCGGAACTCTGGATTATGAACAATTGAGAGGAAGTCACTTCTTAAATACCTATATTCCTTAAAATCTCTAAACCAAGAATAATGCTCTGTGTACAACTTATTTACACCACGAAAGTCTTTTACTGCAGCAGCACAAACTAAAGTATGAGCATGAATTAGATCAGGTGAAAAAAAATTTCGTTTGAAAATTTTCAATCCACATTTAATCAACCATCGCTTTAGATAATAATTCAAAAACCTTACCTTCGGTATTCTAATAAAATTAACCGCAACATAGTGCTGACCTTCTGTACTTTTTAACTCTATAATTTTTTTACATTTTAAAAAATCTATTAAGCCTAAAAGGTTAACATAAACAAACCCTGAATTTGACACTTCTTCAATCTTAGAAATAGCATCATTATAATCCACAAAAAATGGACAAACATTACCTTTAATTTCATTTGGATAGTCAGGAAATACACTTACTATTTTCATTCTCAGAGCTCAATGATAAAAATTTAATACAAAGCAAAATAATCGTACAAAACCAAATCGCAGTCGGTCCTTCGAAGAGCACACTTTCAGTAATGCCATAAGTTAGGATAATAAAAAAGACAAAAAACCTTTCTTTTTCTTTATTAGAAATCAAATAATATAACTTTAAAATTAAAGCTAACCCTAAGATGATGAAATAAAAAATACCCATATTAGAAAATGTATTAACATATGATGAATGAGAACTCAATACTACACCATTAAGTTTTAGCGAAGTTGTTGATGCCCCATTTCCCAGTAATATTTTAGATGGTTCATTTATTACACCTTCAATTATTGAAGACCATATATAAAGCCGACTTGAATCTCCAGCATCAGAAAACTTATTCACAAGAACATCAAAGACATCATAGTGATTATATAAAACTAAAACCGAAGATAAAGACAGAATTATAATAGAAAAAAATTTAAACCTTAAAAAATAAGAAAAAGAAGATATTATAAAAATAATAACACCTACGACAAATGCAGTTCGAGAGAAAGTTAAAAGCAAAAAAACTAAAGTAGATAGCATCACAATAACTTTCATTGGCTTTAAAATTAAGAGACTTTGTAATATTAAAATAGAAAGAAAGAAGGCAGCTGCAGAGTTAGCATTATCAAATATAAATGCTGAAACTAAAACCCCATTAAACTTCCCCCCCCTAACATTTAAAAACTCCCCGAAGTAAACTTCATTAATAAAAAAGTAGATCTGAATAATAAAAACTAAAAAGAATGAAAAGTAAAGGAACCTTTCAAAATATAAATAATCCAATCTTACAGTTGATAGTAATAAAGAAAAGAAGACAATGATAAAAATAGATTTGCTATATGAACCTGAATGTACAGCATCAGAACCATGAAGCAAATTTAATACTACTAAAATCATCATTAGTATTAGCAGTATTAGATTATTATAATTTTTATCGAAGAAATAAAATGAAATAAATGAAATTAAAAAAAGTATTAGTACTGGTTCAATCCCAGAAGCAAAAACAGACTGATTGACCACCAATAAGTAATAGCTAATAAAAACTAGCAACGTTACAAGCCTATCCATTCTGGATCTCTCTAGCTGGTATGCCTGCATAAATCTTTCCATCTGGAATATCTCTAGTCACAACACTATTTGCACCTATAATGACATCATTACCTATTATTACTCCAGATTTGATAAACACTCCATCACCAATCCAAACCCGATCTCCAATTATAATATCTTTCCCCCCCATTTTGGGAGGAGAGTTTTCACATGGCCAATATTTATCCATCAAATGTGTTGTAGATTTTATAGATACGCGATAACCTATAGCGCAATTATTACCTATAATTACTTTGGCATAACTAGCGGATACAATGTGAGCACCATTTAAGTAAGAAAAGTCACCAACTCTAAAGCTTTCCTGCTCTATATTGAATATACACTGGCTTCCTAGAGAGACCCCACGACCGATATGGGCTTTCATAAGGCGCAACTTATAATAGATCGCCCTACGCTTATTCCAGTCCAAGAAAGAAGTTAAGACAAACGCTAAATAATCAACCATAACACTCCTTATAAATAAGCATTCCCACCCAAACCATAAATGAGAAAACAAATAGAAAGTTCAAACTCGAAAGTACAAAGAAGAAATCTTCAACACCTACATCACTCGCAACGAAAAAAGAAAGAAAAAATAAAATAAAAAACACAATATTTAAAAATAAGAAACTTTTACTCTTATTATACAAGACAGGGATCTGAGCAAAAACTCCACCAACAAATGAGGAGAAATACCAAATAGAGATAGCTACCATAAGATTTGAATACTTGACCCATGCGCCTCCAAGAAGTATGCTTATCAACTCACTTGAGAAGGAAAGGAAAACTAAAAACATTATAATAGCAATAGAAGTCAGAAAAAATGCTATTATCAAATAAGTAACAAAAGCCTTTCCCTTCCCTTTTTCATCAAAGAAGTATTTATAGATAAAAACAGTCAGCGATTTAGAAAGTATTTGAGCTGGGGCTGAAAGTAACCTTTGAGCAACAGCAATAACGCCCCCTATTTCAACTCCAAAAAAGTACGATGTACCAGCAATAAGAATAAAATCCCTTGATTTATCAACAATAAAATGAGGCAATGTGTATTTTGGTAAGTCCGAATACTTCGATAGAAATCTATTTGACCATTTAAAATTCGGAAGTTGTATTACACGTCCATTATAAAATTTCACAACAATTAAAACAGATATTAAATAAGATAAAAGCGTACCAAAAATCAAGGCACCTTCAATTTTAAAAAAATATAGGATAAGTATTGGAAGTATAGCATGCAGTACAGATCTAACGATATTTAATTGAACAACGTGCTGTAATTTCGAGTTAGCGTGAAAAAAATAGATTAAAACATTAAAACTAGAGACACCTATAAAAAGAAAAAATAGAATAAAATAGTTATCTATAAAGAAAAAAGCGGTTCCATCACTCCAACTAAATGTAAATGATAAAACAATAAATATAATAAAAAATAATAATAAGAAAAATATAGACAGAAAAAGAACTGTACTAGTGGCCACAGCTTTCATTCTGTTCAGTTTTACAATAGCCAACTCATACTTTCCAGTGCTTCCTCCCGTTGCTAATGCAGCAATGGACATCAACACTCCATAAAGGCCAAACTCAGCTGGACTAAAAAACCTTGATAGAATTGGGGTTGTTGAAAAAAGTATCAGTTGGCTAACAAGAGTTCCAACAACCAAAAGTGTTGCCTGCTTTAGCATGTACAGTCAACCAACATTATGACAAAAATCCTTTGAAGTCATAAATATACGAGTACGCTAACTCATTTGACCTTATATCTGCAATGATTGAACTATGACCAACGACTAAAAGAGCAACATCACCAGCAATTGTTTCTCGTTCAACAAATTTCACGGTAGGGTATTCTATCTTCGCTTCTCTGATATCTACCCAAGGATCAAATACTTCTACAGAAAGCCCTAACTCTTCAAGTATTAGATATAAGTCATAGGCTTTAGTGTTTCTCGTATCTGGGCAGTCTTCCTTAAATGTAAACCCTAACATAGTAACTTTGCATCCTACAGGGTTGATTTTTTGAATAATTAAATTCCTTAAAAACTCCTGACCAATAAAAGTTGGCATATTATCGTTTATTTCTCTTGCTTTCCTCATCAAGTCGGGGATATACCCTGAATTCTGTGACTTATGGAGTAGATAGTATGGATCAACACCAATACAATGCCCCCCAACCAAACCTGGCTGTAACTTCATGAAATTCCACTTTGTCGCGGCAGCATCAATAATCTCCTTTGTATTGATCCCTAATTTGTTAAACACTTGATATAACTCATTGATCAAAGCAATATTTACATCTCTCTGAACATTTTCGATTACCTTGGCCGCCTCTGCAACTTTAATTGAGCTCGCTTTATGTGTACCTGCTGTAATAATTGACTTGTACAACTGATCTACAAACTCGGCAACGTCAGGTGTTGAACCACTAGTTACTTTTAAAATATTGGTTACTCGGTGCTCTTTATCACCTGGATTAATTCGCTCAGGTGAGTACCCAGCAAAAAAGTCTTGATTAAACTTAAGACCAGAAACTTGCTCTACAACAGGTAAGCATGCTTCTTCTGTTGCACCAGGATATACGGTGGACTCATAAACAATGATATCGCCCTTGTCGACAACCTTTCCTAGCATTTCACTGGCTTTAATTAGTGGTGTTAAGTCAGGCTGTTTGTGCTTATCTATTGGAGTAGGTACAGTTACGATGTATAGATTGCACGCTTTAAGATCGCCTACGTTATAAGAGTATTGCAAGTGTGGTGCTTCTTTTAGCTCTTCATCACTGACTTCTAGCGTTGAGTCATGCCCTGCTAGTAATTCATTTACTCGGTTTTGATTAATATCAAAACCGAGTGTTGCATATTTTTTTCCAAATTCTACCGCTAGAGGAAGGCCGACGTAGCCTAACCCTATAACACCAATTTTTACTTTATTTAAATCCATATACATCTCGCTTGGTGAATGTTTAATTTTGATTTCTTTAGAAGAAAGTTAAGGAATATGTCCGACCGCTCTTGTCGTTTTATTTGGCCGCAATTTTAATTTTTGTTACGAGTCGCGACGTAAAGTCGCTGCTACGAGTCGTAACGTAAAGCAACGAGTCGCGACATAAAGTCGCTGCTACGGGTCGTAACGTGAAGCCGTTGCTACGAGTCGTAACGTAAAGTCGTTGCTACGGGTCGTAACGTAAAGCAACAAGTCGCGACATAAAGTCGCTGCTACGGGTCGCGACGTAAAGTCGCTGCTACGGGTCGTAACGTAAAGCCGTTCTACGGGTCGCGACATAAGGTCGCTGTTACGGGTCGTAACGTAAAGTCGCTGCTACGAGTCGCGACGTAAAGTCGTTGCTACGGGTCGTGACATAAAGTCGCTGCTACGAGTCGCGACATAAAGTCGCTGCTACGAGTCGCGACATAAAGTCGTTGCTACGAGTCGCGACGTAAAGTCGCTGCTACGAGTCGTAACGTAAAGCCGTTCTACGAGTCGCGACGTAAAGTCGCTGCTACGAGTCGTAACGTAAAGTCGTTGCTACGAGTCGTAATGTAAAGTCGCTGCTACGAGTCGCGACATAAAGTCGCTGCTACGGTCGTAACGTAAAGCCGTTCTACGAGTCGCGACGTAAAGTCGCTGCTACGGGTTGCAGCGACATAACGCTACTATGCTTTATCTGATTTGTACTCGTAGTTGTAGTAGCCGTAGTAACCATAGGCATTGGTTGATTTACGAACAACACCGTTGAATACCACCCCTTTTACATCAATACCATTTTGCTCAAAACGATTTCGTGTAATTTCTAGCTCTTTTGCATGGTTTTGACCAAAACGGGTTACTAGTAATGTTGTGCCAGCATGCGCACTCACAATAGCCGGGTCTGTTACCGCTAAGATTGGTGGAGTATCAACAATAACTAAGTCGTACATTTTGCTCACTTCACCAATCAACTTGCTAAAGTTTTCATGCATTAGCAACTCTGAAGGGTTCGGCGGTATTTGGCCTCGGGTCATTACTTGCAAACCTTCAACTTGGCTTGGCTTAATCACCTGCGCTAAATTCAATCGGCCAGAGAGGTAATCACTTAAACCGTCATCCCATTTCATGCCAAACTGAGTTTGCAGGTATCCTTTACGCATATCAGCGTCAATAACAAGAATGCGTTTGCCACTTTGCGCCAGCACAGTGGCAAGGTTTACGGTAATAAAGGATTTACCCACGCCAGGACTTGGGCCTGAGATAGCGATAACATTGTTTTTTGCTTCTAGCATAGCAAAGTGCAAACTAGTACGGAGGCTACGTAGCGCCTCAACAGAAAGGTCTGCAGGGTTATCCATGGCAAGTATAGATTTTGCCTTTGCCACTTTGCCCTTGCGCGCCTTTGCAAAACCGGTGAGTTTTACTTGGTACTCTGAGAATGGCACGCTGGCGTATACTGGCAAACCTAATGCTTCTATTTCCGCTGGGTCTTCAATACCTTTATGCAGCGCTTTTTGCACCAGTACAATAGCAACAGCTAACATTCCGCCCAACATGGTTGCCATTACAACTACCAACGCTTTTTTAGGTTTGACTGGCTGAGTAGTATTTACCTCTGCGTAATCTACTATACGAACGTTCCCTACCGTGCCCGCGCGTACAATATCTAACTCTTGCGTTTTACCCAAAAGCAGCGTGTAGATTTCATTATTTACCTCTACATCACGCTTTAAGCGTAGCAGCTCGCGCTGAGTCTCTGGTAAGCCTTGTACTTCACCAGCTAATTCGTTGCGTTGGCGCTTTACAGTATCAATTTGCTCTACCACACCGCGGTAAGAGGGGTGTTCACGTTTAAATTTACGGCCAAGCTCTAAACGCTTTAACTCTAACTCTTGCAGTTTAGTTTCTAGTTTTACAATTTGCTCTAAAACGCCTTGTGTTTCTAGGCTAATATCAATGGACTCTTGGCGAATTTGGTAGTCATTAAAGGCTTTTTCTGCGCGTTCTAGGTTGCGTTTAACTTCAGGAAGCTGCACCTCTAAAAACTCAAGAGACTGCTGCGCCTCCGCGCTATTACGCTCCACATTGCGACGTACATAAATACCAGCCACTTTATCTAACACTTTTTCTGCATATTCAGGACTAGCACTCTGAAGTGCCAAGTTAATAATGCCGGAGTCTTTGCCCTTCTCAGACGCTGATATTGCGTCTTGCAGATCTAAAATCGTCTGAAGACGGTTACGCTTAACGATTGAAAACTCGGTCTCTGGACGTGCTATCAAAGTCTTAATAGTTAGCTCAAATTGGCCTTGTTTTACTTCTTCGCCCACTTTACCTGCAAGTACCTCATCACCATCCCCCGTTAGCAAAACAAATGATTCATCAGCCCTAGCTTGTAATATAAAAGAAGTACCTACGGCACTACTTGGCACTTTAAATCGGTGTATTTCAACTTGCTCACCACCCCACGCATAAGAGCTTGCGCCAAGGCTTGACTCTGCTACTTCGCCTTCACTTTGTGCAACAAATTTACGGAAGCTGCGGCCACCAAATAGTGGAAATAGTTTTGGCTCAACAACGGTATCTAAATTTAATGTGTCGACTGCTTCACCAATGACGCTTCTAGATTTTAGTAGCTCAATTTCGGTTACTGCGGCAGAGGTACTTTCAAACATACCAGACATATCATCAAAACCGGGAACAGAACCGCCCTTTTCCTCTACCTGTACCATTGCAGTTGCTTGGTAGATTGGCGTGCTAAATATTGCGTAGGCTATACCTAACAGCATAAATAGTGCAGTAATGCCTGCGATAAAAAACTTAGCATCTAATAATGCGCCAACTAGCGCCATTAAATCGATTTCTTGCGTCTCTTCTTTTGATGACTTTTGGTTAGAGATAAGATTTGGCTGAGCATTCATATACTCACGGATCCTTATAAATACTGTTGCCAAGCGCCACAGGCGCTATCGATAAGCTCATAAACATGCTCAAACGCTTCACGTGATTGGCGATACGGATCTGGAATTTCTTTATCGCCAATCCATTTACCAAGTAAAAAGGTTTTGCCACGAGCTTGAGGGTAACGGCTGCATAGGTCAGTTAAATGCCTTTGCTCCATTACGAGGATGAGACTATTTTGTGCGACCAAGGTACCAGTTAACTGGCGACCTTGGTGCTCACTCATGTCGATTCCTTGTTCTTTCGCCAACTCCTGCGCTAATGCATCAGCGGCTTTTCCTTCTAGGGCGGTTAATCCAGCTGACGAAACAGCTACATTTTTGCCACTTAGTTTGTTTTTTAGCAGATACTCTGCCGTAGGACTGCGGCAGATGTTACCTGCACAAACCATTAAAACACTATCAAACATGAGTACTCACAATTACTGATTTTCTATATCTTGAATCGCATCCACTGTAGACAGTGAAGGCAATAATAAACTGATAACTTTGTTCCAACGAGCAAGTGGCGCGCTAGTCACATACACAATATCTTGTGGCTCAAGTTCAAACTGTTCAGCAAGTACTAAAGAGGCTACGTTTTTAGCATGTAGCTGATATACATCTGCAAGCACACCATCTTTTTGCAGGTCGCGCTTACGCAAGACAAAAACACCGTTTGCGTCTGCTGTACGCTCGTTAAAGCCACCAACATCCGTTAGTGCTTCAGCTAGGCTTAAACCATAGCGGTTTACGTCTACTTTGCCCGCTTTAATCACATCACCCAACACATACACGTTGCGTTTATCATTACGACTTACGTGTACAATATCACCGTGTCTAAGTAAGCGGTTTTGTGAAATATCACCTTCGGCATAAAAATCATCGAGTTGAATAACTTCTGTTTTGTCACCACGAGTAAAGGTTACCGTTTCCCAATCTGCGCTTTCTGTTAAACCGCCTGCTTGGTTTATCGCATCAATGAGTGTCACTGGAGTTTCTGTGATTGGATACACACCAGGTTTTGTAACTTCACCGGTTACATACGCTTTTTGGCTTTTAAAACCAACCACTTTCACGTCGATTTGCGGTTCTTCAATAACACGACTTAGTCTTTTTGCAAGGTCAGTTCTAAGCTCGGTTACTGTGCGACCAGCAGCAGGAACCTTTGGCGCATAAGCAAAGTTGATTGTACCATCGGCTTGAACACGGAAACCGTCAAACTCTGCTGTTCGTTGTACAGCTGCTGGAATGGTGAGTTCAGGATGATCCCACACACCAATGGTGATTACATCACCTACGCCAAGACGATATTCATAATTTGAAACATCAATACCCGCGAGCGACGAGTGATCAATTTGTTTCGCTCGTTTGATTTTATGTTCTTGCACCAATTGCGAGTCGATAATATGAATATTTACTTTTTCAAGATCTCGCTCAAGGTTTGCAGTTTGTTCACCAGAACCTATTCCTTCGAAATGGCCACCTGGAACGAGTGTACAGCCACTCATTGCAAGTAATACAGTTGAAGCAATGATAGTTTTACAGCGTAGCGCCATTGTATCTTCCCAAAAGTGTTTATAGTCTTTTCTTTTAATTACTTTTATTGCCTTTTACTTAATAACGTAAAGACAACAGAAATTTCGTGGGCTAATTAAAGCATGCACGATTGTTAATCGCAAGTGAGTACTAGGTTTTGCAGCTGTTCTCACTCTATATTCTATGTTTTTACCTTGAGGTATGAATAAAAGCCTTTATCAAGTTTGAGCTCGTTTTTTAGATTGCTGTTTTTGTTATTTCTTAATTTGCAATTTAATCTTTGGTCCTTGGCCGCGGCGTAAAACTGCTACGTCTGAGTTTGAATCATTTTGTCGCGACATAAAGTCGCTGCTACGGTATTCAAGCACGCTTCCGCCCTTAGGTTGCAGCTCCTAAATGCTGTTTTCAGTTTATGTAAAAGATCACGAGGTGAACTCGCTCCTACCGCGTTGACCTGAGGCGTTTATGTTGTCGCGACATAAAGTCGCTGCTACGGCATTCAAGCACGCTTCCGCCCTTAGGTTGCAGCTCCTAAATGCTGTTTTCAGTTTATGTAAAAGATCACGAGGTGAACTCGCTCCTACCGCGTTGACCTGAGGCGTTTATGTTGTCGCGCCATAAAGTCGCTGCTACGGCATTCAAGCACGCTTCCGCCCTTAGGTTGCAGCTCCTAAATTCTGGTTTCAGTTTACGTAAAAGATCGCGAGGTGAACTCGCTCCTACCACGTTGACCACAGTCTTTATATTTTTGCAGCGTAAAGCCGCGCCTGAACCATTCTGTCGCGACATAAAGTCGCTGCTACGAACTGGTTTGAGCTTTTAAGTTACAGCTACAAAATTGCAAACGTTCCGCTATGCTAATGTAATCTTTCTAACAACGTGAAGAAGTTTACAGCCAGACCAGAGTACACCCTTTTTATAACAATTAAATAAGAATAAAGGATGAAGTTTTTATTGTACCTTTTTTATTGTACAGTTATCAACAACGATTTGTGCATAATGGTTAAGCAGTTTAATTAATAAAATGCTACGAAGTTCTCCATCAGGTTGTTGATATATGGCCTGAATGTCTTTGTAACAGCCGTCTGTTAACTGAACCAAGTCACCTTCTTGAAGGTCGAACTCATCCGCTATTTCATTTTTATTCATTAGTTGAGCGACGAGTTTATCTGGCACCATTTGCAGATCGGTACCATAACGAATAAAGTCAGAAACACCGCGAGTGTTTTTTACAGCAGAAAAGTGTGAAGAATGTGGATCTAGCTTAACAAATAAATACCGTGGAAACAGCGGTTGCTCCACCGCCTTTGAGCCAGAGGTTTTTCTTTTTACGAAAGTTGGGAAGCAAGACTCTATCCCTTGATTTTGAAGATTTGACTGTGCTCTGTGTTCTTGTTTTGGTTTACAGTAGAGCAAATACCAGCATTCCATGCGTTGCGTTCCCTAAAAAATAAGCCTAACGAATTAGGCTTACTATTATACGTATATTCTCAATTAGGTCTAGCCTAGTCACTGCCAAAAAGGTCTCTTGTGTAGACTTTTTCGGTAACGTCTTGTAACTCCTCAACCATGCGGTTAGAGATGATTACATCACAGCTATTTTTGAATACATTTAGGTCATTAAGTACCCTAGAATTAAAGAAGCTTTCTTCTTCAAGTACTGGCTCATAAACAACGACTTCAACACCTTTCGCTTTTATGCGCTTCATCACCCCTTGAATAGATGAGGCTCTAAAATTGTCGGATCCTGCCTTCATGATCAGGCGATAAATCCCTACAGTTTTGGGATTACGCTTTAGAATAGACTCAGCGATAAAGTCCTTTCTTGTTGTGTTTGCATCAACAATCGCTTGAATGATGTTGTTTGGTACGTCTTTGTAGTTCGCTAGCAGCTGCTTGGTGTCCTTAGGTAGGCAATATCCGCCATATCCGAAAGACGGGTTATTATAATGATCACCAATTCTTGGGTCTAAGCACACCCCTTCGATAATTTGCTTTGTGTTTAAACCATGAGACTCTGCGTAGCTATCTAACTCATTAAAATAAGCTACTCGCATTGCTAAATACGTATTAGAAAACAGCTTAATTGCCTCAGCTTCTGTCGAGTCAGTAAATAAGGTTTCAATATTTTCTTTCTCAGCACCTTGTTTTAGCAATTGTGCAAATACTTCCGCTTGCTCAGAGCGCTCACCTACTATCACCCGAGATGGATACAGATTGTCGTAAAGCGCCTTACCTTCTCTCAAAAACTCTGGAGAAAATATGATCTTATCAGAATTAAATTGGGCTCTGGCATTTTCGGTAAAGCCTACCGGGACGGTTGATTTGATCACAATAACTGCATCACGATTGTAATGCTGAACATCGGAGATAACTGATTCTACGGACTTTGTATTGAAGTAATTGCTTTCAGGGTCGTAGTCTGTTGGTGTTGCGACCACCACATATTCAGCATCTTTATAGGCAAGTTGCTTATCAGTGGTCGCCACGAGGTTAAGGCGCTTGCTCGATAAATACTCTGAAACTTCTTTGTCCACTATTGGTGATTGTTTTTTATTGATCAGATCAACTTTCGCCTCATCAATGTCTAATGCAACGACTTCGTTGTGCTGAGCCAACAATACAGAATTGGAGAGGCCTACATAACCAGTACCTACAACTACAATCTTCATTAATAATTCCTAAACTTAAACCCGTGTTTTTAACTCAACGTCTAACTGTTGCGCTACTTGATTGGCATCGTAATGTTTAACAGAGCTCCGTGTATTTGAGCTAAGCGCATCATACTCTTGAGGGCTCATTGTTAGTATCTGTACTATTTTATCCGCAATTGACTCTTTGTTCTTCACATCAAAAAGTAGTCCATTTTTACCGTCAATCACAACTTCATTGACCGGACTAATATTTGACGCCAAAACGGGCGTGCCACATGCCAGCGCTTCAACAGCAACCAAACCAAAGCTTTCTCTATGAGTTGGAAAAATAAACGCATTCATCTCACTATACTTGTCTACCAGTTCATGTGGTTTTAAGGCACCGAAATAGCGAACGAGTGATGCTAATTCAAGCTTAGCAATTTGCTCTTGCAAAGCGGGAACCTGTGCACCGGTACCATACATTTTTAAACTAAAACCACTAAGCAGCTCAGGGTTTGCAGCTTTAATGATGGCAAGTGCTTCAAGCAACTCTTGCCACCCTTTTCCTTCATCTATCCGTGATACATACCCAAGTGTGAATCCGACTTCAGATGGCATAACCGTCGGCTTAAACAGCTCAAAGTCAACACCGCCTGAGGGCGAAACGACAATTTTGCTTTCTTGATACCAAGGATATAATTCAAGCAACTTAGCTTTAAAGTATGAAGAGGGTACGACAACGGCAGCACTGCGCTTTAATATCAGCGATGATGCAAAGCCCATAATCTTGTGTATGGGAGTGTCCCCAACCAGATCATCACCGTGAATATTCACTACATACTTGGGTCGACTAAGTAGCAGAAAAGGCAACAGGCATAGCGTTGAATAAGTTAGATAGTGAAAGTAAATATAATCGTAGTTACGCTTGGCAATCGCCCTTATGCCCTGAGCAACAAACCTGGCGTAACAAAGCAACTTCTCAAAACCTGAAGCTCTATAGTCAATCACGACTTTATTTACTATTTGATTTCCCTGAGCCTCCAATTGCTCATAGTTTTTCCCGACAAAGCTACCAAACGAAGGGTCCTTTTTAGAAGGAAATAAGTTTGCGATAAAACAAATTCTACTCACTTTCATCCCTTTTAAAGAGTTCTAAGCGTTTTCTAGCAAGCTTGGGAAATAACGAGGCCAACCAAGCTCTAAGCAATTTAGTGGCAATAGCAGGAGTAAAAAACTTTATCACAGTAACAAAGCCGACTTTACGGCCTTCACTGTAATGCATCAAAAAGTCAAAACACTTCTTGTTTGACTTCGACATTAAATACCCATAGCGCTCATAAAACTGCTGAAATCCAACCATACGATTATTAAGACTATCGGTAATTCTGGGTTTATCATGTGCTGTATGAACTATATATGAAGGTGTGCTGATCCTTTTGCCTGCTCCATATTTCAGTATCATTCTCGTCCACAATTCCCAATCTTGTGATGACACTATCGACTCATCAAATAATCCTGCCTCTACCAGTCTCTCACGCTTAGTTAGCACTTGGTTTGACGCTTGATTAAAATTGAGTTGAGCGTCTATCCCAATGATTAAATTTGAATCCAAAAGAGAACGCTGAATTTTGCCATAATCCCAAATGTAGCCACTACAAACAAAAGCATAACGCTCGTCAAAAGCCTCAACCAACTCTGCAATTCTATTAGGTAAAAACTCATCATCATCGTCAAGCCCCGTTGCATACACCCCATGAGCGTGCTGAATCGCATAGTTTCTCGCTCGGCAAGCACCCTGATTAGTGTCAAAGCAGTGGATTTTAACTCGCGAGTCCTGCGCACTGAGTTGTTGCAAATATTCTACGGTTCCATCCGTCGAACCATTATCAACTATAAACAACTCTAAATTTTTGTATGTTTGATTTTGTACCGACTTTACCGCTCGCTTCAGCAATGATAGTCGATTACAAGTTGGGATCCACACAGTAACTAGGGGTAAAGATGAATTCACGAGTTACTCCTTTTCTCATTATCAACCCATAATAATGAAACAAAACACCCAAATGATATCCCTAGCGTACCAGAAATCCAAACATGACCACTTAATTGTGCTAAAAATAGCAAAATAAATGTACCAACAACAACACTTGGACTGTAAACAGCATTACATTTAACAAACTGTGAGGCAGCCTTAACGAACGTTAATATATAAAAGGCAAAGCAAATTAGTAACCCAAAAAAGCCAAAATAGGCCAGTACGTCCACCGCATCAATTTCGGCAGCATACTTAATGGGAAGATACTCTGCAATACCAGCGGTTCCGACTCCAATAGCCTGCTGCCAGAACGCTAAATAGTCAACATAGACGACCAACAAATCTCGTGCATATTCGTCTCGGCCGGATAATACAATACCTAATATTCCTTTTTGACTGAGCACCCACATAAAGCGATCATACAAGCCTAGTGCTTCAAGTAAGTCGGTAATAACCAGTGCAATAATAACAACACCTATAGTCATAGGAACCAGCATATAGAGCTTAAGCTTTGTCATCTTAAAAAAGCGCTCTCTTTCATTGGCCAACGGAATAACAAAAACCAGTAATGCCGCTGCAAGCATCGCTGTTTTGGTTGCCACCAGTAAACCACAAAGCACAGTAAACAACGAAAGTACGGGATACCAGCGACGATAGTTGTTCCAACCAATATGCAGTACAAAAGAAAACAACACCACCATTGTTGCACCTAACTCATTTGCGGCATAAATATAACCATTGGAACCTGCTGTTTCGCCATCTCTGAGTTCATAACTGGAGCGGCCAAAACCAAGCGCTCCGAGTAATAGGTTAAAGCACAATATTGCAAAGTTGGTAAGTAGGATCTTTTCTAACCACTTGGCAGTGAATGACTTCCAACGTGTTGACAACAGGCCAAAGTACACAAAAATGGATATCGGCATAAGCATCTTGTATACATTTGAAAAGTCATTAATGAACGCGCCGCCATCTGCTTCATTGGCAAGCTGAAAAATAGGACCTATAAGGAGTATTGCCAGCAAAGAGAGTAAAGCAACAAAATACCTAGCGTCCAGCAGTAACACTAGCACTAAAATCAAGACTGTTAATGGCAGTTTATATAGTAGCGACAGCTTAAGGTTGAGACCAAGCTGGATCACCGTAAAGCCCGCAGCAATATCCGCAAGTAAGTAGACGCTCATCATCAGCAAGCACAACTTATGCGCTAGAGATGGGGCTTCATTACTGACAAAAAACTGCTTTAACATCAGAAATTACCGGGTTCTTTTTCGAGCTTAGCTCTATATGTGCTCACATATTCTGCTGTGGCTTTTATCACTTTAGCAGGGTTGCCCGCTGCTACCATGCCCTCTGGAATGTCTTTCGTTACAACACTGCCTGCGCCAATAACACAATTATTGCCAATGTTCACACCGGGTAAAACGATACTCCCCCAACCAATAAATACATTATCGCCTATTGTGATTGGCGACCGATACGAGCGCCTTGAGCCTTTTTTATAACTTTCAGGATGAATAACAAGCTCTTTAATAAAAAGCGTTGGAGAAGCATCATGACCGAGTAACGTTGCCCCTGTAATAGTACAATCTCGACCAATAAAAAAACGATCCCCCTTACTAGATGAAGATAGTTTGGTATCAATAATGATGGTGTTTTCACCAATTTCAGCACCCTGAGCACGGTACTTATCGATAATCAGCGTATAACCTAACTTATCAACTTTCTCCTGCAACAACGTGGATCTAATAAAGCGATTCGCAATTTTCAATATTAGGTATTGTAATTTAGTCTTCACTTGCTAACTCCCTAGCCAGTTTATTCCAACTAAATTTTTGCTCTGCTAACGTTCTATTTTGCTGTTGCAACAGAGCATAGTCACTATCTTCAAGCGCCATAAGGGTTTTCATCCCTTCGGCAAACGACTCTGCTGAGTGTGCGTCGAGTAGTATATTGTTAGTAGATGATAGGATCTCACTTGTGGCTGTTATCACCTTGTCACTTGCACAAGCTCCCACTATCGGTAAGCCGCAAGATAAGGCTTCTAGAATGGTTTGTCCAAGCGGCTCATAAGTTGATGACATAATAAAAAAGTCAGCAGCCTTATAATATTCCTCAGGGCAACTTTGGCGTCCTAAAAACTTAACTTTGGCGTCCACATTAAGGCGGTTACATAACGCGCGAAGCTCTTGTTCTTCAGTTCCCTCGCCCAATAACCACAACGTTGCATCACCGTCTAGCAACTTTAATGCTTCAATTGCCGTATCAAAGCCTTTGGCCTTTACAAACCGGCCAATACATAAAAACACTTTACCATTATCAGCAACACCTAATCGTTCTCTTAATTGGTGCTTTTCGCTTCGAGAAACCAGGCTAAAGCGTGATAAGCTAACGCCTGGTTTACACGTTCTGATGGCTTTATCCTTGTTAATTTTTCTGACTTGCTGCAACATATTTTCACTAAATACAAATAGCTTGTCAGAGCAAGAAAATGCCCAGCGCTGCATTAATTTATGCAAGGAAAAAGACAACGAACCTTTCACTTTTCCTAGAAAAGTAGTTTGCTGTCGTAAACTGGCCTTGGTCTCGTTTTCCACTACACCAGGCACTAAATATACAAGGTTTTGATACCCTAGTGCCTTTAGGTACACCACATTGAAGTGAAAACGACAAACCGCAAGCTCTGGGTCATGTTTTTTTAGTACGGTTTTATAAAGTGAAATAGCATTGCGAATATGCTTTATCCCTCGTCCAACCCCTTGATCACGGCCAGTTTTATATCGATAAATAGTTACGCCATCTTCAACTTCGACGTCCGGTAGTGACTTGTTGTCTGGGTTTAAGTCGCTGGTAACGATAATAACCTCATATCCTAACTGGATATATTCTTGAGAAAGATGGTAGAGCGAGTTTTCAATCCCACCTATGTTTGGCTTATATTGGTTACTTGTCAGCAGTACACACGGTTTTCTAGATGAGGTAATTGTCATAACCAACTACGCCTTAGATCTAAGCGCTAAAATAAATGCAACAATCAAAGACAATAAGCCACCGATAAAGGTAATTCCTAAACAGATCAGCGCACGTGATGGCCCCGATTTTTCTTCAGGATAGATAACAGGAGACAAAGGTTTTACCAAGTGATAGTCACCAATAGACGATAATAATTTTGAACGGGTTTGTTCTGCTATTAACTCGTAAAATACAGTACGTAGCTCTGCAACGCTGGTTTCTGCGGCTTTTTGTTTTAAATACTCTATCGCCTCTTCAGCTTCGTGCTTGTCTTTTGTACGCCAAAATTCATTTATATCTTCAACAAGCCAGTTGGTTATATTCACTGATAACTCAGGTGCTAGGGTAGTGACTTTTAGCTCTACCAGACCTTTTTTCTTCATATACAAAACATCTATGCTGCCTAACAGAGAAATATAACCTTCCCATGCTGATGGAATAACTTGTTTGCCAGGAGGGGCGCTTCTTACCCAAGTTTTTGTTTCAACATCGTAAAGCTCAGGGTTGTAGATATAGCCGTTATTATTTGAATCCCATTTCTCAAGTGCGAGAATTTCAGGTAATAAGGTACGCTTGTCAATAAATGGCTGCAAAAAGCCGCGACTTTTCATAAATTCAATCGCTGCATCAACATCATTTCCTTCTGAGCCACCAAGAGAAATTCCCGCCATACTAGCTAGACCACCGAACTGACCAGCCAGCTTAGATAGTCCTCCGCCTTCTTTGGCGTTAGATGGTACTAAGTAAACTTTAGCGGTATATTTATTGGGTTGTTCCATCGCTACAAATACGGAGAGTGCGGCTGAAAGCAGTGTTCCAACAATAACGACCCATTTGTATTTCATTAACTTAGCAAATGTGAAGTTTATACTCTGTTCTGCGGCTACAACATTACTTTCCATGGAGTTTCTCAACCAGCTTTGACTAACTAAAAGGTGGGCATTATAGCAAACGAAATGTTTATTAAAATAGTATTTTTAGCGTTAAATTGTAGCCAAATGCAACCCATTAAAAGCGACAATCCACCTACAGCAAGGCCCACATATCGGTAACTAAAGCCTGTCGGAATACCTTACTTTTGGTCAACTTTGCTCTAGCAGTAACAGTTGCTTAAAAAGCGAGTGTATTTTATGGGTTATTATTTACAAAAAGAAACGAAAGAGGCTACATTATTCGTGTATCCTAACTACTAATTTAGCCAGCATTGATAGACGAATGTGACTAAACGCTGGCAATGCGTTAACATAGCTCGTTTGCATGACTTTTTATTAGATAAATTATGTTTATAGACACGCTCTGGTTTGCGCTTTGATATCGGCTACTTTTTGGTTCAATCTAATTTTAGGCACTGTTTGAAGTGATAATAAATAATATAAGCGTCTTTTTTGCTACATTCATTAGTCTGTTTTTGTTCAGAAAACTGGCAAAGGTGATCAATCTTGTCGATACACCGAATGAAAGAAAGGTACACTCTGGTACGGTGCCTTTGGTCGGTGGTTTGTCTATTTTTGTTGTAGTCTTTAGCTACTTATATGTTTTTCCTAACACTTTATCTCATTCATATATTTATTTATGTTGTGCTGGCTTCTTGTTGCTGATAGGTGTGTGGGACGACCTAAAAGACTTAAGTTTTAAACTCAGGCTGCTTATCCAAGCACTGATGTCTCTGATTATGATGATAAACGCCGATCTCATTTTGATTGATCTGGGTTCACTTTTCGGACCCTCCGATGTCAGCATTCCTTTTCTTGGTTATCTGCTTACCTTTATTGCCGTCATTGGTGCAATCAACGCATTTAATATGGTAGATGGGATAGATGGTTTGCTTGGAGGAATGGCAACCGTTACATTTGGCGCAATGTCGGTGCTCTTTCTAATGTCTGGCCACACTCAGCTGTTGTCTTTTTCATTTGTGATCGTTATTGCAACTATCCCCTATATTTTAATGAATGTTGGTGTCCCCTTTGGACAAAGGTTTAAAGTATTTATGGGTGATGCTGGCAGTACAGTCATAGGCTTTTCTATCGTATGGATGTTGATAGAAGGCTCGCAAGGCGAAACTCGTTCATTTAGTGCTGTAACAGGGCTTTGGATTGCCGCAATTCCTATTATGGATGCACTTTCTACTATTATAAGGCGAATAAAAAAGGGCCAGTCACCTTTTATGCCTGACAGAGAGCACTTACACCACATTATCATGCGATTAGGTTTGTCTTCTAGACAGGCACTATTAACTATTTGTTTTATCGCTTTACTGTTTGCCACAGTTGGTGTTGTCGCTGAGTTTATAGGCGTTCCAAATTATGTGATGTTTTGGAGTTTCGTCGTGATCAATCTCGTCTATTTCTATATAATGAGCCGGATCTGGCGAGTAACTGTTAAGATACGCAAATATTTTGGAATCACTACAAAACTAAATAAAAAGCAGTAAATATGTCAAAGCAACCCGTAGTTATCCTAGCTTATGGCGAAGGAGGGCATAAAAAAGAAATGACCCTTCTGTTAGATCATATAGTAGGATCCGAACTCAATTTCGTTTCATTGGGGCCTACACCAATTCACCAGTCCATCACGCATTTTACGCTTGGTGATGTACGTCATAAGCAAAGCCGCATTAAATCCGTTGGAATGGCTATTTACGGTTCAATTAAGGCGCTAACTACGACTCTACAAGTCTGCCGCCAATACAAAGTAACCGGCATTATCTCTACCGGCCCTGGTATCGCTATACTTCCGTCCATTGTTTTACGGCTGTTCGGCAAGAAAGTGGTATTTGTTGAAACGTTTTGCCGCTTTTACACCCGTTCCTTCACCGGCAGGGTAATGTCCAAGTTATGCCATGAGTTTTGGGTGCAAAACAAACAGCAGTTAGCGCTATATAAGAATGCAAGGTACTGCGGAAGACTATGAAAATATTAGTAACGGTTGGTTCTTCTTCATTTGATACATTGGTTAAAGCTGTCGATGAGGCTGCGCAAACTTTCCCCCAACACCATTTCACTTTTCAGATAGGCAAAGGTGACTTTCAGCCACGTAATGGTGAGTATTTCGGGTTTTCGAACCACTTTTCAAACACATTAAAAGATGCCGATCTTATCATCACACATGCTGGGGCAGGAACCGTGTTCGAATTATTGGAAATAGGTAAGAAGTGCATTATTGTTCCTAACTTCGGAAGAGTTGATAAGCATCAATCAGATTTAGCAGACTATGTCGACAAGCATAATTATGCAATGGTTTGCACACAAATAGACTCGATTGCTCAGCTCATCAATGGTGCGAGTAATTACCAGCCTTCGGCTTATGTAAAAGAACCTTTTTTTCTGGCTGAAGACTTAGTGCGACTCTTTTCACAACCATAAAACTCATAAGCTATGGATTGTATATTCACAACCCCCTGAATTTGTTGGACAGGCTTCTTACGAGTACAAAGCTTCCGAGAGATTTTACAGCTCGCTCGGAAGGAGCTTTCGCTATATTAACGATAAAAGGATGCCAAAGCGTTATTTAGCTGATTAAACTACTATAACTCTCTAAGATTGCAGCCGTATTCATTTCTGACGAAAATAAATGGCCGACCTCAGCACGTTCAGTTTCTGTAAGTGTCGCTCGATTTTCAAATAAATGACTGATTGCAGCCGCAATGGATTTTGCATTCTTTTGCTCTGCTACTTTCACCGCAGCTGTGTTTGTCAGTCCTGCCAGCTCGGTTAACCCGCCACAATCTGAAACAACAGTAGGTAACCCGGTCGCCATTGCCTCTAAAGCGGCAACACCAAATGATTCTTCTTGAAATGTTACTTCGTCGCGAATTGAAGGCTGCACATAGACATTATGTGATGCAAGTAAAGATGGCAACTTAACGTGCTCTACCTTATCGATAAAATGTACTTGCTCACTCATACCTAGTTGTTGAACCTGCGCTTTGAGTTGCTCCTCAAGTGCCCCGCCTCCAACTAAAGTTAATGTTGCATCAGGAAATTGGGGCAGCAGTATGGAAAAAGCATCAATGAGGAATTGATGCCCTTTACAATTTATAAAACGACCGACAGAAATAATGCGTAAATTATCGAATGTAACCTTCGCTTTTTCGCTCAAAAACATCGGATTGAAAGCATTATGAACCACTTTAATTTTAGCGGCGGGGACGCTTAGATTTAGCGTTGTTTTATGCTTTAAAAATTCCGAAGGAACTGTCCATTGAATAAAGTCTTTCTTTCCCGCTGCAGCAAGAACAGCACGATACTTAGGTCTGATCAAAGGTTCACTGTTTACATCAGAGCCATGTAATGATGCAAGCGTGGGGATCTTAATACCCAGTTTATCACTCACGTGCATCCAAATTTTTACTGCATTCCCAGTATGGCAATGGATCACATCAGGTTTAAATTCATCTATTACGCGCGCCCAAGTTTTGTAATCAATCATGTAAGGCAACAACTGCAACCTAAGTGCAAGTGCTTGTGTCACTCGCTCATTAATGACTGACTTGATTGGTGATAGGTAAACTTTATCAAATGGGCGACTCGTTTCATTCATTCTATTTGCAGTTAGGATCGCAGACTGTACGCCACTTTGCTCAATCGCAACAACCTGATCATAAATAAAGGTTTCCGTCGTTATTGAAAAATTGGGTATGCAGTGAAGTACTTTCATGAATGTTCCTTTGCTAGTCGCGTTAAAATCAGCGGTAACTTGCATATAATTGTCAGTAAATACTGAATAAAAATCGAGATCACCACGCCCCACAACTCAATCTGTGTACCTAGTATTAAAATACCTATACATAATATGATATTAGAGAAAAGCGTGATCATAAATAACCGCTTCACATACCCTAATGCTAAGAATATCGGATGTATTGGTGTAAAAGCCGTCGCAACCGCGTGAATAAACAAAAACGTAATAATATGCCACTGATAAGCCAGTAACTCTTCTGAAAAGATTGCCGGTATCCAATAATTTGTCGTAAAACTTGCCAACGCGACAACAACCAAAGAAGGGAGGAGTAAAAGCAGGATGATTTTCTGCATTGCGCCTTTAACTTTGCTATAAGCTTTCTTTGCTAATAACGCATTCACTTCAGGGTACAGCACTTGATTCAAGGGACCTGTCACTTTTGTTGAAATCGTCGCGATTTGTTTTATCACGCGATAAGCGCCTGCGGCTCCTACAGATACCACCGCACCCACTAAGATATTATCGAGCTGTTTGACAGGGATATCTGCCAGTGCAGTCATATGAACAGTGAAATTGAAGCGTGTGAACTCTTTTATTCGCGCCAGAGAGAGCGCTTCGATTGTACTCTCTTTGTTCTTTAATAAAGAAACCACTTGGCTCAAGCATAAGCACTGAATAAAAACGACGCCCAACCCTAAGGTGATGAGATAGGTTGCAACGTAAAAACTCACCGTTAAGTTTTTCCAATAGCCAACTAAGGCACAGGCAAAAAAGAGTACTGCACTAATCACGCTCTGTAACGCTAACGCTTTATAACGCTCTTGGTAGCGTAGTATACCAATTGCGACACTGGTTTGGTTTAGCAATATATATATCGAACACCACTTTAGTAACTCGCTGTACTCACCAAGCCCAAAGCTAGCAGCGTAGAGCTCAGCAAATAGAACAGCGATCCCCGTACCTGCAACCGCACACAAAAAATCATATTTGAGCGTTGCTACAATTAATCTTGCTTTATCGCTTTCGAGGCTAAAATAACGTATCAATCCCTGCCATGCCTGAGGGTTGAAGCACAAGCTAATAACCAATATGTATGCTTGCAATAAGGTCACTTCACCAAAGGATTTAACCCCTAGGGCTTTTAATGAGATGGCAACGGATAAAAAGTTAAGAATAGACGCTGATAGGTTACCACCTAACAGGATCCCCGCCTGACGAATTAGTTTTTGTAGCATAGTCGTTCTATTTTTCGTTCAGAAAAGAAGCCAGTGGAGAAAGCCTGTAATTAGCCTTACAGCCCAGTGCTTTCTTCACTTTCGTTTTGTTCTTGTTTTTGCGAAATACCTAATAGTTTGCGTGCAAATACAGTTAACTTCCAAATATTGAGCATAATTTGGTTGTAAACTACCTGGCAAAGAATAAAGCCATAAAACATGAAGTAATCAGGGATCTCATTAAGTTGGGCGAGTATACCAATGAGCGCAAAGAGACTAGCAATTGAACAAATAACAAGCAGAGTCATTTTTGGTCCAACACCTAGTCGTTGTAAAATATGATGCAGATGCTCACGATCTGGTTTAAAAGGCGACTGCCCTTTTTTAATTCTTCTCATTATGGTGGAGATAGCATCCATGATCGGGATTGCAGCAATCCACAACGCGGTCACTGGATTGATGGCGATAATCTCGCCTTGAGATCCCTCAAGTAGCAGCCAAACCACAGTAAAACCAATCACCGTACTACCGGCATCGCCCATAAATACTTTGAATCTTCGACCTAATGGGATCCCTAAATTCATTAAAATATAAGGTAATGTCGCCACCACAATCGCGATAGAAAATGCAAATAGTTCAGTAAGTCCTGCAAGATAAAACAACGCAGCCATGGAACTAAAGGAGACCGTCGCCAGCCCACCTAACAAGCCATCGATACCATCGACCATATTAAATGCGTTGATGGCTCCAACGACAGCAATCACCGTAGCAGCTACTCCAAACGTGCCAATATTAAGAGCAAAAGATCCAAGTAACTGACCAACCTGAGAGAGCATTAAATCAGCAAAGAAAATCATCGTAAAGGCGACACCAGCTTGCACAATCAGGCGCAACTTAAATGAAACGTCAATTAAATCGTCAATAACACCAATGATAAGTAAGCTAACGGCGCAAATAAGATAAACATCTACATTGGTCATACCATTGCCAGATAGCCACAAGTAACAAAACACAATAACGAAAATAGCAACTCCCCCTACTAAAGGGATGCGACCTTTATGATTTTTTCGCTCATTTGGCGCGTCAACTAAATTGATAATTTTTGCCAGCTTTCTGAAAAAAAACAGACTAAGAAAAGCTGCAAAAAAAATGATAATGTTACTTAATACCACTTAAAATGACCTATATGAGAATAATTCATCACTTGCCGGATAGGCGCAAGCAAGGACGCATTATATAGCAAGCGCTTATAAGAGTCACTTATGTAGAATGTCTCAAATTTGTATAAAAAAATCCTTAAATGGAAAGTATCCAGTTGGAGACTGGCTATTTCTGCTTGACGCCTAAAGTGGTAGAATAGCGAAAAATTTAATGTTGTTATTCCTAATTATGCTGAAACAGCTTGTCAGAAATGCCGCCAACCATTTTGGCTATCACCTTACCGTTACGCCTGTTACTAATACGCCAATACAACAACGAGCAGCATTTGTTCATATTGGAAAATGTGGTGGCAGCGCCATTGATCATGCCCTGCGAAAAGCATTGGCCACGCCTTCTGACAACCGTTTATGTAGAGATACAAGTATCGCGGCGAGCATTGGAAGTTTTGGCAGAGACATCAACACACTTGAAGACCAATGCGAATTTGGACATCATCACCTCACTCAACTCCAAGGCTTAATGCGCTATTTTCTCTCTCTTGAGCGTGGTTATATTAGCGGCCATTGGGGGCTCAACAGAGCGATTTTAGATGAATATCGCCAAGTACAATTCATCACTGTACTTAGAGATCCGGTAGCTAGACTAAAATCAAATTATATCTTTAATAAGCTTACGAATAATTTAAAGATAATGCCGCCAACCAACCACCCAACAGATGACTTAATCGCAGAAGCCGATGCCATCATCTTTGGCGAAAGGGGTTGGCAAATGGCAAACACACAGAGTGCCTTTATTTACGGGCATTACCCAAAATCGATGGCTGAAGCGAAGGATAATCACAATCTATTCATAGAAAATTTAGAATTATTCGCACTCGTTGGCTTTCTTGATAACCTTGCCAGTTTTAGACAGCGATTTGAACATAAGTTTAGCCGTCAGCTCGCTATTGAACAGCAAAACTCAACCCAGGCTCAGGTGAGTAGTGCAAATCAACACACGGTAGACATCCTATCTGAGTATTTTAATTCTAAAAAAATCAAAACCCACCTAACTAAACTGTGTGAGCAAGAGAAAATAAATATTGACGTGGCAAGGGAGAAATTTGAGTGAAGCGTAAACTACTCATTAATAGCTCGCTATTAGTAGTTGAACGTTTCACCGTCTTATTTTTTAGTTTTGCCAGCGCCCTATTAATGGCGAGATATGCGGGCGCTGAACTTTTTGGTCAATTTTCCAGTATTGTCGCTTTTGGTTCGTTGTTTTTAGTGTTTACCCAAATGGGGTTAAACAACGTCAGCAGCAAATACTTTACCCTCTACCCTAATAATACAGCGTTTTATCTATTTGCAGCCATTGGGGTTCGGCTCGTATTTTCAGTTGCTATCATTCCACTCGCCTATTTATGCGGGTTACTCGCGCTCGACTCAACTGAGGCCGCTCTAGTGGCATTGCTCGTGGCATTGCAAGTAGGTAATGCCGCTACCGTTATTGAATTTTTCTTCATCGCTAAGCAGGAAGTAGCAACAACGCTTGTTCCACGACTGCTAATAAAGCTTAGCTGTAAACTCGCACTTATATTAGCAATCCTATGGGAATCGCCGATTGTGATTTGGGTGCTCTTGAGCGGTGCCGAATATGCACTGCTGGCAATGGCGTATCTGTTTTTGCTGCGCCGCCAGCCACCTTTAAAAAAAGTACAACTTAATACAGCCAAACGCATGTACAAAGGTGCAGGTATCTTACTTCACCGAGGAAAGTGGTTACTACTTTCAAGTCTTGCCGCCGTGATGTATTTAAAAATCGATCAAGTCATGCTGGCAAGTATGATAGGCGATCAGGAAGTGGCTTATTATGCCGCTGCGGCGAAGCTTTCTGAGTTTTGGTATGTCTTACCTGTGTTAATTGCTAATGTATTTATGCCTAGGCTCGTTAGCCTCTATCATGCTAATAAATTTCAGTATTGGCGATTACAGCGACACTTTTACGCTTATTCGACCGTTGCGGCAGTCGCAGTGATAACGCTGACACTGTGGCTTGCAGAGCCAATCATCTTGTTCTTGTTTGGTGACGCATATCGCAGCAGCATTGCTATTTTGCAGGTACATATTTTTGGCTGCCTCTTTATTTTTAGTCGTGCGTTTATGAGCCGCTGGTTGATTTTATCCAACAATCACAAGTTAAGCCTACATAGCCACTTAATGGGGGCGGTTGTGAATGTATTGCTTAATATATTATTGATACCACACTATGGAGGTGTTGGGGCAGCCATTGCCAGTGTCGTTGCTTATGGTGTTGCAGGTATTGGATTTATGGTGTTTTTTGCTCCGACACGTAGTTATTTAAAATCCCTCATCAGCCATTAGTTTTGATACGAGCGCTTATCCGCAGATTCAAGCTGTTTACTTTTTGCAACTTAACAAGCCTTCTTTTTTAATTCTAGATAGCAAAGTCACACATTAATATTGACCACCTCTTTGACTTTTCAAAAAGATGGCTCAATTAGATAAAATAATTGTGTTAACTCTCAGCCAACATGAACTCGCAATGCTTACTCTAAACTCGATAATATGCGAGTAAACTCACTCTCTAATAATTCCTTATTTATAATGTTACCGCTTACTGAAACAGTCAAAGATTCATTTTTCAGCTTGTTCACAAAAGTTAGATTATAAATAATTTGCTCATTTCCACTTAATGTTGTTGATAAAGTATATTCTAAGTTTGGATGCTTTCCTTGATAAACTGCATCGTCAGAACCAACAAGTGTCACTTTCAAGTCCTGAGCCTCAGCACTAATAAGACCATGAACAGTATTATTTAGTAACTTTTTGAACTCTGCTTGATCACCAGAAAAACTCGCCCCTTCAAGTACTTGACATGTGACATTACTCGCAATGACAGCATTGTTCACTGTCTGTTTAGAAAGCTGCTGTTGAATATGGAGCGTTGTTTTATCTGAGAGGTTTATACTCTGTTGTTTTTTAATGGGATTGGTAAGAAAACTTATGTCATATTCACAATGAGCTTTTGAGTGCAGTGGTGACAACAATAACGCAATAAAAATAGTCAGTTTGTACAAACTTTACCTCCAGGTTCTGATAAAACAAAAAACCCGGCAAAAGCCGGGTTTTTTTTAATCGTAAAGATTAGTTACCGCGTTGTTGAGATGTAGAGATCTCTGTACGGCCTTTGCTGTTTTGGCTAACAGCGTAAGCAGTAACATCGCCTTTGTTAGCATCGATGTTAAATGTAACGCTTAGTTTTGTCTTCGCGCCATTTAGCTTGAAGATTTCGTCCATCTTAGGCTCAGGAAGCTTAGTTACTGTGTTAGCAGCTAGTTTACCGTAGTTAAGTGGACCGTATTCAACACCATTTTGGTCGATAGCTGTAACAATAACATCAACTTCTTTGCTAGTTTCATTAGCGAAGTGGATGAATGTATCAGTATCTTCATAGTTTACAGGAACGTAAGGAACGTTGATGATAGTTGCATCAATCACCCACTTACCAGCATCTACGCCGCTTTCGACAGTTAAACCGCCAGCAGGAAGTGTTGCGTTAGTACCAGTAATTACTACTGAACCTGTCACATCACCAGTTACTGGGATAGATTGTTTTACAGGAGTACCAGCACCGTTAAGCTTGTTAGTGAAAGATAGCGTATCTTTCTGCTCGCCAGTGAAGTTTGTATTAGCGAAAGTAACAGTTACTTTATCTGCATCTGTAGAAGGTGCAGTAGCTGATGTTGTTACAGTACCCTTAACTGAAGCTAGACCTGAAGCTCCACCGTCAGCGAAGTTATCTACATTTTTAAAGTTACCAGCAAAGTTCGCTACTACGCTGTTTACAGCGATTGCACGTAGAAGTGTACTTTTGTTAGTGAATGTATACTTAAGTTCATCAACTTCGTTACCAGCTACAGAGCCAGTCGTTTTCCAAGCTGTCGCGTCATTACGCTCAATAACACCGTCAAGCTTTGTTGTTACGTCAAACGCAAACTGATTTGCTTCAACAGCAAGAACGCCAGTACCTGTTTCAATAACTGTCTTATCAGCTTTTTCAGACTTATAAGAAAGCGTTGAAGCACCTAGTACGTGCACCGTATCTGTACCAGTTGTAGTAGTATCGAAATCGTGCTGACCTAGTACTACACGGAATGCTGAGTTAGCTGTTAGTGGGTTACCTAGGTTTACTTTGAAGCTGATTGAATCAGTTTCGCCTTTAGATGCGTCACCATTTTTAACTGTTACGTTATCAAATGTAAAGCTACCTGTACCGTAATCAAAACCGATGCTACCACAGAAAGCTTTACCACCGCTAACTGTTTGAGTAACTGTACCAGTACAACCAAGCGTGCTCATTAAGTCTACGTTCTTATCAAAAGATAAAGTGATAACAGACGAAGATGGGTGCTCTTTATCTACAACGATGTCAAAAGATACTTTGCTTGCAGAACTTGCAACTTTAGCTGCAATACCTTCAGAAGATACTTTAAGCGCATCACTTGAGATAGTCGCTGCTTGCGCACCGAATGCACCTACAACTGCTGTTGCTACTAGTGCTTTTTTGAATAGTTTCATTATTTCCATTCTCCTAGTTTCATGAAACTGACTTTATGCTAATGAATACATAAAGCCAAATTTATTATTTCCAGCTGGAGTTTTGCCGGAGCATTGCAAATTTAAGGCGTGTATCTATACATGTCAAGTAATTAACACATAAACAACGCGTTTTGCTTACTTTTTACACAGCAAGTTATTTAAGTAACTCGCTCTTTATTTTTCGTGTCAAAACTCAAGCGCAACAATAGACCCTACTCTCTGTAGGTTAAAATTTTATTACGACTCGAATGTTAGTCTTATTTGGCCTTAGCTTTATTGTTCTGCACAAAGTTGTTTTAGCTATTGCCACCATAAACTGGCCTCTAACTTAGCGTTTAACTACAGAACTTTCAACTCAAATTAGCTTTTTTTTTAAAACTTCACATTTTCTAGCCCTAGAAGGAAGCTCTCTTTGACTCTTTCCCAATCGGCTGTGTCATGAACAATTTTTGGAGTAACTAAAATCACAAGCTCGGTCTTATCACTAGACGAATTATCACTTCTAAATAAATGCCCAAGAAGTGGTACATCACCCAAAAGAGGAATAGAGGTAGCTCCTTTTGAGGAGTTTTCACTAATCAGACCACCTAACATTACAGTTTGGCCATCTGATGCTACAACTTCTGTTGATAATGTTCGTTCGAAAATTGCGGGATTTCCAGCGGCCCCACTACTGTCCGGTGATACATTTGAGATATTCTGCTCGATACTCATAATTACCGTACCTTTTGCATTGACCGTAGGTGTGACAGTTAAATTAACTCCAGTTTTTCGATATTGTAGCTCTGTAGTCTGCCGGTCTCCACTAATTGGGTCAGTTGTAGTACTTCCAACCGTTGGAATGTCATCCCCTACACTTATATTAGCAGATACCCCATCTCTAACTAATAAAGAAGGTCTTGATAAAACATTCACTAGCCCATTAGATTGATTCAGATTAATGCTAAACGTCCCAGGCAAGCCAACGATAGAGTAGTTAAAGCCGTCCTTTGAGTTAAAGTTAAAGCGCTCTGAAGATGAGCTGGCTCCACTTCGCAGCGCATATTCAACCCCTTTTGAGAACGACCCAGTTAACTTCACCTCAGCAATCACTACTTCCATCATTACCTGCTTAGGCATGATATCTAGCTTATTGATTATTGGCAGTAGCTCTTGATAATGGCGCCCCGTCGAGTAAAAAATTAGCGCATTAGCTCTTTCGTCCACAACTAAACGTATCTGCTCACCTTCTATAGCTTCACTACTTTTATTTGATGAACTTTGTCTCGTATTATTAGAACGAGTAGATGCTGAACTACTTGAACTATTTTCGTCAAACCCTCTATCATTCTTCGAGTAGCTCCCTCCTAATAGCGGTGCTAAACTTTCACCTAGGTCTGACGCCCTAGCAAACTTTGGATGATATATATAAAAACTTTGCTCAGCCCCCACTGAAGGTTTATCTAGCTCATTTCTCCAATAACTAATGCGATCAATAATTTGATCACTGGTGGCAAATACTACAACTTTCCCCAAATGTTCGAGCGGTATGAATTTTACACTCGCCTGCCTTAAATTATCAGCTACAATTATACCTTCTTCTTTCAAGATCCCCGTTACTTTCTCAATAAAAGATTCTGAACTAATATATTCAAAAGTCAGCATAGCTGTGGCTTTATTGTAAACAACGGGGCTATCAAGAAGTGACACTAGCGAAATAGCGCGCGAAACTTGCTCTCTTTTTCCCTGAATAGTAAGCATTGACTGCACGTTATCAAACAAAACTTCAGCATCAACAAGTTGCGAAAGAATATTAATTAAATTTGGAGGCATCCCATATCGAATCGGCACTAGCTGTACGACTTCAGTAGCCACATTAGGTACATCACTCGGGTTGCGGCCAAAGCCAAACGCTCGATTCTGACGACCATCGCTAGCTAAGTGATGAAGATAATACACCCCCTCACTTTTTGATACAGCAACATTATTTTGAGATAGTACCTGCAAAATCAAGCCAAATAGCTTTTGTTCTGACACACTTTCTTTCAACTCCAGCGTAACTGGTGTTTCAGTCGTTTTAACCTTGGCTTCAACGAGATAAGAAACATCCAGCAATTCACCAAAAGTGTAATGGATAAAGTCATTTAAAGGCAGTGCATTGACTGATATTTTACGCTCGACTTTATCGCTAAAGTCTCGAGCTAAGTCTATATTTAAATTGCCATTCGAGGTTATATCAGAAAGAGAGCTTAATCTTTGAATACCACCTTTTTTATCCTGTTCATTCGTTGTCTCAAACGCCTGACTCTCCATAGCGACTTTATCTGTATTCAAATAGGAGGTCTCGACAACAACCTGCTTCACTTCCTTGTTACGATCTATAGTCGAATTGCACCCTGATAGGCTAAAGGCAAGCACCAGCATGATTGTCGATTTAGTTATTGTCTTAGCCATTGTTACTTCTCTCAAACAATTTAAACTTATACTCTTTCTCGCTGTTAATCACAGTAATTTCATTACCCTTGATATCAACAAGCTTAGAGCTTTTGAATTCGTCTCCCTTTTCTAACTTAAATAGCTCAGCATCCTTCGATTTCAAAACTACAAAAGGGTTCTTACCTTTTTGAAAAATACCTAAAAATTGATAACTTTCTCCGGCTATCAAGAGCCCCCCCTCTACTTCTGCAGGTTTCATCTCTTTATCGTTCTTTTCGGCACTTTCTTCGGGTAATTTATCCCGAAAAAGCCACTGTTGCTCAACTTCTAATTCTGCAACTTGAGTTGGCAGCACGAAATTTATAGTAGTAGAGTTATCAGGTAACTCTTTGTCTTTACTTTGTTGGCCAGCGAGTTCAAGCCCAGATAACATAAACACAACCGTACTAACGCTCAACAACACTAAAAACCACTTCATAGTGTTTCCCTATTATTTTGCCAAAATACCAACTTTAACATGATGACCATGCGGTTGTTTGGCTTGCCGGATACTTCTCTTCCAGCATAAGAATAACTTTTAATTCTACCTAGGGGCGTTTGAGATTCAAATTCTCTTGTAAACCGTAAAGCACAATCAGGTGTACCTCGAAATCTAACATCCAAGTACCATTCAACTTTATCAATTAGTTCATCACGCCCGCCCCACCCGACACTTTCAACTTGGCAATCCAGTGAAGTAAGCAACCTTTCAACACGGCTTTGGGCTTTAAGCTTAAAATCAGACTCGCTCGAATACGGATATACGTAATCTTTTATCTGTGCACTACTAGTTAGTAATGCACTTAGATTGCTCTCAATTTCTTTTTGAGAATTAACTAAGTAATTAATTTTCTGTGTTCTTTGTGCTAATAAAACTTGCTCTTGAATATCTTCTTTTACGGAGTACCACAAAGGCTCTATTACATACATGTATAGCAATAAGCCAAAAAGTACTAATAGGTAATGCCTATACTTTAAAAGCTCAGTTTTCATTCGTCTTCTTAACCTTAAGCTCTAATACAAAATAATCTCTCTTTCCAGATTTCATAACCGAACCAGAAAACTGAGCACTCTCTATCATCGAGGAGCGAGCTATAGACTCTAAAACTTGAGAGGCTGAATCCGCAAACCCTCTAATCGTAACGTTATTATCTTCACCAGAAAACTGCTGAATGTCCATTCCACTATTTATGGCTTCAAATGCGATCTGCCAGTTTTTATGCACTTGCGGATACTGACTAAAGTTATTATTGGTCTGAATTACATATCTTTTAAGCTGCTCCACTTTGTTGCTTTGCGACAGCAAGTTTTCAATTTGAGCAGAGTTTTCAGTAATTTCTGAATTCAGTTTTGATAACTCAATACTAGTAAAAACTTTTGCCCCCACAGCAACTAAAAGTGCAGTAAAAAGAGGAACAAGGTATAGCCCATGGACGTAATTCCAATTAAAGATTCTTTTGCTATCGAATACAGCCAAATTAATTAGCTCGGTTAAATTGATATTTTCTATTTTTTTTACTAAATAACCTGAGTAGTCGTTCTGATTTAGCCGGACTTTTTCCTTCGAATCTGAGATGCCCATTGATAAACAAAACCGATCTATATTGCTCACTAATGCATTCTCGTACACACTAGAACTTTTCCCCCCAGAAGAATAATAAAGCACTCCTATAGGTGTTTCTAGCTCATAAACCCTTTCATTTTCTCCTTTCATACTCCCTACCAATTCTGTTTCCGGGATATAGATACAGTGAGGATAATAATCTACAAGCTCTTTATCGATGACAAGAGTTTGAACATCAAACCCTTCTTGAACATCATTTTTTTTGTGTATAAATTTGACTAATCCTGATTCCAACTCAGTTTGTAAGCTTAGTATCGACCTAAGTTCATTATGACTAACTGAGGGATATGTTTGCCACGTTTCCTTAAAATGCTTTCTTGCTAAAATTAACACTTTTGGGGTAGAGGGTGCTTCGACAAACCCACTGTCCGAAAGTGAATAGATACTATCGCAATAATACCCAACATGGTTACGAACTAACTTATGAACACCTAAATATTTTGTGATATCGTTTATAAACTTCATTCAAGATTCCAACTGACATCTGTCATTACAAAAGGACGATGTTTTGACCTTACACGCAAATTTACAATAAATTGCTTAGAAAGCGTTTGGTCATCGGATTTAACCCTCATGGTTATTCTAAGTAAGTTTCCAGTCGAAAACGTAAGAGACTCACCACTGGAGAAACCTGTATATTTATAGAAAACATTCGCACTAAGCTGGCCATTATCACGCAGTTCTAAAAGCTTTTCCACAGTAGATTTGTTTTTAACAAATGAGGCCATTACCTCTTTAGGAGCGTTTAGCGGATTGAAACCAGAGACGTGCTCAACGGTAAAGTACTGAAGCAACTTATCTAGGCGATTTTTTTTTGCACCCTTAATATGCAGCACCTCTCCTAAAGACTGGAGATATCCATTACGGACACCTTTTAAATTACTATTCCTATAGTACTCGCTTTCAGCTCCTTGCCTAAAAACTCTCGAATCTTCATCCTTCCAATCTCGGAGTGAATCTACAAACTCCTTAGCTTGCGCTTGCTCACTCCCCATGTAAACAAGAAAGTCTCCAATGAGATCTCCTCCGGTTGTATTTAAACTTATTAAACCACCTAGATCTTGGATTGAAACTTCAACACCGTTAATCTTAAACACCGAACCATGAAAATTCCAAATCGTCGCTATTTCATTTACATTGTTGGGATCATTGTAATTAGGTGCAGTTAATAATGCATTCGTCAAAAGGGCTTCTGTACTTTCAAGCTGAAGACGCAACTCAAATGACTTTTTTATTTGCGATGATGTTTTAACCTGCTCTTGACCTGTTTGTAATATAAAAATACCTAGCAGCGATAAGACCAAGGAAATAATAAGCACCTGAATTAAGGCAATACCCTTTACCTTCTCCACGTTAAACTTCTTCCCTTAAGTATGCTAATAAAGCAGCATAGGAACCATTAGGTAAAGCAATATGCATTTCACTTTTACCTTCGTCTGATTCTATGGCTATTCTAATTTGTAACGGTAGTATTCTCATATCTTCCATTACATGCTGCCTGTAAGTTTTAAAATCAATATTTGCTTGCTGGTCTGAATCTGTTGATACAGCTTTGAGGGTTTCATCTAGCCCTCCCCACCCTATATAAGAGAATTTGATATCAGACAAACCCGATAACAATATAGCTTGATACTTCCATTCAACTTCATCAGATTGATTTAAAATTAAATGTTCGCTCATAGGTGATTCATTGTAAGCAAGATCAAAACTTTCCCCTCGATTAATTAGTTTAAATTCGACTAGTGCACTCTCTGGGCTAAAAAGTGGTGAGCGCGAAATAAACATTAACCTATCTTGATCACCAGATAGATACAGCGCAGGTTCCCCCTTATCAGAGGTCACAACATAAGGGTAAGCTGACTCGATCACTCTTGATATTGCATCAAAAGCCAAAGAACGTTGGGTTACTTTCCAGTAATAGTCTGTTCGTGACTTCCACTGATTTGAAAATACACTGTAACTGTAATAACCTGAAAACATCACAATAGTAAGAATACTGGTCGCAATTAGTAACTCAATTAAAGTAAAGCCTTTAGTTTTAGCTACCATGTGGCAACCTCAAACTCAAATTGCTCATTGGCTTTACTACCCGTAACCATCACGTTATAAACTGCAAAGCGCTGGTTTTTCTTAAAAAAATCTTCTCGTCCTTGCTCATTATTGAACAAAATTCTTCGTGCTTGCCAGTTAAACCGCTCTCCTAATAGCTCTACTTTTCCTTCATAGTTTGCCTCCTTAGTTGAAGCAACTAATCTTAGTTCAGACTTTATAGATGTTACTAAGCTCGGTGCTAATTGGTAAAACTGAGCTACTTCGGCTGCTTTACTAGAAAAGACCAAAGCACTTTTAAATAATTGTGAAACCAAAGCAATTGAACTGAATAAAATAATCGCTGCAATGAGCACTTCTATTAGAGTGAAGCCCTTAACCTTGGTTATATGTTTCGAATAGCGGAGCAATCTGAACTTCTCTTTCATGACTTTTTTCAAGTATTATAAAACTGTGAGGTGAAATACTTGCTTTCGTTGATATTACAATTTTAGAGTTCTTGAATCGGAGCTCTTTAAACTTGATAGTATTTTCCTCCGTTTCCGACTTCACATGAATTTGATCACCAATTAACTCTATTTCAAAGCTATATCCACCGTAATAAGCCTTGTAGCTCAAAACCTTAAATATATTTTGAACCTTTTTCAACTCAACTATCCGAGTTTGCTTTGCGATACTCTCGACAACTAGCCCCCCAGTAAGCATCATCAATGAGCTAACAATAGCAAGCACTACCATTAACTCAATTAAAGAAAAGCCAGATGTTTTTTTACAGTGGGACATCATTTATGGAAACCATACTCATCAACATTGTTATGACTATACCTCCAACGAATCCCCCCATGAAAAGTAGCATTAGTGGTTCTAGCATTGTTGTCAGCTTTTTTATCACTAGTTCTAGATCATTTCGAGAGCGTGATGCCACCTCTTGAAAGACCGTTGGTAAGCGGCCAGTTTCTTCACCAACCTTGATGATAGATAAAAAGAAATCAGGAAATATTCTCGTTTTCCCTAGCACTTCAGCTAATTGCTTCCCAGACTTTAGCTGTCGAAGAGCTTGTTTAGAATCTCGTCGAAAGTCGGGATGCTTCAATGTTTCGGCTGTTAGTTCTAAAGTAGTATCTAGTTGCAGTCCAGCCTCCAACATCATTGACATAGATTGAGCAAACCTTATTCTTTCTGAAGTTGTGATTATGCGCCCTACTCCAGGTAGCTTACTAACTTGTATATAACACCAGTTTTTTACGTCTGGTTTCTGTAGAGCGTATACAGAAAGAACAACGGACAAAGTCACACCGATAAGAATAAGAGCTTGATACTCAATAAAAAATTGACTGATCCCAATTATCATCTGAGTATACCACGGTGCTTGGCTTAGATCAGTGAAAATACCAGCCATTTTCGGCACGATAAAAGTAAGTACAAAATATACGGCCATCATACAGACAAAGAAAATCACACTAGGGTAAGTCAATGCCGTGCTAACCTGAGACTTAAGATCTTTTTGAAATTTAAGATCCGCGGCTAAGCGCTTTAGTACCTCAGGCAAATTACCTGATGTTTCACCAATTTTAAGCAGGCTAATGTATAAAGGCCCAAACAAGGCTTCATGTTTAGAAAACGCTTGGCTGAGTGAATCTCCTTTTTTGATCGAACCGGCAATTTGGTTTAACAACCGACTCAGAGCAGGGTTAGTGTTGGATTGGCGAATAATATCGATCCCTTTATCTACTCGAACGCCGCTTTCTAGCAACAAAGATAGTTCGCTGGTAAAAAACTCAAGCTGATCTAAGGTGACCTTTTGTGAAAATAAACCAGAAAATGCGGTTCCTTTAGCAATTGCTTTAATTTCAATCGGGCTAAGGCCATCTGCATTGAGACGCTGTTGAGCTTGCGCTAGATCATTTGCCTCAATTGTGCCTTGATGCCGAGAGCCATTGCTGTCGATCGCCTTATACTCAAATTCCATTACCCTGCAACCCTTAATACTTCGTCGATTGTGGTAACACCAGTAATAACTTTAAAGAGACCATCTTCCATTAAATCTCTTCGCTGTAATTTCCTATTGTGCGCTTTTGCCTTACCAATAAACTGATCATTTTTAGGGATCGCCTTGATTTCATCGTCACAGCGAAGATACTCATTTACTGCTATACGCCCCTTAAAGCCGGAGTTATTGCAATGCTCGCACCCTTTAGGCTGTTTTAAATTAAGCGTTTTAATTCCTGCCATATCTGCTATTTCTTGCAGCGGGTATTTATTGATCAGTTCCTCTGCATTGTCTGCAGGCTCTGCACAATGCGAACATAAACGTCTTGCTAATCGCTGCGCAACGACAGACACAAGTGCGGCGTTAAGTAAAAACTCCTCTACGCCCAAATCGAGTAATCGAGTGTATGCCCCTGCCGCATCATTGGTATGCACCGTGCTGAACACTAAATGCCCGGTTAATGCAGACTGTAGAGCAATTTGTGCTGTTTCTTTGTCTCGGATCTCACCAACCATGATGATATCTGGGTCTTGACGAACTATGGAGCGTAAACCTGCTGCAAAGTCAAAACCAATATCTGGGTTAACCTGAACTTGATTGATCCCTTCAAGTTGATACTCAACGGGATCCTCTAGCGTAATAATTTTTACGTCTTCGGTATTTAGTTCATTGAGAAACGTATATAATGTTGTTGTTTTACCTGACCCTGTAGGGCCTGTTAACAATATCACCCCAGTTGTCTTTTTCAGATCTTGACTAATCAGTCCCTGAGTATCTTCAGACAAACCGAGCACCGACATATCATATCTAATTGAGTCTTTTCTCAAAAAACGCAGGACGATACTTTCCCCCTCGTTTAGAGGAAGCGCAGAGACACGGATATCCAATTCTTGATTGGCAATACGTAGCTCTATTTTTCCATCTTGGGGACGACGCTTCTCTGCGATATCCATACCAGAAAGAATTTTAAGCCTAGTGGTAATAGGAAGCTGCATCTTTGGAGCCAATGAATCCACTTCATGAAGCACGCCATCAACACGATAACGAACTCTATACCTATTTTTATGTGGTTCCAAATGCATATCAGAAGCATTTCGTGCTAACGCTTTTGTAATTAATGAATTAAGAAGGTTAACTATCGGAGCTTCTGAAGCTAGCTCTCGTAACCTAGCCTCTTCATCGCCAGTCAAATGTTCTTCAATCGCTTGAGAATCTTTTTTGCTCTCTATCTCGAAAAAAAACTCTTGTAGTTGCGACTCAGTCGCGACATATATTGTTAAACTTACAGAAGCCTCTTCAACTATATGAGCAAGGCCCATCGATAGCGGGTCTTTGCACGCAATGATCCAGTTACTTTCATTGTACTCAAGAAGCAGCGCACCAACCTGCTTTAGTCGCTCAAGCTTCTCTGGATCCAACCCTTCAGGAATTTTCCATTGTGAATATTCATCTGGTCTAAATGGTTCGTAACCAAAAACTTTTGAAAATAATGAACATAACTCATCTTCAGACAAACACCCCATATTCACGAGTATTTGCTCAAGACGCCCATTAAAGCGACTTTGGTATGATTTCGCCTTTTCAAGGTCATTGACTGCCACATGAAAGTCTTCAAGCAGTACTTTCTCTAACTCATTCATTTATGAATTATATCCTCACTTTCACCATCACCACCTTCTTTACCATCCAAGCCGTAAGACATTATGTCGTAAGGACGGTTCTGGGCACCAGGAACAGTATAAACGTAAGGCTTACCCCAAGGATCTAAGGGGATATCTTTTGGTAAATAAGGGCCGTCCCAGTTCGCCGCATTGCTATTTCTTAATTCTTCTAGTGTGGCTGGAACAGTCCCCATGTCTAATCGATAAGTATCAATAGCCGTTTCAAACATTTGCATTTGTGCTACTGCTGTTTTCTTCTTAGAAGAACTGACCTTAGAGAATAGCTTTGGAGCAACCAAGGAACCTAATAACCCTAGAATAATCAATACGATTAACAGCTCCATTAAGCTAAAACCTCGTTGTTTCTTCATCTTCAGCTCCTATATATTTGATGAAAAGTATATGTTTTTACCTACAAGTAATCTTCATCGCTACGAAATTTAGCAACCATGCCTATAGGTGTATATTTCGACTATTCTATCAGCTTAATTTCGACTGATAACTATTAATTTCAGCAATTACACTTTGCCACATGGCGTTATTTTCATTCTTGACCTGTGCAGCGTGAGCGCTACTTGCATTTTTCTGCTCGTCTAGCCCATTTATAAATTGCTCAACTTTAGCACTTACCTCTTCAGTGCTTGCAAGGTAATCAAGAATATTCTCCTCAATACCATACTCTTCGAACAGCATTTCGTACTTATGACTCCAGCTCGTCGCAAGACAAGGAACACCTTGTGATAGTGCACTTACACAACCATGAAAGCGACTACTGACGACGGCATCACAACGCCCCAAAAATGCTTTTATCTCGATTGCACCTAGGCCGTCGACGATATCTACTTTGCTTTCTATACCTTTGGCTATTGTCTCACACAGTAACCTATCTTCCACACCTTCATGATTAAGTAAAACCACATCAAAACCAGATTGCTGAAAAAGCTCGACTTGATGACGCCAAAATCCAATATACGCTTCAGTACCACTTTGAGCAGTTTCATGGTGATAGCTTGAAACAACTTTATTATTCGGAATAAAACAGACTGTTTTAGTTGCAAATGGTTCAATTATTTCCGGTTCAATTAGTGCAGTAAAGTCAGGGCTTTGCTGTAAAGAGCCACTACTATTTAAGGCCTCACACGCTTGAAACGAAGCTTTATCTCTAGGATACACTTTTGATGCCGCATTGATCAGTGTACGTGCTGCTGCTGCGTGGTCGGCTTTTTTAAATGGACCTAGCGCTTGCGGTAGCACCATATATGGCTTGCCCGCTTTTTTGAATCTAACCGCTTCTTTCGCTGCGTTTTTCAGATCATTTAGCGGCCACTGATCTCCATAAGAAAACCCACTTGCATTTAGAATAACATCTACATCAGCCTCTGTTACTATGCCATAACGCTTAAGTAAACGCTTGATAATGTGAGGCAGTTTACCGAACAAACCCGTTAGATCGACAGACCCCCTTCTGAAACTTAGCTTTTGAAAGGCCCCTAGTTGCGCTCTTTTTTTATAAGGTAAGTTGGGCCCAGGTGACAATACTAAATTATATTCACCTATTTCTTTTTCTAGTTGCGCTAAAATAGACAGCAACATTAGCTCAGCCCCTTTATTCGAGAACTGAACACCTTTTATTTCAATATTAATCACGTTTGTTTAAATCCGGGTGTGTAAGTAACTTTTCTGGCGACTTTTTATTTGAAAATGGAATTCCCCCTTCTTCAAGAGCGTATCCCACCGCAATAAACATCACGATCCGCTTATGTTGTGGCAGGTTAAGCAATTTTGCAGCTCGCTTATCTAAAGTGTGTAGCTCTGGCCAGTTTAGCGCGCAAGTAGAAAGTCCTAATGTTTCACATGCCAACATAAACTGCATACTCGCTAGTGAAGCATCAATATAAATAACATGACGATCTCTTTCAAACGGGTATGCCGACAAATCTCCAACTACCGCCAGTAGACAGGGGATTTGAGATGCGAACCCCGCTGTGCCTCCGGGTAATTTGACCGCTTGTTGCTTTGTGGCTTCGTCATCTATCCACATAAATTCAAAAGCCTGTCGATTACATGCACTTGGTGCTTCAGTGGCCATAGATAAAGCTTCAATAAGGAGTTCCCTTTCAACCTCTCGTTGCTCAAACCATCGAACTGAGCACCTTGTTTTACATAGTGCTTTAAATTGCTTTGGGCTAATCTCGTGGGCCGCTCTTTCACTACTAGAGTACGGTACAGAGCTACTCTCCCCATCAAAGTCAACTGCTTTAAAAGCTGCAAAACTGGCTTTAATAATTGGATGTTCGACGTCACAAACAGCAAAAAATTGGCACAAAACTGAGTGAGCCCAAATCAAGTCACTTCGCTCAAAATGCGCAAGGCTCACAGCTCGCAAATAAACAGAAACCGTTTCTTCAATATAATCTAATGCAAAAACCTTTTTGCGAGGGCGCATGATCAAGCCCTTCTCTAGACGATGAATATTACGACGCAGCAAAGCACTTGAGTTATCTTGAATACCTTGATGTTTTTCATACTGGATCTTGGCTTTTAGTATTGCTTGCTGCTCATACCCAAATGCTCTGTCAAAGAGAAGGTAGTAAAGACGGCTTAGCGTTGGAGAGCCTATGAACAAAGGTCTCACGATACGCTGTGTCGTTTCAATTAGCTTAATGATGAGCTTTTTTAATTTCTGCATAAAACGTAAATACGGGAAACAAACGTTTCCCGTATCCTTTTTTAATCAAATTTTGTTAATTACTAATTATTGTTCAACGTAGCAATCGACGCGGCTGCCAGACCTAGTTGATAGATAATCTGTGTTGCTGTACTCCATAGCGTCAGACTATCAATATGTTGAGCATCAAGCGGTACAACAATCGTATCACCAGGAGCTAGTTGGTTAGCATGACTACTCACAGCAAACCAAGTCCCTGAGCCTGGGAGCTCTACTGAACCATTAGCTTTGATAATATAGATCCGTTCATCATCCGCTTTTTGTTTTAGACCACCACTCGCTTTAATATAGTCATCAACTGATTTAGACGAATCAAATAAGTGCGTTGCTGCCAAGTTGACCTCACCAATAACACTGACAGAGTCTTGCATCGCAGGAATATATAGCGCATCTCCATCTTCTAGCTGTAATGCTTGTGTCGAGCGTTTGTCTAAATCAATAACAAGACGTCCTAACGCTTCAACTTTAGATAAATCTCTCAAAATCTTATCCATATCTTCATATGGCATTGAGGTATTCGCAGTCGCGCTCTTCTGAAAAGTATTAGTGATAATATCGCGTCTTAGCTCTTGCGTTAAACGTTGAATTTGTGAAGTTTCTTTACGCTTAATGGACTCACGAGTAAAAATAGCCGCTTCTTTATGTGCAAACTGGTTAAAACCACCCACTCTTTCAAGCAGGCTATCAAGCGTCTCACCACGCTTGATGGTATAGGTGCCAGGGAATTTAACTTCACCCACAACTTTAACTTGAAGCCTTTCCTGCCAATTAGGTCTAGGGAAGATGTTTACAGTATCTTTGCTGGTTAACGCCTGTGTCGGATCCGCCAGTTCATTTACACCATTAAACTGGATATGCTCAACCTGTTTACCATCGTCGTATACAACTCGTGTTAACTCAACTTGCTCAAGATAAGCCGCTTCAAGAAATCCACCGCCAGCCCGTACCGCCTTTTGGAAGTTCGCATTTTTTGATAAAGGATACACACCTGGAAACTTAACTTGGCCATTTATAGCAAATAATTGCGCTGGTTCCGTTGGGGTTGCCTGTCTTTGAAGTTTAGCTAGAATAGGCGCTAATAGCTTTTGACGACTAAAAACCGCATACTCTTCGTCTTCTACTTCTTTTGGCTCTTGGAACAATGCATCAATACTTGTGATCAGTTCAACTTCTTCCTCAAGTTCGAACAGCTCATCTTCTTTTAAGCCGATATATTTTAAAAATTCATCACGCTCAAACTGCTCCCATAGCTTTACATTTTCACGCAATTTTAGTTGCTCTTTGTTATACGCGAGGTCTTCTAATAACTGTTCTTCTTCTTCTTTAAGCTGGTAGCGGCTAAATACGACGATTGTATCGTTAGACGCGAGCTCTATATCACCCGCTTTACCGTTAAAAATATCTTGTAAAGAAAACTGATGGATAGCGATGTCGCCTTCAAAGTTTACTTCACGGATAATCAGTGAGTACCCGAAGTCGGCGATAGATAACAAATCTTCCCTTGGCGCACTAAATACATCCTTTAGCGTCTTACCTTGGTGCCATTCATAATGCCCTGGGCTAGTTACTGCACCAACCACAGTTACAGTGTTTTGAAAACGAGTTGATGCGGCATTGACTGATATTTCATCACCGTTCTGCGGCTTATAACTGGTATTTTCAGTAAAGTTGTAGTTCAGGGTAATGCGCCTTCCATCACCGTTGTAACGTGATACGACTACTTTTGACTTGTTTGCGTTCGCTTTGAAACCACCTGACATCGCCATCACACTCTCAAGCGTGTCTGACTCTTTAAGCTCAAAGATGGCTTGGCGGTTAACTTCACCTTTTACTTTAATCTTCTTAGCTGCAGGCGGGATAAATACAACATCGCCAGGCTTTAGGACTACATCATCAGAGCTATCACCAAACAGCAATAAGTCGTATAAATCAAATGTGGTAACTAGCTTACCCGCTCGCTTTACTTGAATTTTTCTAAGCGAACCACTATCACTTACACCGCCAGAAACAAATAGCGCATGGGTCACTGTCGCAAGCGGTGAAACCGTATAACTACCAGGCTTGTATGCTTCACCCACTACCATAATGCGCATAGGGTTTAGCTCACCCATCGAGACAAAAGCTTGAACTCCGATCATTTCTTCTGATATTTTTTTTGTGATCAGTGCTTTTAGCTCTTTAAATGACAAACCAATAACGTGAACCGGGCTCAGGTTTGGAATTGCAAGACGCCCTTCTCTGTCAATTTGAACTTCATGTTCTTCGTTGGTTTTACCATACAAATTGATCTTCACCAGATCGCCAATACCCAACAAATAAGTATCAGGAATTGCAGCCAACTCAGAAGGCATAAATGTTAAAGGCTCACCTGCAAAAAGCTCATAACCAAAAGGCTTTAGCTCTTCCTGCTTCGGCTTAAACTTATCTTCCTCTTCTTCCTCTTCCAGCAATCCATTTTTGTTTCGAGGTTGAATCGAAGTATCTTTTTCTTCTTTCTCTTTATTGCCTAATGTTTTGCTATCTAAAGTACTTAGATCGATGCCATAGCGCTTCGCAAGGGCTTCCTGCTGAGCTTTAGGGAGCTTTTTGAACTGTTCTATTTGCTGTTTGCTTGGTGTCATCGCAACTGATTGATGCGATATAAGAATAAAAACTGAGAGCAATATTATTCTGAAGAACTTCACTGAAATCTCTTCCATTATAGACTTTTGTTAAACTTTGAGCATTCTACCGAAGTTTGGAAGAATTAAAAGGGCACATGAGTGCCCTTTGGGAAGATACTTGTTAGAAACTGTAAACCAAAGTAAGTGAAGTTTCTGTATCAGTATTTTCTTTGCCATCCGCTACGTCAGAGTTGTGGATAATGTTATATGCCACTTTCATTTGAAGCGAACCATTTATTTTGGTTAACAGCGCCGTTTCAGAGGTTGTCTTAGTATTTGTATCACCGTATTCAATCGCGATAAGCTGTGTAAAACGCGCATTTTCTGAGATTTGCCACTGGTAATCTAGTTTACCAACACCAATGAACTCGCTTTCAGAAGTACCTGCTAACAATTCACCATCATCGTCAAGTTCAGTGCTATCGTCTTGGTGCTCGAAGCGCTTTACACCAGGACCGATTTCAGCGTTAAGATACATATCGTCATTTTCGAATAAACGTTGACCGTAACCCACTGAAATAACTGCTTCGCTACGGTAAGCACCAAAATAATCTGAAACATAAGAACCAAACACAAATAGGTGGCTATTATCTTCGTTTAACTTATAGTTGCCTTGAACTGACGCGGAGTATTTTTCATTGGTACGAGATGTAATGTCTACACCAGCATCGTTTTCACGCGTGTCTTCTTTATAGAAGCCATCTAACTTGTACTCATTGTTCCAGTTAGTTAGATTGTGTTTAGCTTTGATCCCGCCTTTAAGCGTTGTTGTCTCAGTGTTACCACTGGTGATTATCGCACCAACTTCACTGGTTACATCCCAAACTTTCTGTGGTTTCTTAGCTTTACCTTCTGCTGCAGCATTAGCGCTGGCAGCCATAAGAATACAACAGGTTAAAACCTTCAATTTCATTTCTAACTAACCTTTTACTGATCTTTGTGTAGGTGAACATCCATTTGCGGGAATGGAATGGTAATATTAGCTTCGTCTAGCGCAATCTTAATATTTTCCACAAGCGTGAAATACGTTGGCCAGTACTCTTCTGTTTTAACCCAAGGACGAACAACAAAGTTAACACTTGAGTCGGCAAGCTCCAGCACTGCTACCGTATAAGCTGGCTCTTTCAAAATACGTGATTCATTGTCTAGTACAGACTTTAATACCGCTTTTGCTTCTCGTAGATCGGCGTCGTAGCCAACACCAATTACAAGGTCAATACGACGTGTTTTTTCGCGTGAGTAGTTAACGATCGCACCGGACATAATGGCAGAGTTTGGCATTACAATTACTTTGTTATCAGGAGTACGAAGCTCTGTAGAGAAGATTTCTATCTTTTGTACACTACCGGCTTTGCCGCCAGCTTCAATATAGTCTCCTGACTTGAACGGACGCAGCATAATAATAAGTACGCCAGATGCAAAATTAGAAAGTGAGCCTTGCAGGGCAAGACCAACAGCCAAGCCTGCGGCACCTAAAATAGCAATGAATGAGGTGGTTTCGATACCTACCTGAGATAATGCCATAAGCAGCGTCGCGGCAAAAACAATCGCATAAGCAATATTGGCAACGAATGAGCCTACCGCTTTATCTACTTTGCGTTTACCAAATGCTTTTTCAGTGAGATCAGCACTAAGCTTAGCTAGTTTTAAGCCAACGAAGAAAATTATTAGTGCTATAACGCCTTGAAGCACATAGTGTAAGATTAAATCTGAGTTCTCATTAACCCATTTCCAAACAGCTTCCATACTCATCCCCCTTTTTATATTAAGCAGTTATTTATCATTAGATCGGCTGGATCATACATAGGATATATGAATATTTGCTGTATGCGGAAATAATCTCCGAAAAAAAATTTTTATTAAGTTTTTTCGATATTTCCCTTTGCATTTGGAAAAAACTTATGTATTATGCGCGCCACACCAGACAAGGTGTTCAAGTCTTTTGTGGCGGCTGTAGCTCAGTTGGTAGAGCCCTGGATTGTGATTCCGGTTGTCGTGGGTTCAAGTCCCATCAGTCGCCCCACTCTTTTTATAAATTCATTCCCATTTTATATTTTTACGCACACATCACTCCTACACAATAAACACCAAACATCTGCGTAGCAGCGATTTTATATCGCGACTTAAGAATAAAACCCTCGCTACATAAAGTAGCTCCTACACGACCAACACTAAACAACAAGCAACAAGCAACAAGCAACAGCGATTTTATATCGCGACTTAAGAATAAAACCCTTGCTACATAAAGTAGCTCCTACACGACCAACACCAAACAACAAGCACTAAACATCAGCGTAGCAGCGATTTTATATCGCGACTTAAGAATAAAATCCTTGCTACATAAAGTAGCTCCTACACGACCAACACCAAACAATAAGCACCAGACACCAGCGTAGCAGCGATTTTATATCGCGACTGAGAATAAAACCCTCGCTACATAAAGTAGCTCCTACACGGCAAACACCAAACAACAAGCAACACGCAACAAGCACCAAACATCAGCGTAGCAGCGATTTTATATCGCGACTTAAGAATAAAACCCTTGCTACATAAAGTAGCTCCTACACGGCAAACACCAAACAATAAGCACTAAACACCAGCGTAGCAGCGATTTTATATCGCGACTTAAGAATAAAACCCTCGCTACATAAAGTAGCTCCTACACGACCAACACCAAACAATAAGCACCAGACATCAGCGTAGCAGCGATTTTATATCGCGACTGAGAATAAAACCCTCGCTACATAAAGTAGCTCCTACACGACCAACACTAAACAACAAGCAACACGCAACAAGCACCAAACATCAGCGTAGCAGCGATTTTATATCGCGACTTAAGAATAAAACCCTTGCTACATAAAGTAGCTCCTACACGACCAACACCAAACAATAAGCACTAAATATCTGTGTAGCAGCGATTTTATATCGCGACTTAAGAATAAAACCCTTGCTACATAAAGTAGCTCCTACACGACCAACACCAAACAATAAGCACCAGACAGCAGCGTAGCAGCGATTTTACATCGCGAAAAAGATCTCAGCATTAAGCCGGTTTTGCAGGTAAGGGAGTGATTTAGGCATAAAAAAATGCCACCTTATTCAGGTGGCATCACACACGGGATTATTTCTACATACATAGAAATGCTTTACATTTTCTTGCTACGCTTTCTTTTTGATCTTATGACCTTTCACAGCGTAGAAGATTATAAATAGATAACAAGGTAACATTACAAGGTGTGCAATTTGCTGTGATTCCACTGTGCCAGATGTGCCCTTAGCTAAACCTAAGAATACTGGACCGAATGCACCACCGGCAATACCCATAACCAATAAACCAGAGCCTACACTGGTTAGCTTGCCAAGTCCAGATAATGCGAGCGGCCAAATAGCAGGCCACATAATGGCATTTGCTAAACCTAAAATAGCGACCATCAATAGAATATCAGGCAACGCTGATAATCCAAATAGATTTGAAATGACAAATGAGTCTGGGCTGCCAAATGAAATTGCGAGCGTGAGAAGCACACCAAGCACGGCAGATGCTGTTAACGCCCTCTCCTGCGATATTACTCTCGGGATCAATATAATACCCAAAATATAGCCCGTAACCATACAAGCCATAGTATAAGAGGTCATCACACTATATTTTTCAACACCCAGCGCTAACGCAAATGAACCAATCGTATCACCAGCAATCACTTCAACCGCAACATACAAAAACAGTGCGATCACACCAAGCTTTAGATTAGGATGAGATAGCGCTTCTCTCACTGAGCCATGTTCTTCTTCATCATCTTTTTCTATTTCAGGTAGTGGTGCAAACTTAATACCCAAGGCAAAAATACCAATAAATGCAGCCAAGCCTAAATATGGCCCGATAAGACCGTTTGCCATTGCATCGATATCAGCTTGAGTCAGCTCTTTACCTGCCATATCAGTAAAGTTACTCAGCACCAACGCGGTAAATACAAGCGGCGCAACAATACCAGCACCTTTATTCAGTATACCCATAATACTTACGCGCACAGCTGCTGACTCTTCAGGTCCAATACGCACCACATAAGGATTTACAGCAGTTTGTAATAATGTTTGCCCAATACCCATAGTAAATTGAGCAAACAAAAACAATGCAAACATTTGTGTTTTAGCCGCTGGAATATATAGCAACGCCGCACACATCATCATCGCAATTGCGATGGCCATACCATTTTTATAACCCACCTTGCGGATAACTAGGGCAGAAGGAACCGCGGTAAATGTCACCGCAATATAAAAAGAGAAAAGAATAAATGAAGATTGGAGAGGAGTTAGTTTTAATACTTGCTCCAAATATGGCATTAGCGACCCATTAAGCCAAGTCACAAAGCCAAGAATAAAAAACATGGCGGCGACAATTGCCATAGGGATCGCGTTACTTCGTTTTGTTGTATTCGACACGGTAGCTTCCATAAACATTACTCATCGTTTATTGTTTGTATGGCTTTTTGCCTTGTTATTTTTTGCTTTGCTCACTGCTTTCTTTACAAAAATGACAGCGCTGACATTTAACTTTACGTTAAAATCTATTTCATTACCAGTTAGAATTTGAGCAAAACTATCACCAAAAAAGGGCCAGTGCCCTTTTTTGCGATAAACTGAATACGAGGGTTTATTTCAACCCTGTGACACGGCTCGTATTTTTTTCTCCGGCTCGCGTTCTCAACAATACCTTACTTTCATCTGAGACACTCATCTGATCAGTATAAGGCTGCCAAGATTCGCCATTGTCTAAGCTCACTTCAATTGTAAGATAAGGGAACGCACTATTCGCTTCAAGTTTACCCAGCACCACCTTGGCACCAGGAACTGGAAGGTTTGGCTTAATGCCATCGTTTTGTAACTTTGCAATCTCTTTTAAAGACAAGGCTGCGGCAAAGGTTGAGAAGTCCTTGTTTAACTCTTTTTGGTTAATACGACGCCCTTCCCAATCCGCTTTATGCCAAGCACGCTCCGCAAGCGAAAGCAAACGAGGGAAAATCAATCGTAACACTTGGTCTTCCGAGCGAATGGTCTCACTCCATATTTGCCCTTGCATACCAAGGATATTTTGCGGTTTTTTAAGCGCGGGCAACTCTCGACCAACTAAGGCTTCTAGGTTCACGATAGGCTCACGGTTTCGCGTGAAGTCCGCATTTGCATAAATATTATCTGGCATATACGAAAATGCTTTTTTCGTATCTGTGTAACGAGTTGCCCAATAATAGCCGCGCTCTTCAGGGTGCGCTTCGTAAGGGTGATCAAAGTACAAATGTGTACCGTGAGACAAAATAACTTGGTAATTGTTGTTTGCAAAACGGTGGGCTCTGTCTGCAACGCCCCACTCCCAAATGTTATCCCAAGTATTTACCAAAAACTGTGGATTTGGGAATTCATCACGTTTAAAGGTCGTTGTGGTGTTATACATTAAGCCATCTTCCCAAGCGGCAGGGGTGATCCCACGCTTAGCAAGCAACTTTGCAACTTTTTGAGTAAAGTATGGTTTTAAATCATTGGGTCCAGCCACTCCGTTGTCGGCGACCGCAAATAGATCATTACATGCTGGTGATTCAGTCCATGAGCCCTTTCCAACCTCATCGCCACCAAAATGGACTGTCGTTAACATAGTGCCAGCATCGCGATACATTTCCTGCAGTTCATATACCACCTTCTCCATAAAGGCATAGCTTGAGTCCAAGCAAACATTAATAGAGTTATCAGTATAGAGTTGCACGGTTAGATACTTTGAAGTGTCATCAATATCGTTCAGGAGATAGGCTTTGGCCTCTTGCGCTTTACCTGCTTCCATCAATTTGTGATAACGCGCTTCCATCGACTTAATCGCAGCACGAGCATGCCCGGGGCTTTCGATTTCTGGAATGATCTCAATATGACGTGCAGTGGCAAATTTAAGTAACTCGACAAAGTCCTCGCGAGAAAGGAAACCATTTCCACTTCCCGTTTTGAAAGGACCTGTGCCCAGTTGAGTCAGTAAGCACTCACGCTCTTGTAAATCAAAACAACGGAATGCGCCGACTTCTGTTAACTCAGGGAGCCCTGGGATCTCTAGTCGCCAACCTTCATCATCTGAGAAGTGCCAATGGAATTTATTTAACTTATAACGCGCCATCTGTTCAATTAATTTAAATAACGCATCTTTACCATGATAGTTACGGGCATTGTCGTAATGCATACCACGCCAGCTAAAGCGCGGAGAGTCTTTGATCTCTACGTGAGACAAAGTAATTTCATTTTTACTATCGGCAGGAAATAGCGCAAGCAAACTTTGAATACCGTAAAACACACCTGCGTTATCAATACCCGTGATTTCAATCACGTCATCATCAATATCTAATGTATATGACCCAGCTTGGTTGTAGTCATAATCGCGCCCTAAACTTTTCGCAACTTTAAGGCGGATCGTCGGGATATTCCCTTCAGGCACGTGATTAGCTTCCGCTTTTAAATTCAGCCCATACTCTGATAAGTCTTCTTGAAAAACGGCGACTTCTGACTTCAAACGTCCGGCAAAGCGGATCTGCCAGTTTTTGTTAAGGGTGATTTCGCCACGATTAAAGTCGATGTGCTCAGGCTTTGGAATGATACGTCTTAGCGCATCTTCTTTTGAGACCGAAATATTGCTTTGATTACGTTCAAAACGCAGCGCTGCATTCGCTATCTGCGTGTAATCGGTAGGTGTATTGTATCTTTTCAGTTGGTTCTCACGCTCAAATGGCGCAACGAACTGTGTCATGTCTTCTGTATCAGTATTTGCAAAAATGACCGGCTTATTTTTACCTGACACAATAAAGGCACGCGGCATAAAATCGCTGTATGCAGCAACCCAAGCCGAACCATCAAAAGCTAACTTGAGCTTTTCACCGGCTTTTAAGCCAGCAAACGAATCGGTAGGAGTTATACGATGAAGGTCGCCATTAATATGCTCAAAGCGCAAACCTTCAGCGGTTTCCGTTGAAATATGACGAACTGAGTGCAAATAGATTTGCCAATCACTTTGTCCTTTTGGTAGATCAACTTTTGAATTGTTAGTCAGTGTAATAGCACCGCTAAAGCCCCCAGCACCATTACTGAAGTTATTTTCTACCGCAAATTCAAAATGCGTGTCACTTGCAAATTGCGCTAACTGCTGCTGCGTAAATGATGCGTGTGTATAGAACGAGCACCCAGCAATTATCGCCCCAAGCAAAGTCGTTTTTATTCTCATCTTTTGCTCCCAGTCTTCATGTTCAATTCTAAATGAACATCATTTAATCACTTATTGTTCCTAAACATCATATAAAAGTTAAAATGACAGCGCTATCATTATTTTTTCATATCCTTGTGTTAGACAAAATGAAGCTACTCTGATTTGGCTGTAAATACCATCAAATAGCGATGAACTAAACCTTGGAAATAGTGAGTGTTTGCAGAAAGTGCTGAATTGAGTGTGGTATTTTGTGAGAAGTTCAGAGGATTGTAATTGAATGTCGTAAAAGCGGCGGATTTACTGCAGGAACACAATAAAACCGCCACGAATTCAAAATGTGAAATTACCAGATTTTCACTCTATCTTCTGGTTTAAGGTACATCTTATCGCCTTCTTTCACATCAAATGCCTTATAAAACTCTGGCATATTCGGCAGCACACCAATCACTCGATAATGACTTGGTGAATGCGGATCTGTCATTAGACGATTACGCAGCTCTTCATCGCGGTATTTGCGACGCCAAATTTGTGACCAGCCCATAAAGAAGCGCTGCTCCCCAGTGTAACCGTCAATAACAGGCGCTTTTTGATCACCTAGTGAAATTTGGTACGCTTTATAAGCGACAGTTAATCCGCCTAAATCACCAATATTTTCACCCAGTGTCAGTTGACCATTAACACCAGCGTCTTCAAATGGTTTAAAACCATTAAATTGTTCAACCAACTTTTGGCTACGCGCTTCGAATTGTGAAAGGTCAGACTCACTCCACCAATTACGTAGGTTACCATCACCATCGTACTTCGCACCTTGGTCGTCAAAGCCGTGACCTAATTCGTGACCGATAACCGCACCGATTGCGCCGTAGTTTACAGCATCATCCGCTTCTAAGTTAAAGAATGGTGGTTGTAGAATCGCAGCAGGGAATACAATCTCGTTATTCACTGGGTTATAGTACGCATTCACCGTTTGTGGTGTCATCAACCACTCGCTACGGTCCACAGGCTTGCCTAATTTATCGATCATCTCCTGATTCGCAAATTGACTATAACGTACGTAGTTACCGACTAGATCATCAGGATTGATCTCAAGTGCGGAATAATCTTTCCATTTGTCAGGATAACCAATCTTTGGCGTAAACTTATTGAGCTTATCTTTTGCAGCTATCTTAGTTTCAGCACTCATCCACTCAAGGCCATCAATCGCTTGATCAAACCCTTTAATAAGGTTTGCGACTAATTCTTCCATTCTAGCCTTAGCTTCTGGTGGGAAATACGACTTAACGTATATCTTGCCTAGCATTTCACCCAGTACTGAATTACTTGCATCCACCGCCTTTTTCCATGTTGGCGCTTGTTCTTCTACACCCGTCAATGTTTTACCAAAGAAACCAAACTTAAGGTCAACTACATCTTTACTTAGTAACTCAGCGTAGTCATTGGTAAAGTGGAATGTTAAGTAGTCTTGCCATGCTTCTAGCTTTGAATCTGCAATGATTTTAGACAGCGCTTCAAAGAAACTTGGTTGGCTTACAATAAGTGAATCAGCTTTAATACCAAGTGCGCTTAAAAATGCTGATGTATCAAAGTCAGGCATTAATTGATTAAACGCATCATTGCTTAGCTTGTTATAGGTTTTAGTCGCGTCGCGGCTTTCAACACGTGTCCATTGCGCCTCGGCAATTTGCTTTTCTAACTCAATAATATTTAGTGCAGCTTGGCCCGGATTTTTATGGCCAGCCTTAGCTAACAATTGTTCGATATAGCGCTGATACTGCTCGCGAATTTTACTAAACTTTTCGTCATCTTTCAGGTAGTAGTCGCGATCAGGTAGACCAAGCCCTGACTGGAACATGTAGAGTGCATTTTCACTTGAGTTTTTAGCGTCATTATTAACATACCAACCGAATGGAGTGCTAGCACCGGTTAAACGCATTTTAGCAAAGATAGCTGGTAGCTCCGATTTACTCTTCAAGTCTAGAATTTCTTTCAGATAAGGCTTAACAGGGTTTAAGCCCAACTCGTTTCTCGCGCCCTCGTCCATATAACTTTGATAAAACGCACCCAACTTTTGCTCATCGCTACCTACTTTAGCTGAGCCGTTGCTAGCAGCATTCTCAAGCACTTTACGCAGCGCTTTTTGTGACTCATCATAAAGCTGAGAGAAAGAACCATAATTTGATTTGTCTGCTGGGATTTTGGTTTTCTCTAACCAATGACCATTAACGTGAAAGTAAAAATCATCTTGTGCACGCACTGATTTATCAATATTTTCCAATTCGATACCAGAATTCAAAACCGCCTTTTGTGCTTCGGCTTGTTCCGCTGGTTTTTGTTGTTGTGTTTGCGGTTGTTCGCTACAACCAATCAATCCCAATGCAAGTGCAACACTTGCAGCGGTCAATGATAGTTTTTTCATTTTTATTCCCCTGATAGAGTTTCGCTTGTAAACGTCGTATCCCATTCATCTAGATAAAATAATGCTCAAATTACATACAAATGAATTGAATATAGACATAACCTGATGGCTTGAAAAGAATTCCTTCTAACTGTGTGTCCTCTCAAACTTCAGAGCAACGAAAGTCGTTAGCTGATGTTTATTTACACGTAAGCGGTCATTCACTAGTCTACCGATGCACATAGTGAATGACTATGACTCTGAGTGCTTAATTTAGTAACAAAGTTTGTCACTAATTTTTGCGCGTTTGTAATAATTCAACAATCGCCTTATTGGCCTCAGGAAACGTGAGCTCATGCAACTGTTCAACTGCAACCCATTGAGAAGGCTGCCCTTCTGCGCCATGAGCTTCACCAGAAAAGTCCTCAACATGATGAATGTATAAGCATACGGCTTTATCAGCATAGTCATGCTCAATACGCATTAGCTCAGATGAGTTATAGATCTCAATGCCTACCTCTTCTTGCAGCTCACGTTTCAATGCCGAAAAGACATCTTCACCGGCTTCCATTTTCCCACCAGGGAATTCCCAAAGCCCACCTTGATGTTGATCTTCACCTCTCAAGCATACAAAGATTTTCTGATTTTTTTCAATCACACCAACGGCGACTTCAACACGTTTTTTTTGCATCATTTACTCCATAAAAAAAGCGACTTAGCGTCGCTTTTTATACAAATTTAGATTTAGGGCCTGTTATTTTAGTTTTCCGCAACACTGCTTAAACTTCTTGCCTGATTGGCAAGGACAAGGATCATTACGACCTACTTTTGGCTCATTTCTATGAGCAACAGACACGCCTTCTGGTGCATCACCACCTACGCGCTCAACCTCTTCGTGTTGATATTCACGTGGTGCTTGCTCACTCTTACGATGTTGCTCTTCAACTTTCTCAACATCTTCCTCAGCACGAACCTGAACTTTACTTAGTACGCTAACAACGTCAATCTTTAAGTTTTCAAGCATTTGTGAGAATAACTCAAACGACTCACGCTTATATTCTTGCTTCGGATTCTTCTGTGCATAACCACGTAGATGAATACCTTGACGAAGATGATCCATTGCCGCTAAGTGATCTTTCCAATGCTGATCTAGGCTTTGTAGCATAACTGCCTTTTCAAAGTGGCGTAATACATCTGGGCCTACCATCTCTTCTTTTTGTTTGTACGCCTTATCAACGTCTTCTACGATACGATCGCGTAGCACTTCTTCATATAGTTTACTGTCTTCTTCAAGCCATTTTGCAATCGGAAGTTCAACATGGAAGTCATTTTTCAAGCGCTCTTCAAGTGCTGGGATGTCCCACATTTCCGCCAGACTTTGCGGTGGAATATACTGATCAATAGTCGCATTCAATACATCTTCACGAATAGCGGTGATAGTCTCTGAGATATCGCCTTCTTCAAGTAGTTCGTTACGCTGTTCGTAAACCACTTTACGCTGGTCGTTAGCAACATCGTCGTACTCAAGTAATTGTTTACGAATATCAAAGTTACGCGCTTCTACTTTACGCTGTGCATTTTCAATGGCACGGTTAACCCATGGGTGCTCAATAGCTTCACCACGTTGCATACCTAGTTTGCGCATCATGTTAGTCATACGCTCACCTGCGAAGATACGCATCAATGCGTCATCCATCGATAGGTAGAAGCGGCTTGAACCAGCATCACCTTGACGACCTGCACGACCACGCAACTGGTTGTCGATACGGCGAGATTCGTGACGCTCAGTACCAATAATATGTAAACCACCTGAAGCCAGTACTGCATCATGGCGCGCTTTCCAAGCGGCTTTAATTTCTGCTATTTGCTCTTCCGACGGATTTTCTAATTTTTCAACATCCGACTGCCAGCTGCCACCCAGTACGATATCCGTACCACGACCAGCCATATTCGTCGCAATCGTTACCTTGCCCGGTAGACCCGCGTCCGCGATAATATCCGCTTCTTGCGCGTGGAATTTCGCATTCAGTACATTATGTTCAATTTTTTCTTTGCGAAGGAAGTGAGAAAGATACTCAGAACTTTCGATAGACACCGTCCCCACCAACACTGGCTGACCACGTTCTTGGCAAGAACGAATGTCTTCAAGAATTGCTTCAAATTTCTCTTCTTGCGTCAAATATACAAGATCCGCACGGTCATCACGAACCATAGGTTTGTTGGTTGGGATAACTACGGTATCTAGGCCATAGATTGACTGGAATTCGAACGCTTCAGTGTCCGCTGTACCTGTCATACCTGCAAGCTTGTTATATAAACGGAAGTAATTCTGGAATGTGATTGAAGCCAAGGTTTGGTTTTCGTTCTGAATACGAACCCCTTCTTTCGCTTCAACGGCTTGGTGAAGACCCTCTGACCAACGACGTCCTTCCATCGTACGGCCAGTGTGCTCGTCAACGATGATAACTTCGTTATCTTTCACAACATAATCAACGTCTTTTTGATATAACTTGTGAGCACGAAGTGCCGCGTAAACATGGCTTAGTAATGAAATATTACCTGCTGAGTAAAGCGAGTCACCTTCTTCAATCAAACCACGCTCAGTCAGTAACTCTTCAACTTTGATTTGACCACGCTCGGTAAGGTGAACTTGTTTACCTTTTTCATCAATGGTGAAATCGCCATCGCCTTCCACGCCTTCTTCGTCTTCTTTTTCTTGCTGTACAAGATCAGGCACAATTTTATTGATTTCGGCATAAAGCTCAGAGCTATCTTCAGCAGGACCAGAAATGATCAGTGGTGTACGCGCTTCATCGATTAGGATTGAATCCACTTCATCCACAACCGCATAGTTAAGTGGACGTTGTACACGTTCTTCAACACTAAACGCCATGTTATCGCGCAAGTAATCAAAGCCGAACTCGTTATTGGTGCCGTAAGTGATATCCGCAGCATAGGCTTGCTTTTTCTGCTGTGGCATCATGCCTGGTACGTTACAACCTACAGTAAGGCCTAAGAATTCAAAGAGTGGACGGTTGGTCTCAGCATCACGCTTAGCTAAGTAGTCGTTGACGGTAATAACGTGAACACCCTTACCTGAAACCGCATTTAAATACGCAGGTAATGTTGCTGTTAGTGTTTTACCTTCACCCGTTCTCATTTCTGAAATACGACCTTGGTGAAGCACCATACCACCAATCATTTGCACATCGAAATGACGCATTCCAAATACGCGCTTAGATGCCTCACGCACCGTAGCGAACGCCTCTGGTAATAAATCATCTAGACTTGAACCTTGCTCAATACGCTGTTTAAATTCAGCCGTTTTTGCTTTTAGTTCATCATCGCTTAATTTGCCATATTGCTCTTCTAACGCATTGATTAAAGCGACTGTTTTTCTTAGGTTTTTGATGGTGCGATCATTACGACTACCAAAAATTTTGGTAAAAATATTTGCTAACATGTTTAAACCGTTTCACTCTGTGTATTGGCTGACCCATTTCTCTAAGCCAATGTGGTTAAGGCTGGGTCGCGCTTGTCCTGTTGGCGACAAAAGCGTTCCTAAATTCCGGTTTTCATTTTGCCAATTTAGGAGTGAGCATTTTGTATCTTGCCGAGTTAAAATTATGCCCTATCATACCAGACTCTTTGTTTCTGCAAACCTTATTGGGTAAATAATACCAAGTTCAATTGCAAGAAATCTTTACTGTTGGGCGTAAGCGTACCGTTGCAAGTGATAAAGTTTAGTTAGCATCTAACTCGACTCAGTTATTCGAGTACAGAGCTAAGCGCTTTCGACAACAAATGTTGGTACTTTTGGATTTCTCAAAAATTTGTCTCTGATATACTTAGAAGACTGAGAAACCACCAGTGCGGAGTAATTTGACTCCGTATTATCCCGATATGGCGGTTATTTTTTATTTTTCAACCTATGGGAAGTAAGTCATTGGCTAAAAATCGCTACAATCCAAAGCCGCTTGATGAAGTGATGGGTGGGTGGTCAGATAAACTCAATCAATATGGCCAAAAAAGCGCCCAAGCGGCACAGTTACAGAGCTGCTTGGAAGAGACTCTAGGCCCTATCCTGAGTAAGAAATGCCGTGTCGCTCACTACAAAGAAGGGACACTAACAATAGAAGCTGCTTCAGCAACGCTTGCTACTCGGTTAAACTTTTTGAAAATGGATATTCTCAGTGCATTTAGAAAAGTTGGATTACATGACTGTGCATTGGTTAAAATTACCACCAATCCAGAAGCTCAGCAGCGTCTCACCAACAAGGTGGAATCCCAATCTTCGACCTATCAAGCCAATCGCAGTATGAGCCAAGCCACTGGCGAGCATTTGCTAGCGCTGGCGCAGTCCGCTCCACCATCGCTTAAGGCGAAACTAGAAAGACTCGCTAAACACGCAAACACAACGCAAAAAAAATGACGCCTTTGCGTCATTTTTTATCAAACTGTATTAGCCTAAGAGGCTTATGCCGTTGCGGTATTGATACCCGCTTCCATTCCTGGCGCTGGCATACTGACTGGCTCTTCGAACGTTGCCCACTCCCACGCTGACTCAGTTGCCATGATTTCACGAAGCAACATATTGTTTAGGCCGTGACCTGATTTATAGCATGAGATCTTACCTAAAATGTTGTGACCTGCCATAAACATATCACCCACACAGTCTAAGATCTTGTGTTTAACAAACTCATCCGCATAGCGTAGGCCATCAGGATTTAATACTTTAAACTGGTCTAAAACAACCGCATTATCCATGCTGCCACCTAAGGCTAGGTTGTTTGCATGCATGTATTCGATATCACGCATAAAACCAAAAGTGCGAGCACGACTGATCTCTTCAGTAAAGCTTTGAGCGGTAATGTCTAATCCAATACGTTGGCGGCTAGCGTTGATCGCAGGGTGATTGAAGTCGATTTCAAAGTCGATGTGAAAACCATCGTAAGGCTCAATTTCAGCCCACTTGTCGCCATCTTCAACACGCACTTTTTCTTTGATGCGAATAAAGCGCTTGGCAGCGTTTTGCTCTTCAATACCGCCTTTTTGAATTAAGTAGATGAATGGCAATGCACTGCCATCCATAATAGGCACTTCGGCGCTGTCTAGCTCTACGATGAGGTTATCAATCCCAAGCGCAGCTACCGCGGCAATCAAATGCTCGGTAGTAGACAAGCGAACGCCGTCTTTATTTGTTAAACACGTACACAGTTGCGTGTCGCCCACAGCTTCCGGTGTTGTTTCAAAATCAACAACAGGGTCTAGATCAACGCGGCGAAATACAACACCTGTATTCACACCAGCTGGTCGGAGAGTGATCGTGACCTTTTCACCTTTGTGTAAACCTACACCTGTGGCTTTAACGACTTGTGCAATCGTACGTTGTTTAATCATATATTCGCCCACTTAAATTCTAGATAGGCGGCGGAGTATAACATAGTTCCACCAAACTGCCAATCTTTGTTTATTTTTTATACCAACTTTAGTCTGACTGCTTACGTAAAAAAGCCGGAATATCGAAGTAGTCACCTTTTTCTTTACTGTCGCTGCCTTTTGCGCTTGCTGAACTAGAAGCTTGTTGTGGCTTCTGCTCTTGCACTTGCACTTGCGGTGCAGGCGCTTCAGCTGGTTGCTCAGGTTCTGCCGCTGACGTTTGCGGTTGCGTAAAGCTTGGCACATACATGCTCGTTTGTGAGCTAGTTTGAGTGCCACCTACCGCATCTGAGCCTGAAGCTTGTCTAAAGCCATTGTCTACAATACCAAATTGCGGACGACGGTCACCACCTAAGCCAGTAGCAACCACGGTCACTCTAAGCTCTTCGCTCATTTCAGGGTCAATAACAGCACCCACTACCACAGTCGCGTTCTCAGACGCTAACGCTTTAACATGGTTACCAACGACCTCAAATTCTTCGATAGTAATGTCCATGCCAGCGGTGATATTCACCAAAATGCCTTTCGCGCCAGTTAGATCAACATCTTCTAAAAGCGGGCTAGAAATCGCGGCTTCCGCTGCTTCTTGTGCACGATCAGGACCTGTCGCCGAAGCCGTCCCCATCATTGCAGTACCCATTGCTGACATTACAGTTCTCACATCCGCAAAGTCAACGTTGATTAGACCTGAGCGTGTGATCAGCTCTGCAATACCTTGTACCGCGCCATAAAGCACATCATTTGCTTTAGCGAAGGCATCTAGCAGTGTAGTCCCTTTACCAAGAACTTTAAGCAATTTGTTGTTTGGAATTGTAATAAGTGAATCTACAATTTCTGACAACTCAGCAATACCTTGCTCAGCCGCAGCCATGCGCTTTTTACCCTCGAGATCGAAAGGACGCGTTACTACAGCCACAGTCAAAATACCTAGTTCTTTTGCTGCGCGTGCAACAACAGGTGCGGCACCGGTACCTGTACCGCCGCCCATACCGGCTGCGATAAATACCATGTCTGCGCCTTCAAGGCTGCTCTTGATGGTTTCTAGATCTTCTTCTGCTGCGCTGCGGCCCACTTCTGGGTTTGCGCCAGCTCCAAGACCTGAGGTAATCTGAGTACCCAGCTGTACGGTAATATCCGCAGACGAACGGCGTAACGCTTGTGCGTCCGTATTCGCTACGATAAAACGTACGCCTTCAATTTCTTGGTTTACCATGTGTTCTACGGCGTTACCGCCGCCGCCACCGACACCGATGACTTTAATGACAGCTTCTTCGCTGTGCTGTTCCATAATATCAAACATCTTCACTCTCCGACTTGAGTATTAAAACTCGCCTTGGAACCATTTTGTAACACGGTTCCACCAACTCCCCTCTGCATCTACTTTCGACTTCTGTGCATTCATCGATTGTAGTGAACGGCCGTATTGTAACAAACCTACCGCCGTTGCATATGCAGGGTCATCCACATAATCTGTTAATCCCTTAATGCCAATTGGTTTCCCTATTCTTACTGGCATTTGGAATATATCTTCTGCGACTTCTTGTGCACCTTGCATCTTGGCGCTACCGCCTGTGATAACAAGACCTGCCGCAATTTGATCTTCAAAACCTGAGCGACGTAATTCTTCTTGTGCAAGCTCAAACAGTTCTCTAAATCTTGGCTCTACCACTTCAGACAAAGTATGACGAGACATTACCCGAGCAGGACGCCCACCAACACTTGGTACTTCGATGGTTTCTTCACTTGATGCCATTTGGCTCGACGCGAAGGCATATTGTACTTTCAGAGACTCGGCATGCGAAATAGGTGTTCTAAATATTTTTGCTATATCGCCTGTGACCTGATTGCCCGCAACTGGGATCACGGCAGTATGGCGCAACGCTCCATTCACATAAATCGCAATATCCATGGTGCCACCACCGATATCTAATACCGCAACACCAAGCTCTTTTTCGTCTTCAGTCAACACTGAGTAACATGACGCCAAGGCGTTAAACGTTAATTGGTCTACCTGCAAACCACAGCGTTCAACACACTTTTCAATATTCTTTGCCATGTCATTCGAACACGTAATGATATGTGCTTTCGCTTCCATCCTTACGCCACTCATACCCAGAGGGTTTTTGATCCCCTCTTGCATGTCGATGCTATATTCTTGCGGCAATGAGTGCAGCATTTTGCGTTCGGCAGACATAGGCACAGAGCGTGCAATGTGAATAACATTGGCAATATCATCGTCTGTGACTTCAGCATTGTTTATTGCCACCACGCCACTTTCGTTTTGACACTGAATATGTTTGCCTGAGATCCCCAAATAAACCGAGCTTATTCTGCAATCGGCCATTAGCTCTGCTTCATCTACAGCGCGTTTAATAGACTCAGAAACGAGGTCTAAATCGTTTACCCCGCCCTTATCCATGCCGTGAGACTCTTGGCGTCCGACACCGACAATACTAAGTTGATTGTCCACAGTGATCTCCCCAACTGTGGCGACGACCTTTGATGTGCCAACATCTAATCCAATCACTAAGTTTCTTTCTGCCGACTTTGTCATGCTTCACTCTTGTTATTTTGTTGTTCTTGCTGCTCAGTAGGTTCTTTCCAACTCACTGCCAGTCCCGTGTCGTAGCGTAAATCAATGACATCGATTACTTTACCTTCAGGGCGTTCCATACGTGGATACACGTCGATAAAACGTTGTACTCGTTTGGCTTTATCTTCACGCCCTAAATTTAAGCGGATCCCATTGTCCAGCCATAGCTGCCAAGCAAATCGTTCTGAAAGCGCTAAACTTTCCAACGTAAACTGATTTACCGCCAACAAGGCTTTAAACTGCTTAAATGTTTGCCATGCTTCTTCAGCACTTCCTTCAGGGCCATATAATTCAGGCAGCCCTTGCGGCAATTTGTTACTACTCGCTTGGAATACTTCGCCATCATCATTGAGTAATGAATCGCTATTCCAATGCGCAACCGGCTGATGTTCCACTACATAGACTTGCAGCGTATCCGGCCATTGTTTTCTGACTGACACTGTCGCAATCCAAGGTAAAGACTTTACTGCCTTGTGGACTGCTTTTACATCAAGCTCAAAAAAACTATTTAAATCTGCGGTTTTAATTGCCGCCACAATGTCATCTTCATTGGTATAATGCGGTTTACCGAGCACTTTGAGTGTTTTTATTTGCGCATCATGATGCGCAACTAACCAATCACTTACCCAGTATGTTCCTCTTACCAATGTAAAAATCACCACAAAGAAGAAGCTAAGTCCCCAAAAAAGGGGCCAGTTCACTCTTGAACCGATCAGCTTCAACCCTGCCAAAAATGCTCGCATATTAAAGCGTTTGCTCCAAAATGCGAACAACTAATTGTTCAAAACTTACACCCGTTGCTTTTGCTGCCATCGGCACCAACGACTTTTCAGTCATACCAGGTACAGTATTTACCTCGAGTAGATAGAAATGACCTTGCTCATCTTGCATGGCGTCAACACGTCCCCAACCAGTGGCACCAACCAATTCAAAAGCGTGCTTTGCCATCACTTGTAATTGCTCAGTGTGTGCAGCGCTAATATCCGCCGGACAATAATACTCGGTACTGTTGACTTGGTATTTCGCTTCATAATCGTAAAAACCACGAGGCGTACGCATTTCAATAACAGGCAATGCCTCTTTACCAAGCATAGACACGGTAAACTCACGTCCAGTGATCCATTGTTCAACGAGAACTTGATCGTCAAACTTAAAGGCATTATTTAATGCCGCAGTCAGGGTTTCTTCGCTGTCTGCCTGAGCCATACCTATGCTCGAGCCTTCGTGACTTGGCTTTACCATGACTTTGCCAAACTCAGCGATTAGCGCCTTAGCGTCAAAACCCGTCTCTTTGCTTACGACAGCATAAGGTGCCGTACTTAACTTGGCAGACTGAAACAGATGCTTACAGCGGACTTTATCCATTGCAAGCGCACTACCAAGTACACCGCTTCCTGTATATGGTATTCCCATAAACTCAAGCGCACCTTGAATAGTACCATCTTCACCGCCACGGCCATGCAGTGCAATGAATACGCGATCCACACCTAGGTCTTTAAGTTGCCATAAATTACGTTCTGCTGGATCAAAAGCAATCGCATCTATACCTTGATTAACGAAGGCATTTAGCACTGCATTACCGGATTTTAGCGACACCTCTCGCTCTGCTGAACTACCGCCAAGTAATACGGCTACTTTTCCAAACTGACTACTCATAATTCACTCTGTTTTAACTGCGCTATCGATAGCCCGGTGGCGGCTAACTGCTTCACGATTTGACCTATATTGCCGGCCCCTTGCGTCAACACTAAATCACCATCTTCCATGGTGCTTGCCAACACTTTCGCCAATTCACCATGGTCACTGATATGGATCGGCTCAACGCCACGTTGACGGAGACTACGGCACAAACTTTTACTATCCGCACCAACGATGGGCGCTTCACCGGCACTATATACATCTAACAGCAGTAGTTTATCAACATCGCAAAGCACTTTTACGAAATCTTCATATAAATCGCGTGTTCGACTATAGCGATGTGGCTGATAAATCATAACCAAACGCTTATCAGGCCAACCAGATTTAGCTGCTTTTATCGTCATCGCAACTTCAGACGGATGGTGACCATAATCATCAACCAGCATCACCTCACCCACTTCATTATTGAATGAGCCGTAATGCTGGAAGCGACGTCCTACGCCTTCAAAATTGGCTAACGCCTGATAAATCGCTTCGTTTTCAATATTGTGATCTTTTGCAACCGCAATAGATGCCAGCGCATTCAATGCGTTGTGCTTACCTGGCATATTTAGCTTCACTTCAAGTAACTCACCATCTTTGGTTCTGACTTTAAAGTGTGATTCACTTTGTGTTTGCTTGAAGTCCAATAACTGATAATCCGCATCGTTAGCCTCACCATACGTGATTGTCGGCCTTGCAAAGCGTGGCAATAATTCTCTCACGACTGGCGAATCGATACACACCACCGCCAGTCCATAAAATGGTAAGTTATGGATAAACTCGATGTAGGTGTCTTTCATTTTTTCGAAGTCACCGTCGTAAGTATCCATGTGATCTTCTTCGATATTTGTTACCACCGACACCATCGGCTGCAAATGCAAAAACGATGCATCACTCTCATCCGCTTCTGCGATAAGGTATTCACTGCTGCCCACTTTGGCATTACTACCAGCACTATTGAGCAAGCCACCGATAATAAAGGTTGGATCCAGCTCAGCCCGCGCAAAAATACTCGCAATCAGGCTCGTCGTTGTGGTCTTACCATGTGTTCCAGCTACCGCAATCCCGTGACGAAAGCGCATCAACTCGGCGAGCATTTCGGCGCGACGAACGATTGGCGTACGGTTTGCCTTCGCCGCTTGGATCTCTGGGTTTTGGTCGTTGATTGCACTCGATACCACAACCACATCGGCCATTTTTACATTTTCAGCTTGGTGGCCGATAAAGATCTCGGCGCCGATATTTGTTAATCGATCTGTCATCGTACTTTTGGCGATATCTGAGCCTGTAATTCGGTAACCTTCAAAGGCCAGCACTTCTGCAATCCCACCCATACCAGCACCACCAATCCCGATAAAGTGGATGGTGTTGATACGTCGCATTGCTCTTCTGCTTGAAGCTTCCATTTAATATCCTAGTTCGATAATTCTGTACAAATTTGGGCAACTTTCGCTGTTGCCTCCGACTTACCGCATTGTCTCGCTTTTGCTGCCATGGTCGCAATTTTTTGCGGCTCAATAACAAGTGGCTGCAGTGTAGTTGCTAGCGTTTCTGGCGTCAGTGCAGTTTGCTGCAATATAAAAGCCGCCCCAGCAGACACTAAAAATTGCGCGTTAGCCGTCTGGTGATCGTCAACGGCATGTGGGAAAGGCACAAAAATCGCCGTTTTCCCAGCTGCGGCTATCTCACTCACGGTAAGCGCACCGGCACGGCAAATAACCAAGTCAGCCCAAGCGTATGCGGCATCCATATCATGAATGAACTCGCTGACCTCAGCATTAATGCCTGCACTTTCATATCGTTGTTGTGTATCGTCTTGGTTATGTTTACCGCTTTGATGGCGAATATTTAATCCGATACTGGCCACCTGTAGCTTTAGTAACTTGAGTCCTTCTGGCACGGTTTCATTCAGTGCTTTTGCTCCCAATGAACCACCGACAATTAATAGATTTAACGGCACTGAAACGGGTTTATCGCTAATCTCAGCAACACTTGCACGTACCGGATTCCCCACAACCTGAGCGAGCTTTTCATTGAATGCGCCGGGAAAACCCGCTAATACGCGACTTGCAATTTTCGCCAGCAACTTATTGCTCATACCCGCAACCGCATTTTGCTCATGGATCACCAAAGGGATCCCAAGCAGTTTCGCAGCAACACCTACAGGGCCAGTTACATAACCGCCCATGGCTAACACCACATCAGGTTTGCGCTGTTGTAAAATACGCTTTGCTGCAAGTATCGCTTTTAAAACCATAAATGGTGCGGTTAGTAATCGTTTGACCCCGTTACCACGGACGCCTTTCATGGCAATAAAATCAATTTCAAAACCGTAACGCGGCACCACATCGGCTTCCATTCGGTCCGCAGTGCCAACCCAGCTCACTTGCCAAGCCTGCGCCTGTAAAAATTGTGCCACTGCAATACCTGGAAAAATATGTCCACCTGTACCGCCCGCGACCACTAGAAGACGTTTTGTCATCGCCTACCTCCACGGGATGTTGCCTGCCTTGTCGACATTTTTGTCTCAAAATCTATACGTTGTAGAATGCCTGCCGCAATTGTCATCACCCAAAGGCTAGAGCCACCGTAAGAAACAAATGGCAGTGTTAAACCTTTAGTGGGTAAAATGCCAGCGCTCGCACCAATATTAACGACTGCCTGAAAGGCAAACCAAATACCAATGCCCAAGGCAAAATACCCTTCGTATTCTTTACCTGCTTTAAGGGCCTTTTGCCCGATAAAAAGCGCTCGAGTAACCAATACGCCGAGTACAATAATAATGCTAAATACCCCAATAAAGCCCAGTTCTTCCGCTATTACAGCAAAAATAAAGTCATTATGTGCTTCCGGCAAATACTGTAGCTTTTGTATGCTATTACCCAAGCCTTGACCAAACCAGCCACCTTGGCCGTATGCCATTAGGGATTGTACCAATTGATAACCGGCGCCAAATGGATCTTCCCAAGGGTTTAAAAAGCCCACGACACGCTTCATACGATATGGCTCAATGATGATAAGCAGTACCACCAAAGAGACACCGGTAAGCATTAAGGTAAAAAACTGCCAAAGCCTTGCACCGGCTAAAAACAACAGGCCAACGGTCGTCACAAACATGACTACCACAGTACCTAAATCTGGTTGCATCAAAATTAAGAACGCATACACCGCAAACACAATCATTGGCTTGGCGAAGCCTTTGATGTTTTCTTGTACTTCATCGCGTTTACGTACCAAGTAGCCGGCAATATAGCTGAAGAAAAATAGCTTAGATGCCTCTGCTACTTGCAAACCAAAAGGACCAAGCGGGATCCAGCGTCTTGCACCATTTACTTCGCGACCAATAATGAGTACCGCCACTAACAGTACCAAGCCAAAAAGCAGCAAATATGGATTACTGCGTTTCCACCAAGTCATTGGCACACTTGTCGCGAACCAAAAGAGAATAAACGAGCCCACTAAAAAGATAACGTGGCGAATGGTAAAGTGAAAAGGGTTATCAAATAGTCGCTCGGCAACCGGCATAGAAGCACTTGTCACCATCACAAATCCCACTCCAATAAGCATGAGCATGCAGTACATCAAAGGTACGTCAAATAAGCTCTCGGACTGGCGAGGCGTTAGCGCCTCTTTGATATCAGCGACGTTAATCAAGCATGTTCCCCCACTAAACGGACGAACTCATCCCCACGCGCCATATAGTTTGGATACATGTCTATGCTGGCACAGGCTGGTGCTAATAGCACAATATCACCATTGGTCGCTATCGTTTTTGCCGCCAACACGGCTTCTTCCAGATTGTTGACTTGATGGCTATTGCGCAGCAGTGGCATAAACTGTGCACCGTCTTGCCCGAAACAAAATAGCGCTTTGCAATGCGTAGTGAGTGACGTCTTGAGTGGAGAAAGATCTGCCCCTTTCGCATCACCACCCACGATCAAAATAATATTTTTGCGACCTGAAGCTAAAGAATCAATAGCAGCGACCGTCGAGCCAACATTCGTTGCCTTCGAATCGTTGAAGTAGCGAACCCCAGCAACATCGGCAACCAACTGACAACGATGAGGTAACCCCGTGAAACTCGCAAACGCGCTGGCAAATGCCTGCATAGACAATTGCATCGGCGCTAATAATGCTAATACCGCCAAGGCGTTAAATTGATTATGTCGCCCCACCATCGCCAACGTTTTTACCGCTAGAAGTGGTGTTTGTTTGTGTGCGAAATACGCCTCACCGTCAAAGGTCATTAAGTGATAATCCCCCTCAGTGAGAGATACACTGCTGCCTTGCCCATGCTGCGCAAAGGTATAATGATCTTCAGCATTAAAGACAATATGTTCAACATGCTGGTAAATACGTTGCTTCGCTTCAATATAAGCTTGAAAATCAGGATAGCGATCCATGTGATCTTCAGTAATATTGAGGATCATTGCCGACAAACAAGCCAAGCTATGAGTAGTTTCAAGCTGAAAACTAGACAGCTCAAGTACATAAACATCATGCGGCTGCTCTAACAACGACAGCACAGACGTGCCAATATTGCCGCCAAGCCCAACTTTTAAGCCTGCGGCTTTCAATACTTCTGTCGCGAGCGTAACAACGGTGGACTTACCGTTCGAGCCCGTAACGGCAATCACCGGACGGGTATTAAGGCGTGCAAATAGCTCAATATCGCCGATGACTTCAACGCCTTCGGCAATGGCAGCGGCAACGCTTTGTTCAAATAACGGGATCCCTGGGCTGATGATAATCAGATCCGTTTGCGCCAAAGCGGCATCAGCAAGATTGCCAAATACCGCTTCACATTCAGGTGCGTTGTGACTTAGCCAGTCCGAGCCCGGAGGCACTGGACGACTATCAACCACTTTTGGATTAATACCGTGCGACAGCAGAAAACGCACAATCCCCTGTCCTGTGACTCCAAGTCCCAGTACCGTGACATGCTTTTTCTGTAATTGCTCAATATACGTCATTATCTAATCTTCAACGTCGCAAGACCGGCCAAAACCAAGATAATCGAGATGATCCAAAAACGGACTATCACGCGCGGCTCAGGCCATCCTTTTAATTCGTAATGATGGTGAATGGGGGCCATTCTAAAGATCCGCTGACCTCTGAGTTTGTAAGACCCTACCTGTAAAATCACGGATAATGCCTCCATCACAAATACACCGCCCATAATGATCAGCACTAACTCTTGGCGTACTAAAATAGCGATGATCCCGAGTGCACCACCCAACGCCAATGAACCCACATCGCCCATAAAAACTTGTGCCGGATAGGTGTTAAACCATAGGAAACCAAGGCCTGCACCAACAATCGCCGTACATACCACAACCAGTTCACTCGTGAGTGGTAAATGAGGAATATGCAGGTAGCTTGAGAAATTCGCGTTACCAGTAACGTAAGCAATAATAGCGAGAGCTGAGGCAACCAAAATGGTCGGAACAATGGCAAGACCATCCAAACCATCAGTCAGGTTAACTGCGTTTGACGTACCCACAATCACAAAGTAACTCATGACCAAATAGAACAAACCAAGTTGTGGTAATACATCTTTCAAAAATGGCACGACTAGCGTGGTTTCCGCAGCGCTGGTAGACGTAAAGTACAAAAATGCCGCCGTAGATATCGCAATGACCGACTGCCAAAAGTATTTCCAACGTGCAATTAGGCCTTTACTGTCTTTTCTGATCACCTTGCGGTAATCATCCACAAACCCAACAATACCTAAGCTGCCAATGACAAATAACGTCACCCATACATATTTGTTGCTAAGGTCGCCCCACAGTAGCGTACTGGTAAAGATCGCAGCAAGAATTAACAGTCCACCCATAGTTGGGGTACCCGACTTAGACAAGTGCGATTCAGGGCCATCATCACGTACGGTCTGACCAATCTGCATGCGCTGTAATGCAGCGATGAGTTTAGGGCCAAAATACAACGAAATCATTAAGGCCGTTAAAATGCCTAAAATCGCCCTCAGGGTAAGGTAAGAAAATACGTTAAACCCAGAATAATATTGGGTAAGATACTCGGCTAGCCAAACTAACATGATACTTCTCCTGTCTCGCTATCCGACTGGCCAGCGTTTACTAATTCTTCAACGAGCAGTTCCATCCGCGCACTACGTGATCCTTTAACGATAACGGTGCATTGTCCTGATTGCTCGGCCAATACAACCCGTAACGCCTTCATTAAATTCTCGCGAGTCGAGAAATGACGATTTGGCTTTTCAAATACATTGCTTGCGCTACTACTCAGCACCCCCAATGAAAACAATTCATCAATGCCTTGCTGCTTAGCATACTCGCCGACTTCACGGTGATATTCGCGAGCATCTTCACCCAGTTCTGCCATATCGCCCAACGCCAATACTTTATAGCCAGACATAGACGCCAGTAAATCAATCGCCGCGTTGACAGATTTCACGTTTGCATTGTAGGTGTCATCGACGACACGCAACGTGTCCGAGACTTGGATCATGTTGACACGGCCCTTTACTTCAGCCATTTTTCCAAGACCCGTTGCCACCTCACTTAAGCTTGCGCCAAGCTCGGTTGTCAATGCAGCCGCAATCAACGCATTGCCAACGTTGTGCTGGCCACTAAGCGGTAAACTAATGGTGGTGCGCTCTTCTCCCAGGCATAGCGTGAAGGTAGGGCGAGCTAGCTCATCCAACTCAATTGCTTCCACCCAAATATCAAGCTGAGCATTTAAGCTATAACGTTTCACTTTAGAAACAGCTAAGTTTTCCTGCCACATCTGAGCATAATCGCTATCCGCATTGATGACTGCGACACCGTCAGCTTTTAGGCCTGAGAAAATCTCACCTTTCGCTTTTCCTACGCCATCAATTGAACCAAACCCTTCGATGTGGGCTGGTGCGACGTTACATACTGTCGCCACGTCTGGACTTACTAATGCAGTGGTATAAGCAATTTCACCCAAGTGGTTAGCGCCGAGTTCTATCACCGCATATTCATCATCTTCACTTAAGCGCAATAGCGTCAACGGTACCCCGATGTCGTTATTAAAATTACCTTTCGTCGCAAGGACTTTGCCTTTTTGCGCCAAAATCGCCGCACACATTTCTTTCACTGTGGTTTTACCGACACTGCCGGTAATTGCAATGGTTTTAGGGGCGACAGTTTCAATCACTGCTCGGCCAATTTGGCCTAAAGCAATGCGCGTATCTGTAACAACAAACTGTGGTAAATCGATATCTTCATCGTGCTCAGAAACAATAGCTGCGATAGCACCATGTGCTTTGGCCACACCCAAGAAACGGTGGCCGTCAAAGTTAGGCCCTTTAAGTGCTAGAAATACCTCTCCAGACTGTATTGTTCTGGTATCAGTATTAATATTGGCGACTGCCAAATTCTCCCCGTCGTAAGGGGTTTTTAAGACTGCTGCAAGCCAAGAAAAATCCATCTTGATCATGCCTTTTCCCCTCGTAAAATCGCTGCAACGCATTGCCTATCACAAAAATCAATGCGCTCAGTACCTATAATTTGATAATCCTCGTGCCCTTTCCCCGCAATCAGCACCACGCTGTTTTCATCAGCTAGGTCTATCGCGTGTTGAATGGCTAGCCCTCTATCTGGCTGGCAGACAGCATACTCAGGGTGGATGAGTCCTGCCTTAACGTCGTCAATGATTAAATTGGGATCTTCGCTTCGTGGATTATCACTGGTGATCACCAGTTTATCTGCATATTTCTCTGCAGCTCGCGCCATTTCAGGACGCTTACCTTTATCTCTATCACCACCGCAACCAAACACACAGATAAGATTGCCCGGAACATGTGCTCGCAAGGCTTGTAGTGCAAGTGCCAAAGCGTCTGGGGTATGGGCATAATCAACAATACACGTAGGCTTTTCAGGGGCACTAAATGGCTGCATGCGGCCTGCAACTGGCGCGAGCTGGCTGCAAGCTTCGCTTAATGCTTCAAGACTTGCGCCTTGCAATAGTAAAGTCGCAATCGCAGCAGCTAAATTATAAAGATTAAACTCACCATACAGTGGCACACTGACTTCACATTCACCCCAGCTGGTTTTTAATGTCGCCGTCAAACCATTTGGGTGTGCCGACACGGCATCAAAGAATACATATTGTTGGTAGCTATTTTTTTCACTCCAGCGACCGTAAACAACCACTGTATCGTCATTAAACTCAGCGGCCCAACTTGCACCCACTTCATCGTCAATATTGATGACTTTGTGATTTGGCGCACAGCGAGTGAATAGCAGTTTCTTAGCTTCTGCATAGCTTTGCATATCACCGTGATAATCTAAGTGATCGCGCGTCAAGTTGGTGAAAACAGCCACATCAAAGTCGCATTCGTCAACTCGACCTTGCACCAAGCCATGGGAAGAGACCTCCATCGCGACTTGATCATACTGTTGCTGTAAAAACGCCAAAATACGTTGTAAATCTACGTTTGACGGCGTGGTGTTTGCCAGCGGAATAAGACTGTCTGGTTGACCATAACCAAGCGTACCTATCACAGCCCCTGCACTACCGGTTAGGCTAGCTAAATTGGCAATCATTGCTGTCGTGGTAGATTTACCATTGGTGCCAGTAACGCCTGTGAGTTTGAGCTTTTTACTCGGGTATGCATAAAACTGCGCTGCAATTGCCGCCAACTTATCGGCAAGATTATCGATAAAAATCGCTTGCTCTGGGGCAATATTAAGCTCGCTTCCCGTTTCTGCAAGCACACATTTAGCGCCTTGCGCAACGGCACTAGCGGCATATTTAGCACCATCTTGGGCATGGCCTTGCAGTGCAACAAAACAATCACCCGGCTCAATCGCTCGACTATCTATGCGTAGGTGCTCAACCTCAACAGCGACAATATTGACACCATAATCACTGAGTACCTGAGCCAGATCACGCATCGTTATCTGCTCCCGAAATATAAGCTACACGCTCTTTATCAGGTGCTACGTTTAGAATTCTCAGTGCATTAGACATAATTTCAGCAAAAGCAGGCCCTGCGGTTTGACCGCCATAGTAAACATCTCCCGCCGGTTCATTAACCATCACCACAACCGCAAGCCTTGGGTCACTTACCGGTGCAACGCCCGCAAAGTAACCAACGTACTCATCACCATAACCACCCGCCACGGCTTTTTCTGAAGTACCTGTTTTACCAGCGGCACGGTATCCATCAACTTTTACGTTGTGGGCTGTACCACCACGTTCAAATACTGACTCCATCATCTCTACCACGGCATGTGTATCTTGCTCGCTAAAAATACGCTTACCTTCAGGAATTTCATCTTGCTTCACAATAGTGAGTGGTCGCAAGATACCACCGGCTCCAAACATGGCGTAAAGTCTCGCCATTTGTGCGGTACTTACTGATACCGCATAACCATAGGATAGTGTTGCGATTTCAAAGTTAGACCAACGGCGGTTTGGATAAAACAAACCTGCGCTTTCACCAATCATGTTTGAGCCCGTTGGCTCACCAAAGCCCACTTCTTGGTATAAATTGATAAAGTATTCCTTTGGTAACATTTGCGAGATCTTCGCAACCCCCATGTTACTGGAGATTTTAAGGATCTCTCTTAAGCTCAGCTCACCATTGTTGCGAGTGTCTTTCACCAAGCCACCGCTTAAGTTCATCCAGCCCGGATAAGTATCTATCGTGTCTGTTGCCTTAACTGCACCATAATTTAAACCAGCCAATACCGCTAAAGGCTTTAAGGTTGAACCGGGTTCAAATAGGTCAGTCATAGCACGATTACGACGTTTATAAGGTGCAGCAGTACTTAGGTCGTTAGGATTAAAGCTTGGGCTATTCACCAAAGCTAAAATCTCGCCAGTGTGTACATCAACAACTATCGCCGAACCAGAGGTAGCTTTATAGCTCAGTACCGCCGACTTTAACGCGCGGTAGGCAATGGCTTGGATCCGTAAATCAATACTCAGGTAAACATCTTCTGGCTCGACACGCTGTTCTTCTGAAAGTACTTGTACTTCACGACCTTGCGCATCTTTTCGAATGGTGCGTTTACCAGCCGTACCGGTTAATGCAGAGTCGAACATACGCTCGACGCCTTCGATACCTTTGCCATCAATATCGGTTACGCCAATCATGTGCGCCGTTACTTCGCCGCTTGGGTAAAAACGTTTGGACTCGTCAAGCAAGTGCACGCCCGGCAGGCGCATTTGACGAATATAGTTGGCAACAACCGCCGTCACTTGACGCTTCAAATAGACAAAACGACGGCTTGGGTCTCCCCTAAGCCGTTCATCGACATTTTCTGGTTTAAGTCTGAGCACATCTGCAAGCTCTTTCCACCTGAGCTCATCATCGTACCAAGCTTGTTTCCGTATTTTCAGCTCAGCATCGTTTTGCTCTAACGCTTTATAATCTTCACCTTCTTTACGGGCTTTACGTAACACTTTTTTGGCAAGTGCCTTATCAATGGCAAGGGGATCTGCATAAACGCTCACAACCGGCACACTCACTGCCAGCTCTTTGCCATTACGGTCGAAGATCATGCCTCGTTGGACATTGAGTTTCTCAACCCGTACGGTGCGCTTATCGTTTTCTTCAATGGCCTTATCAGGCTCAATTACTTGCAAAAATGCAGCGCGTGCAACCAGCGTCATAAAAACGGTGAGCATTACGCCGCAAACTAGAGCAAAGCGCCAGGTGATAATAGATTGAGTTTTTTGCTTTTGTTTATTCATGGCAGCACAATCACCTGTTCATCTTTACTGGTTGGGCGTTTCATCTCTAACTGCATCTTGGCTATCTCTTCAATCCTTGCATGCTGGGAGTAAAACTCTTCTTCCACAACGAGATATCGCCATTGTAGGTCTAGCTCATCGCGCTGTTGCAATAACTCATCCTGCTGTATCAGTTGCTGGCGAGTTAAATGGGTAATTTGCACTACGGCGAGTGCAGAAATCAAAATCGTAAGTAGCAAGAATGCAGTCAACTTATTCGCAATGATGTAATAGCCTATTTCTACAAATAGATTCGGTTGACGTTGCTTACTTGCATTCATTAGAGCTTCTCCGCCACTCTTAATACTGAGCTTCGCGAGCGTGGATTTTGTGCAATCTCTGCATCGCTAGGCTTAATGGCTTTACCCACTGCCTTTAAGGTGAGATTTTGTTTAAGTTGTTCATCCGTTAAAGGCAGACCTCTGGGTATCGCCTCTCCCTTACTCTGCTTCTTGATAAACTGCTTTACAATGCGATCTTCTAGAGAATGAAACGAGATCACCACTAACCGACCACCAGGTTTTAACACCTCAAGCGACGCTTGCAATGCAGTCTGAATTTCTTCTAACTCACTGTTAATATAAATACGAATAGCTTGGAAAGTACGTGTTGCAGGATGCTTGTGTTTATCTTTGACAGGCACAGCTTCATCAATCAGTTGTGCTAATTGCGCTGTCGTAGTAATCGCGGTGTGCTCGCGCACTTCAATGACTTTACGAGCAATACGAGTAGCAAACTTTTCTTCGCCATACTTTTTGATCACGAATACCATTTCTTCAAGTTCAGCTTCAGCTAGCCACTGTGCAGCGCTGCGACCTGAGTCGGGATCCATACGCATATCCAGTGGCCCGTCTTTCATAAAGCTAAAGCCACGGTCTGCATCATCAAGCTGAGGTGAAGACACACCAATGTCCAACAAGATGCCATCAACCTGACCTAAGATACCGGCTTGTTCCGCGACAGATTTAATTTGCGAGAAGCGGCTTCGCGCTATAGAGAAACGTGTATCATCAGCAAACTTTTCAGCCGCTTTAATCGCTTGAGGGTCTTGATCTATGGCTTGTAAACGCCCAGTCGACAACCTTTTGAGGATTTCACCTGAATGCCCACCACGACCAAACGTCCCATCGATATATATACCTTCAGGGTTAATTGCTAGGGCATCTAGGGTTTCGGTCATTAATACCGAAATATGCTTAAACTCTTCGCTCATTAATTTGTTTACCCCTACAAGGAAAAGTTTTCCAGTTCAGGGCTTTCCTCAAAGTTTCCTGAGTGTTCAATTTCGGTATCTGCCTGCATTTGCTGATACCAGCGTTCTTCGTCCCAAATTTCAAATTTATTGAGTAACCCAACTAGCATGATCTTTTTGCCTAATTGCGCATGGGATCGCAATGAAGGCGCCAGTAAAATTCGGCCATTTTTGTCTAGTTGGTATTCTGTAGCATGACCTAGCAACATCCGCTGCCAACGTCTCACTCTGGGATTGGTATTAGAGATGCGACTTAGTTTGGTCTCAATTTCTAGCCATTCGGAGAGTGGGTAGAGCCACAAGCACGGTTCGTTGATCGCAATAGTACAAATAACAGTTCCCTGATCTTCGGACAGCAGCGGTTGACGGTACTTAGTCGGTACCGCAAAACGCCCTTTGTCATCCAAAGCTAGCGAACTTGCACCTCGAAACATGCGTGATCCTATTTCTAAGTTGGTTGATCCAGTTTGATCCACTAAAACCCACTTTTTACCACAGAAGAACAGTCTAGGGCTTGACAAGCACTTTTGTCAAGCTCAGTCGGTACCTTTAACGCCTTTGAAAGCCAGAAAAATCGCGGGATTTGTGGAAGATCATGAATTTTGTGGAAAAAAGTGGAGAGATGAAAAAATGCCATATTTTTTGGCCGGATAATCACGTCATACTTTCAAATTAGAAATTAAAAATTCCATTTGTTAACCCTTGTTTAAGGATGCTTTTGCAGCTGAATTATTTATGCAAATTAGCTTGGTTGTCCCTACTCGATTCGGTATCATTCGCGCTCTCTGATCAGCTCCATAGGTGGGATTATTCTGAAATCTTCAATACAGTTTCGATTTTATCGCTTACTCGTTCTACTGTGCTTGCCATGTCTGATCATTATTTTATTTCTATTATGTGAGCAACGTCAGCAGGCATTAACACAACAGTCACAACAGGCGCTGCATTACGCCAAACAAGTTGCGGCGATCCAGCAGGTAGAGCTCGCAGATACAGAACAAGTCTTACAGCAACTGTCGACCCGTATTGATCATCTTACCGTAGAGCACGGCAAATGCCCGCCGCTGCTTTATCACGCGATGCTGCTCAGCCCCAACCTAGCTAACCTTGGCATAGTTGACGCACAAGGGAACGTACTTTGTACTACGCATCAAGCAGATCAACGCGAGATCAATATCGCCGATCGTGGTTACTTTAAAACCGCAATGCGCACTGCCCAGTTTAGTATTGGTGAGTATCAAATTGACCGCAGCATGCAGCGTGCAACAGTCAACTTCGCGCTACCAATTTACGATGATAAACAGCAATTTTTATTTATGCTTGTCGCGGTCAAAGGCTTAACGCATTGGAGCCAGACCCTTGCAAAACTGCCTCTTCCTGTTGGTACTCGGGTAATGATTGCCGACGCTAAAGCGCAAATCATTGCGCAATATCCAGCAGCAAATGCAGAACTTGGCCGTGCTGTTAGCAGTTCTTGGCCAAGCAATTTAGGCACACAGGCGACGCTACTAAACACCCCAGAAGGCAATCGCTTGGTGTATGTAAAGCAATCACTCAATAACAGCAACCGAGCGTTACAAATCTACTTTAGTTTCGATTTTGAGTCCCAGTTGAGCAGCATAGATAAGCGTTTTGCACTCTTTCTAGGAATATTTTTGGCGCTTGTGTCTATTTTGTTTTGGCAAACACATTGGCAATTAAAGCAACAACTTTTAAAACCGCTTGGCGCACTCAAGCATGCTATTGCACAACTTGAATCGGGCAAGCAAGATCGCCGTTTTAACGCAACCAAAGTGCCCAGTGAATTTGAGCATATCGCCGAGCGTTTTGCTCATATGGCGCAAACACGCTTAGCCGCTGAAGACAATGCAAATCATAGACTTGCCGTTGTAAAAGCCCTGATTAATGCACTCCCCGATAGCTATGTGCGCTTAGATCAACAGGCTCAGATCTTATCTCGTTATGGCGATTACACAGACAAAGCACAAACGCTTAGGGAATTGCTCCCAGAACATATCTATAAACGGATCCGCGCAGAGCTTGCGCTGTTGAATGACAAAACCTATGTGCAACTTGAGTTTTCACCAACCAGTAATCAAGTGGTTGAATGTCGCCTATGTGCCATTGAGTCACATCCACAGGCGTTGTTGATTTTCCGTGATATTAGCCAACGTAAGCATCAAGAAGAAGCACTAAACCTTGCAGCATTGGTGTACAACAATAGCAGCGAATGTATGATCATCACGGATGCCAATGGCTTTATCTTGGACGTCAACCTTGCCTTTACGCGTGTAACTGGTTACTCACGCTCAGAGGTGCTGGGTAAGTCCACTGCCATGTTAGGATCGGGTCAACATGACCGTAGCTTTTACGAATTGATGTGGCAGCAGCTCAACGAACACGGCCGTTGGCAAGGTGAGATTGTCAACCGTAAGAAAAATGGCGAGCTTTACACCGAATGGCTGACTATTGATAGCGTTTACGATAGCAACCGTGAGATCTACCGCCGCGTCGCGATCTTCACCGATATAACCGAAGTAAAGCGTAAAGATGCGCTGATCTGGAAACAAGCACATTTTGACGAATTAACCGATCTTCATAATCGTGTGGGACTTAAAAAACACTTAAAAAAACAGGTTGCCAGCGGACAACAACAAACCGCCGTGTTATTACTCGATCTCGACAATTTTAAAGATATTAACGACACATTAGGCCATTATTACGGCGACTTACTCTTGAAGTTAGTCGCACAACGTTTAAAGAGTATGGCTCCGCATGCGTTTTTATCCCGCATTGGAGGTGATGAGTTTGTCTTTGTGTTGGAGGATGACGAACATAAAGCAAAGTGCAAAGCACTAGCAGCTCAGATCCAGTCCGCATTCAAACAGCCTTTTGAGATCCAAGATGAACAATGCCATATCACCGCAAGTATGGGGATTGCCACCGCACCAACAGATGGTAATGGTGCAGAAGCCCTATTAAAGGCTGCCGATCAAGCAATGTATCGAGCAAAGCAGCAAGGTCGTAACGGCTATGTGATTTTTGATGACGCTTTACGCAAAGTCGCAGAATCTAGAATGCACATGCTCAAAGGTATTCGTACTGCACTGCATAACAATCAATTTGAAATGCACTACCAGCCTATCGTATCACTTGACGATAATCGCGTCGCCAAAGCCGAGGCCTTGATCCGCTGGCGACACCCAGAGCAAGGCATGGTGAGTCCAGCCGAGTTTATTCCATTAGCCGAAGAAACCCAGCTCATTCATCATATTGGTGATTTAGCATTTTCGCAGTCTGTTGATACATTGACACAACTACAGCACTTAGGCCATACAACACAAATTAGCATCAATGTGTCACCGGTCCAATTTGCTGCTAAAAATTGTACTTTAGCAAGTTGGAGTGACAAACTCACGACGCTTGAGATCCCCCCTGAGCACGTGGTTTTAGAAGTCACAGAGGGAATGATGATGCACAATGATAGCCGCACAAAACAGCGGGTTGAACGCTTAAAGCAGCAAGGTTTTCAATTTGCGTTAGATGACTTTGGCACGGGTTACTCGTCACTTGCGTATCTAAAACAATTAGATTGTCACTTTGTGAAAATTGATAAACGCTTCGTCGATGGCATTGCAACCAATGCAGACGATTTAACCCTATGTGAAACCATTATTTTGATGGCTCACCGCCTAGGCTTAAAAGTCATCGCTGAAGGCGTTGAGACCGCGACTCAGCATCAGCTGTTAAAACAGGCTGGATGTGATTTTGGTCAGGGTTATTACTATTCAAAGCCGCTACCACAACGCGAGTTTCTGACCTTAATGACAGAAAAAAGCCACATTGCTGTGGCTTAACTGAAGTTACTTAAAATCTAGGTGCTTGGCTTATTCAGTTAAACCAAGCGCAGTCATCATTTTGTTTGCAACGTCCACATGGTGCTGCATGGTTGAGAACTGCTTAGTTACGCCCGCAGGACCGAAAGTATAAACCGGTACTGGCGCAGCCGTATGCGTACCAGTACCCCACACTACGCTTTGCTCTGAGGCAATCGCGCGAGCGATTTTTCCAGTGTAATCTTCTTTAGCGTATACATAGAAGTCACCGAAGTCCTCAAACGCAGGGATCATCGTTGCATCTTTGTCGTCATAAACACTTTGACCAACCTTCTCTGCATTATCTAGCGTCACCGTGTAAGCCGTCATATCTTCAATGGTCGCTTTCCAAGTTGGGCCCGATACATTTTCATAGGCTTCATCAGGCGCAGCTTCAGCAAGAATATCGAAGAAGGTGCCTGTTTGCGCGTAGAGCTTGTCTAGTTGCGCAAGTGGGCCAAAGTTAAACTTAGGATGATATTCTTTAGCAACACCATTTACATACATACCATCGCCAGATAGCGTTTGTGCTTCAGGACGCTCATGCTTTGAATAACTAAAGCCAAAACTACCCGTTTCATGGTCTGCAGTCACAACGACCAGTGTATCGTTACGGTCTTTTACCCATTCATGAACAGCTTCAACGGCTTCATCAAATTTAAGCAGCTCATTTAGCATCCAACCTGCATCGTTTGCATGACCCGCCCAGTCAATTTGACCACCTTCAATCATCAAGAAAAAGCCATCTTCATCTTTAGACAAGATATCAAGCGCTTTCACCGTCATTTCTTTTAATGAAGGCTGAGTACAGCTGTTGCTCTGTTGACAAGCTTTGTAAGCAATTGCGTCACTCATACCAGAGTTTGCGAATAGACCTAGTACTTTTTCGCCTTCAAAACTGCTTAATTGTGCTTTATCAAAAGCAAGGCCATAACCATGTTGCTCTTTTGCTTCAACAACTAGGTTAGTTTCATCTCCACGCTTTGAGCTTTTATATACGCTACTAGGCATGCCAAGTGCGTCAAGTTGTGCTTTTACTTCAGCATTGTCAGGCGTGCTCTTTGGTACAAATACGCGAGCACCACCAGATAACATCACATCAACGCTGCCAGAGCGAACTAATTGCTCAGCGATTTCAGCTTCGTATGAACGATGCGGCATATGGGCAGCAAATGCTGCTGGCGTGGCGTGCGTAATACGCGTATCTGAAACAAGACCCGTCGCTTTACCCGCGGCTTTGGCTTTTTCTAAGATAGTCGCTACTTTATTGCCATCGGCATCAAGGCCTATCATTTCTGAGCCTGCAGCAAGGCCGGTTGCTAATTGAGTTGCCGAACAAGCAGAGTCAGTCACTAGACTGCCAGTTGCGCCATGTGGTGCGTTCATGGAAAGACCTAAGTGGCCACCCGCAGCAAGTTTAGAAAGCGCAGTTTGATTGCCTTTGTTTTTATAAGTTGAGTTTGGCGCGCGCTGAGCATACTCTTCAAGTAAGCCAACTTGCTGTGGTCCCATACCGTCACCGATCATAAGGATCACATTTTTTACTTGTGTCACTTCTTGCACTGGTACTTCTTTGATGACTTCAACTTCTTTGATCACCTCAACGGTTTTTGTATCGTCATCACACGCGGTAAGTAGAATTGCAGAGATAGCAACTGTAAGTAACTTTTTATTCATTGTACTGTTCCTGAAACGTAATATTTGTCTGTAAGGCGGGCACAGTCTAGGCGCGTTACATGACTTTTTTATTTCAGCAAAGTGACAAAAAATATTTTATTTCACAATAAGTTACAATATAACAGTACAATTCAGATACGAAATCATACGCTATACCAATTGTTATTTAGAGTAATCACTCTCGACCAGAAGCACTGGTAAATAATTTAGAAATGGGTCGACTAGATAATCCAAACACAAAAATGCTCAACAGCACCGTTGCCATTGCCACTTGAGTAATTTGCAAACCATTTGGCAATTCTTCGCTGAGTAGCATTAAGGTTAGCACCACCGAAGCCAATCCCTTGGGGCCAAACCAAGCTAACGTAAAGCGCTCTTTGGTTGTCAGTTCACCACCTAACAAGCAGAGGAATACCGGGATCAATCTAAACATGGCAGTTGCTAACACTGCGTACACCCAAACCTGCCATTGGGTAACATTTAACAGCACTACACTTGCCGACAAACCAAATACTATCCAGATCATAAAAGCCGCAAATTCGGCGAGGTGCTCACCTTCTTCGATAAGTTGATCTTTAAACTCATCACGATAATATTTATCAAACAGCAAACCGCTGACAAATGCAGCGATAAAACCGCTGCCATGCAAAGCTTGGGTTACCGAAAAAACTAAAAAAGCGATGCCAACAAAGAGAAAAGGGCTGGTTTTAGACGCAAAGTAATGATGTTGATAGGCGCGTTTAAGTAACCAAATGATCACTCCAGTCAGTAACCCAGCGACAACGAGTGCAATCCCCACTTCGCGTATAAAAATCCAAGCAAATGATTCGGTCGTCGCTTGCATTCGCTCAGCTAATACGCCCAGTAAAAACAGAAATACCGGAATACATAGGCCATCATTCAAGCCACTTTCCACATTAATTGCCTCACGTAATCTGGTGGGCACAGACTTATCCTGAATGAAGGTTTTGCATAAAGTGGCATCGGTTGGGGTGATGATCACCGCAATTAAAAAGCAAGCCAACCAAGATAACTGGAACAGCTCATGGGCCACCCACGCGCCAAATACCATGGTTAATGGCAGCCCGAGTAATAATTTAACCGGTAACTGGAAGCTGTGAGATAACACCCGTAATCGCGTTTTTGCAGCATCGGAAAATAAATAAATCGCAAGCGTCAGCTCAATAATCGGCAACCAAGTTTGTAGGCCATTAATATCTACCGCTAAAGCTTGTTGCCCTCCTTCAATATTACCAAGCACAAAGCCTATCGCCCCGCCCGTTAGCACAAACCACATAGGTGCGGTGAGCTCCGCCCTATCTAGTTGTCGAGCTGTAATGCTATAAATAAAAAGAGAAAGTCCAATCGCCGCAATCAAAGCATAAATCACGTTGCCATTCCTTTATTGAAAACCTGTCGCTGATAACGCGAGTATGACAAATCTTATTCAGTTAAGCCAAACATCTAACAACATCCTCCTATCTCCTTTAAAGCGAATCAAACAACAAAGAGCAGTAGGCGCTAGTTAATTTTTCACCTTTGTGTCATCGGAATGTAAAAAACCGTCATTACTCTATCTGCAATAAACTGGACTAGACCAGAAATTCAACCCAAACTTTTGAGAAAAGAGCAATGAAAAAACTAACCCAAATCGCTGCTGCCGTGTTACTCGCCACCAGTCCCAGCTTATATGCTGCGACAGGTAAACTCGTTGGTATTGTAAAAGACCCACAAAGTAATCTTTCTGGCGCTGTTATCTCAGTAAAAGGCCAAGATGTATCCACAGTATCTGATTATCGTGGTCGCTTTGAACTACCAAAACTGGATGCCGGTCGCTACACCTTAGTCGTGAAATATATGGGTTATCAGGAAACAGAACTACAGGTTGAAGTAACTGATGGCAAAGTCACTACGTTGTCTCCAGTCTTATTAAACCATCAACAAGCGATGGAAGAAGTGGTCACGGTTGGGCAAATCTTCCGTGGCGCAATGGCCGCTGCAAATAACCAAAAAAATGCCAGTAATATCAAAAGTATCATTTCTGCCGATGGGATTGGTAAGTTACCAGATAGAAATGCCGCTGAAGCCGTACAACGTATTCCAGGTGTGTCGATAGAGCGTGACCAAGGTGAAGGCCGCTTTGTTGCAGTGCGTGGTTTACCGTCACAATGGAGTTCGGCCAGTATCAACGGTAACCGCCTTCCAACCGCAGAAGAGGAAACCACCAGCCGCGCCACTGCGTTCGACTTTTTTCCAAGCGAATTGATTGAGTTTGTGGAAGTGTCTAAAGCTATCACTCCCGACATGGAAGGCGATGCGATTGGCGGTAATGTTAATTTCGTGACCAAAAAAGGCGCTGATGATTTTATCCTCAAAACCAACTTTGCTGTGGGCCAAAACGAACTCGCCGATGGTACAAATTATTCTGCCAATGTGGTGTACGGCGACCGTCTACTCGACGACAAGCTAGGTTTTATCATTAACGCCACAGCGTGGCAGCGTGATTGGGCAACCGATAATTATGAGCCGCGCCGGGGTAACGATGGCTTAGGCATTTACCGTTTAGAGCTGCGTGATTATACCGGAACCCGTGAAACTTATGGCTTAAATGGCTCGCTGGAATATCAACTTGAAAGCGGCACGCTCAGCGCCAGCGCGCTATATGGCACACTGATTGATGATGAAACCCACTATAAGCACAGGCTGCGTTTTGATAAAGACCGTGCTGAGCTGCAGCATATTCGCAACGAACTCATCACCGAAATGCAAGGCTTTGAAATTGCAGGTGAACATGACTTTGGCTTTGATAAAACGCTCTCTTGGCAACTAGCCACGTACGAAAATGAGTTTCGTTATGGCGACAAACCCAACAGTGAAGACAATAGCTATTTTGTCGCCCGTTTTGATCAAAAAGAGGTTGGATATGTTGGACTTGAAGACCGCGATACCGGTAAAAATTATGCCTACAACCAAGTAGACGGCGGCAGTGACCCTTGGAACGCCATTAGCAATCACTTCCCCTCGGGCTTTACACTCGATCCAAGCAAAATGGGATTGTCTTGGGTTGAGCTATACAAAGTCTACGTCAACGAAAAAGACAGACTGGTAGCCAATGCCGACTTTGACTGGCAATACAATAACCAGCTAGCCGTTAAATTTGGGGCAAAATACCGTGACAAAGTCCGTAAAGCTGACTTTGCCGATGAGTTTTACGCGTGGGACAGCGAACAATATGGCGCAGCGCCAACGCTTGCAGACTTTGCCTTAAGCGATCAACCCGGTCGCAGCGATTACTTAAGCGAAGCCAAGTTTGATTATCGCACGCAGTTGTCGCAGGTGGCTTCCACCGATGCTCTTGCTCAGTTTTGGACGCAAAATCGCAATAAGTTCAAGCTAGATGCGGGTGAATCAGCACTCATCAGCAACGGTGGAGCACTGGGCAGAAACTTTGATGTTGAAGAAACCCACACCTCGATCTACGGTATGGCAACTTACCAAGCTAACGACAACTGGGAAGTATTAGGCGGCTTGCGAGTTACCCGCACCGATACCGAAGTGTCTGGTTACACTTATTTAGCCGACGAAGACAAAGTTGTTGATACCACCAACAGCAATGATTATTGGTCCATATTACCCGCACTACATGTTACTTATCGTGCCAATGATGATACCAATTATCGCCTTGCACTAACTCGCACCTTTGCCCGTCCTGATTTTGGTTCGTTAACACCAGGCGCAACTTACCTTGAGCAAGACAACCAGCTTAACTCAGGAAATCCAGCGCTCGACCCTACCTACTCAAATAATCTCGACTTGATGGTGGAACATTATTTTGACCGCGTTGGCTTGGTCTCTGCGGGGGTATTCTACAAAGATATCCAAGACCCAATCTTCCAAGCCACCAGCGTTGGCAATTACAACAACAAGCAAGGCGTGACGATCATTCGTCCTGAAAACGGCGATAGCGCTTGGCTTGCGGGCATTGAGCTGGCATTTAACCGCGACCTTGGTTTCATTTCTGACAGTTTGAGCAACTTTGGGGTAATGACCAATGCGACCTTTATGGATTCTGAAATGCAGATCCCAGAGCGCACAGAGAAAGTGGCCATTCCACGTCAGGCCAATGAGCTTTACAACTTTACGCTGTATTACGACGACACCCGTTTTGCGGCTCGAATAGCACTTAATCATAAAGGTGCCTATATCGAAGAGCACGGCGGCGATAGTCAATCGGATAGCTACTATGGTGCCAATACCAGCGTCGACTTTACAACGTCATACCAACTTAACGAACAAACGTTAGTTTACCTAGAGCTGAGTAACCTCACCAATGAAGCATTGCAGTACTACCAAGGTGAGCAGGGCCGTCCATTACAGGTGGAATACTATGGTATCCGCGGCATGGTCGGCATTAACTACCAATTTTAATACCAATTCACTTGATTAAGCCGATTGGTATACACCGGTTGACGGGCAATCCACAAAGGATTGCCCTCGAATTACCGAGGATCCTATGATGTTGCAGATCACCCTATTTAACGCCCGCCCACGCTGGCTAAAAGACGCCCAAGGTATCGGCTTTGTGCTATTTGCCGCGACCAGTGCGTTTATGACTTACTTTTGTATGTACGCCTTTCGTAAGCCATTTTCGGTCAATACCTATGAAGCCTTTGATGACCTGAGCTGGGTTGTTAGCTTTAAAATTGCCCTGATCCTTTCGCAAGTGTTTGGCTACCTATGCGCGAAATTTATCGGCGTTAAAGTGATTGCTGAAATGCAGCATCATTATCGCGGTCGTGCGATTTTGGCCATGATTTTAGCCGCTGAGCTCGCACTGGTGCTATTTGCCATCACTCCCACGGGCTGGAATCTGGTTTGGCTGTTTGCCAATGGCCTCTCCCTTGGCATGATCTGGGGTTTGGTTTTTAGCTTTTTAGAAGGTCGTAAAACCACCGAAATCTTAGGTGCGGTACTCAGCGTTACTTTTATTCTTGCCTCTGGATTGGTCAGAACTGTGGGCAAATGGCTGGTAACCGAACTCAATGTGCCTGAACTGTGGATGCCAGCGGCAACCGGAGCGATTTTTCTACCACTGCTTGTACTCAGCGTTGCTTGTCTAAATAGTATTCCAGAACCTACACAAGAAGATGAACAATTACGACAAAAGCGCGCGCCAATGGATGGCAAAGCACGGCTAGCGTTTTTTAAACAGTATTGGTTTGGAATAACCGTACTGGTGCTTAGCTTTTTACTCTTTACCGGCTTTCGTGACTTTAGAGATAACTTCTCAGCCGAGATCTGGCAGGCCTTAGGTTATGGGCAAGAACCCGCGATTTTTGCTTATGCCGGGATCCGCATCGCCTTTATCGTACTCATTGCGCTTGCCGCATTGGTGTTAATTAAAAATAACCGCATCGCATTTTTTGCCAATCATGGCTTTGTCTTACTCGGGGCTTTACTACTGGCTGGCAGTACGTATTTATACCAAACCCAAAGTCTCGATCCTAAAACTTGGATGGTACTGCTGGGGGCTGGTCTTTATATCAGTTATATCCCCTATAACTGCTTTTTGTTTGACCGCATGATCTCAGCAGTTGGCTCGACTGCGAACGCCGGTTTTTTGATTTATCTGGCGGATTCGGCGGGCTACATCGGCTCAGTGGGCATTTTGCTCTATAAAACTTTTGCCACACCTGAGCTCAGCTGGCTGCACTTTTTTACCATGGCCTGCTACTGGGTAGCGTTTATCGCAAGCGCCCTCGTAGTGAGTTCAATTATTTATTTTGCCGTGAAATTAAAGCGACCACGTAAGGCGTCAACGCAACTACGCACCACGGCACTTTCATCACATATTTCCTAGTTAGGAGTCTTAGCAACATGAAACACATTGAAGCGTTAATTTTGGATTGGGCTGGTACTGTGGTCGACTATGGTTCGATTGCCCCTACCAGTATTTTTGTTGAAGCATTTAAGCAAGCGTATCAATTTGATATTTCCTTGGCTGAAGCGCGCGGTCCGATGGGAATGGGCAAATGGGATCACATTAATACTTTGCTACAAACGGACAGTGTCCGCACCCGCTGGATAACGCAATTTGGTCAGGCACCGAGTATGTCAGATGTTGACCATATTTATCAAACCTTTATGCCGCTCCAACAAGCAAAAGTCGCCGACCGAGCAACCCCCATTCCGGGCGTGCTTGCGGTGATCAAACGATTACAACAACAAGGCGTTAAGATTGGCAGTTGTTCTGGGTATCCCAAGCCTGTGATGGACGTACTAGTGCCTGCCGCTGCCGACTATGGTTATCAGCCAGATTGTGTGGTTGCCAGTGATGAATGTGCAGCAGGCTCTCGCCCAGGTCCCTGGATGGCGTTAGAAAACGTGCAAAGACTTGGGATTAATCGCGTATCAGGATGCGTAAAAGTCGATGATTCCGCGCCGGGAATAAGCGAAGGGTTAAATGCTGGTATGTGGACCGTAGGACTTGCGTTAACGGGTAATGCGGTGGGGCTTGGCGAAGAAGAATGGACGGCGCTTGGTCACGAAGAGCAAAGTGCACATTCCCTTAATGCTTATCAGCAGCTTGGCGAAGCCGGTGCGCATTATGTGATTGATTCACTAGCCGACATCGAAATGGTCTTGGTGGATATTTCTGCTCGTATCGCCCGTGGAGAGCGCCCGTAATGCGTTTTCAGCCTTTTTGGTTTGATGAAGCAATCACTCAAGCCGATATTGAAGCCGCAGCCAGCGCGCCGACTCATGGCGCGTTAGATACCCAAGTTTGTATCATAGGTGGCGGCTTTACTGGCCTTTGGACAGCCATAACGCTGAAAAAGCAAAAACCTGAGCTGAATATCGTCATTATTGAAAAAGACCTCTGTGGACAAGGTGCTTCGGGTCGTAATGGTGGAACTATGCTGACATGGTCAACCAAGTTTGCCAGCTTAATTAAAGAGTTTGGCTTAGAACAAGCCTGCTTTTTAGTACGCCAGTCAGAGCAGGCCGTTCATGACATTAAAGCCTTTACTAGTAAACACGGGATTGAATGTGATTGCCGCGTTGATGGTACTTACTACACGGCTTCTAATCACAGCCAGCGTAATGCCTTTGGCCCCATTACCGCCCTACTTGAGCAACACCAGCTTAATGCGTGGCAAACACTGGATAAATCGCAGTTGCAAGCTACCGGCTCTAATGCCAACCTTGCTGGAATTTACTCTCCCCATGCCGGTAGCGTTCAACCCGCCAAGCTTGTACGTGGACTGATGAAGGTGGCAAAAGCCCTTGGGGTCAAGGTATTTGAACACACCCGCTACCTAAAGCACCAAGGCCAAGACACGCTAACCATTACCACAGACAAAGGCGAGATCAGAGCCAATCAGCTGGTATTTTCGGTTAACGCTTGGCTGCCAAGCTTATTGCCGCAATTTTCTCGCAGCGTAGTGTTGGTTTCGAGCGATATGGCTATCACCACATCAGCACCTGAAAAGCTTGCGGCAATGGGGTTGAACCACGGCGCTCCGGTGATTGATGCACGCATTTTTGTGAATTACTACCGCACCACCTCAAGCGGTCGATTAATGCTTGGCAAAGGCGGGAATTATTTTAGTTTCAATAACCAAGTGAGAGACTCCTTTCACCGCGCCAGCCGTTATCAAGCCATTCTTGAACGCTCATTTAGCCATTTCTTTGAACATCACCAGCTCGAGATAGACAGAACTTGGACCGGCCCCTCAGACCGAAGTGTCTCTGGTATGCCTTTCTTTGGTCACTTAAATGGTCAAGCTAATGTGTTTTATGGCAGTGGTTACTCAGGCAACGGCGTGGTGCAATCCTATTTAGGTGGGCAAATCTTAGCGAGTCTACTGCTTAATCAACATAACGACTGGCGTCACTGCGCCTTGGTCAACCAAACGCTTAAACAGTTTCCCGTCGAGCCATTTCGCACCGCGGGGGCCTTAATGGTGAGAAATGCCATTCGCCGTAAAGAAAGCGCTGAGGATAACAACACGCCACCGCATAAACTCGATGTTTGGCTAAGCAAGCTAAGTGGCAGCGCAGCAAAATTAGATCCGAACGTGAAGCAGGAGTATATAAAGTGAATGCCGTTGCACAAATAAAACAGCTATTCGAGCAATATGGTCACGCCACCTATGACGAGGCATGCAGCCAAATTTACCATGCCGAGCAATGCGCTACCCTCGCGAAAGAAAATGGTTATGATCAAGCGACCCAAATCGCTGCATTTTTACATGATATTGGCCATTTTGTTGCTCAGTCTCAGAATAACCCCGACTTTACCCCACAAGGGTATAGCAATCATGGCGATTTAGGGGCGGATCACTTAACTCAACTTGGCTTTGATCACGCGGTGACAATGCTAGTGCGCAAACACGTAGATGCGAAACGCTATCTGGTCAGTATTGATGAGGAGTATTACCAAACGCTCTCTCCTGCCAGCCAATTAACGCTAACAAGACAAGGCGGAAAGATGAGCAGCGAAGAACTTGCGGCATTCTCCAAGCTCCCTGAATTGGACGCTATTATCGCGCTGCGTCGTTTTGATGATTTAGGGAAAGATCCGAGTTTAGCCGTTTTGCCGAGTAGCTATTGGTTTAGCCAGATAGAAGCCTATTTGGCGAGTTAGGCTAATCTGAGTTTACAAGTCTCAAATTATAAATATTTATCCTGTCATAAAACGATAGTAAGCTTGTCACAAAAGGTTTTATCGACTCAATTATGCTGCTTTATCAACGTATTCGAAACCATATCCAAGCGCTGCTCGCCGCTGGCAGCATGACGCCGGGTGCCAAGTTGCCTTCAGAGCGCGCGCTGCAAGAAACATTTAGCTCAACACGGATCACCGTCCGTGAAGCCCTAGCAAGACTAGAAGCCGAAGGACTTATCTTTAGCCAAAAGCGTCGCGGCTGGTTTGTCACCCCCGAAAAACTCAAATGGCATCCAGCTAAAAAAGTGAACTTTAACCACCTTGCCATTGAACAAGGCTTTACACCAACAACTCAAGTAGTGGCAATTAATGCCCCTTCCACAGAGCCTGAGTTTAGCCACTCTCATTTTAACGGCCAGCCTGTTTATGAATTAACTCGAGTACGCGCGTTAGATGGTCGCGCAATAATGATGGAACAGATCTATTGTGCAGCCGAACGTTTTGCCGACTTGCACAACCAACCGCTGGATGGCTCAATCACAGAAGTGATGTCGACCCATTACCAAGTTGACGTCAGCTTTGAACAGTGCGTGATAAGCGTCACCGTACTACCCGATGACGTTGCCGACAAATTAGAAAAGAACAGCGGCGCACCTTGTTTAAAGGTACTGCGCGCCCGCTATGACGCCGAGCAAGCATTGGTGGATTACAATATTGAATATTGGCTCCATGACGCCATAGAAATGATTGTTGAAGGCGTGTAACCTCCATACCCGTAGGTCGTGCTTTAGCACGACAACCTTTTCGCATATATCGCCGCATGGTGCGACACAATCATCATATTGAATATCGGCTACATAACGCCATAGCAATGATTGTTGAAGACGTGTAATCCTTATACACGTAGGTCGTGCTTTAGCACGACAACCTTTCCGCATATATCGTCGCGAGGTGCGGCGCAGTCATTAAATTGAATAAATTCTATCGAATATCAGCTCCATGAACCCATAGCGATGATTGTTGAGGGCGTATAACCCTTATACACGTAGGTCGTGCTTTAGCACGACAGCCTTTCCAGAGCTACTGCCGCGTCAAAAACACCTTCATTAATTCTATATTCTACGTCTAAATGCGAGTTAGTGGTGGAATACTCTGGTATGCAATAAATACTTAGCTAGTAAAAGTTAATATGCTTATTTGATTTAACTTCTACAATGAAAGGGCATAAGTTCTCATCTAGTTTTAAAGTCAATTCTGGTGAGCTAGTTAATGTAAAAGAGCTTCGCAAACAGATGCTTTGTTTTGAGTAATGTTTAACTGCTGCCTTTCAACCTCACCAATAAAATAGTTTGCCTTCGAGACAGCTAGTACAGAGTGCCTACTGAACAAATCAATGACAAATCAATCAAATCAATCAAATCAATGACACCCATCAAATCAATCAAATCAATCAATCAAATCAATGACACCCATTACTGTTTACATCAGTGCTGAGGAAGTCCAAATCAATGACACCCATCAAATCAATCAAATCAATGACACCCATTACTGTTTACATCAGAGTCCAAATCAATGACACCCATCAAATCAATCAAATCAATGACACCCATTACTGTTTACATCAGTGCTGAGGAAGAGAAGTAAAAAGTATAAAAATACTTCAACCACTTTGGTCAAAAACGTTTATAGATAGGCTAATTTTTAGCGCCCAAGCGTATCTCTACATCAAAACCGAGTTATCGTGCACGACAAAGCGCTGTAAATACAGAAATAAGAAATTCTAGCGTTGAGAATGTGAGTTTTGCTAAGCCAACAAACGCTCGCAGTTTGTTAGGTTTGTCCGCCGTCTTTTTTGCAGTGTTTCACTGTAAGCGGTTATTGTCCGTTCTCGGCCCACTGCACCATGAAATACCCGAGAAAATTGCGTGGTGAGTTTTATCCAGTTCTCAGGTTCTATATTGAGTCGAGTAAGAATCGGTTGTGCTTCATTGATATACCCGCGTTTATCGACTCGAATGCATTTGCCCGTGAGCTCAACTAATTCAATATAGGACTTGAGTTCAAAAGGTAGGCCTTTAGGCATATGTTTTCGCGGGCTACCAGCAAAGCGTAGTAGGCTTTTTGGTTGTTTGCCCAGCTTAGCGTGGTCGATGCGCTTTTTGATGCTGGTGTAGTCTGAGGTTTCAGGCGTTGCGGCGATTTTGGCTCTAATGGGGTTTAGGTCTACATATGCCAAACAAGCAGCCAGTGCTGCCTCGTCCAGTAATGCTTGGGATTTGAATCGTCCTTCCCAAAAACGGCCTGTACAATTATCTTCTTTATTTGCTCGGCGGGCGATGTCTTCGTTAAGCACTCGCATAAACCAGCTAATATCTGCGAGCCTTTCCCTGTACTTGGCGACATGCTCATCGAATATCAATTGTTCCGATTCATTGAGTGGTTCTCCCTCAACGAGCTTATGGGTTATCCAATTGCCTTTAAACAGCTTGTGCCACCGTATCACAATCGCTTTATCCGACAGACACTTAGCCTTTTTATCATCAACATATAAAACAATGTGGGTGTGATTACTCATCACGGCATAAGCACAGATATCAATACAAAACACGGAGCCCAGCATCAGGAGCTTTTCTTCAACCCAATCCCGGCGGTGTTCATATGATTTTCCAGTAAATTTATCTTCACCGCATAAAAAGGCGCGCCTTACACAGCGGGAGATACAGTGGTAGTATTTGGTGTCGGTTAAACTGATTTGTTTTTTACGGGCAGTAGCCATAGTTTGGTTTCCTCAATCCTTTGAGTGCAAAATTAAAGCGTAGGCGGTATCTTAGGAAGGTGCAAATTAAGTAGTGGGTGTCAGCGATTTAAATTAGTAGTGGGTGTCAGCGATTTATCTCAGCGATTTAATTTCGTGGGTGTCAGCGATTTAAGCGATTTAAGATTTGCTACTCATTTATTTAGTTAAAGGAGTGTAACCCCCTTAACCCATCGCCGCGTAAAGCGTCTCCTACCCTAACAGCTTACCAGTATTTTGCTTGTGCGATAGCTTCTAGTAGTCCGCTAATATCTGCGGCATATACTTCGCCAATATTACCAATTCGAAAGCAATCTGCGTTTGATACCTTGCCGGGGTAAATCACATATCCTTTTTGCTTCAATGCTTCATAAAAGCGCTTAAATTCATAGCTTTCGTCACTTGGTGAATAAAAAGAAGTGATAATAGGTGAATGCATGACTTCTGGTAACAAGGCTTCAAAACCAAGGGCTTTCATGCCGCTAACGAGTTGTTTTTGATTTTCGCTGTAACGCTTAAATCGCGCAGAAACGCCTCCCTCTTGCGCCAATTCTTCCAGTGCTTTGGCAAAAGCCCTGACAACATGCGTTGGCGAGGTAAAACGCCATTTACCATGATGATTTTCCATGGTTTTCCACTGGGCGTGAAGATCCAAAGAAAGTGAACGTGCCTGTCCTTCAGAGGCAACCAAGAGCGCTGTTTTTGTAATCACAAAGCCAAAACCTGGAACACCTTGAATACACTTATTTGCTGAGCTAATGAGGATATCAATTTGCCACTCGTGCATATCCATCTCAATGCCGCCAAAACTGCTCATGGCATCAAGGATCATTACTTTGTTGTGATGTTTCGCAAGCTCCGCTACGCGTTTAGCCGGATTCAGCATCCCCGTTGTGGTTTCGCAGTGTACCATTGCTACGTGGGTGATCTCAGGGTGTTGCTCAAGCGTTTGTGAGATCTGCTCAAGTTGCGGCAATTCGGTTTCAACAAAGTTGAGCGCTATCACATTAATATTTAGATAATTGGCTATCTCAATAATACGCGCACCATAGGCACCATTATTGATAACCAGTAAAGTGCCAGACTTAGGAATAAAAGTCCCAATAGCCGCCTCTACACTTGCTGTACCACTGCCCTGCATTAAGGTTGCACTGTAGTCACTGCGATACTGCGGATCTGCAACCGCAATTTCACAAAGCTGATTGCGAATAACTTGCACCACACCTTGGTTATATTCATCATCCCAGGTGCACCAGTCTTTCAACATGGCTTCTTTCACGGTGTGAGATGTACTGAGCGGGCCTGGCGTCAGGAGTAAATAATCGTTGTTCATAACTGCCTCTAAACTGGTCTATACCAGAATATTTAACCGAGTTTAGATGACAACAACGTGACAGATTTATGAAAATAATAATTATAACAACATAGTTAACCTGAGCTTCGGATAATTAATGCTTTTCTAGCAGCCAGTTTTAGCGCTAACTGCGTTGAATTCACTTCCAATAGCCTGCTATTGGTGCGTAAATTCGCCTGGTTATCCCCAAAACTCTCTGGCTAGATAAGGAAATAATTTAATGTGATTTTAAAAACAATGAGTTAGCTCATTTCTTATCCAAACCTCAGGTTAGTTAACTTGAGTTTAATAGCCGCCGATAGAGTCGATGTAACCCTAGGAAGTCACGCCTAATAACGAGTACTGAAACCATGACTAAGTCATTTGCATTGGAGCCAAGAGGGTAAAAAATTAAAAAAAACTGCCGAAGCCAAGAAGGAAGGTATTGATAATAGACTCCAAAACAGGCTGCTGCGAGAAACATCACGATTGAAAAAGACATGCATAGTTGTAAGTAGCTATAACAAACATTACCTACCCTAGCACTCCCTCTTGGAATGAGTGTCAGCGTGAACATAGTCAATAAGTCCATCACGATTAAAGCGCCGTTATACCTAAGAATTTCCCAAGTATTAACTGCACTGTCAGAGGGAAGCAAAAAAAGGGCTACAATGGGAATAGTAATCAGAAACGAAATAAACATAACTGCACTATAAAATATAGGCTGTTGTTCAAGACGCTCTTGCCTATTCCCAGAATAAATGGCTAGGTTGTAAAGCAAAGCAAAAAGAAAGCCCCATGCACTAAATGTAGACAGAAATAAGGCTGTTATCTTTTCGATATACATCAATAACTAACTTAGTAGTTAACGATACCCGTTTGGATTATTGCTTTGCCAGCGCCATGTATCTTGCATCATGGCATCCAATCCACGCTCTGCATGCCAGCCTAATTCAGATTTGGCTTTTTCAGGCGCTGCGTAACAGGCGGCAATGTCGCCATCGCGACGCGGTTTAATGTCATAGGGTATGGCTTTGCCCGCTGCCTTTTCAAACGCAGTAACCATCTCAAGTACTGAGTAGCCATTGCCGGTACCTAAGTTATAGATATGTGTACCTGCTACTACTGCGATTTTCTCAAGTGCTTTTAAATGGCCAATAGCTAGATCAACCACGTGAATGTAATCTCTCACGCCCGTGCCGTCTTTGGTGTCATAGTCGTCGCCAAAGACGCCTAAACTCGCCAGTTTACCAACAGCAACCTGTGAGATGTAGGGCAGTAAGTTGTTGGGAATACCATTTGGGTCTTCACCAATTAACCCCGACTCGTGTGCGCCAACCGGGTTAAAGTAACGCAAAATAGCAAAGGCCCAACGCGGGTCTGATTTAGCGACATCCTGTAGTACCATTTCAACCATCAGCTTTGACGTACCATAAGGATTGGTTGTGCCACCAACAGGGAAATCTTCACGAATAGGAAGGCTGGCAGGATCTCCATAGACCGTCGCTGACGAGCTAAAAACTAGCTTAAATACATTGGCGTCACGCATCGCATCAAGCAGCGTCAACGTACCCTGAACGTTGTTTTGATAATACTCGATTGGCTTTTGAACCGACTCTCCTACGGCTTTTAAGCCTGCGAAGTGGATCACTTCTTCAATATCATATTGCGCGAATACACTATCAAGAAATGGCTTATCAAGAATATCCCCCTGATGGAATGCCGCTTCCTTTCCTACTATCTCAGCGACTCTATGTAATGAAGTCTGCTGAGAGTTGCTTAGATTATCTACGACCACTACCTTTTTGCCTTGCTGTAGCAGCTCTAATACAGTGTGAGAGCCAATATAGCCTGCACCACCAGTTACAAGAATCGTCATATCTCTTCCTATGGTTGTTGTCTACGCATCGCATCGAGCATTCTACTCAATTTGTTATTGTCAGTCTTGGCGGTAGCATACAAATGCCAGCTTGTTATCAAAAAAGCTCAAGCGAGAAATTGAAGTCTGACAGTAACTTCTTAAGTTTCTTAATAAGTGGACTTTTTTAGGCGCATTTAAATCCCGATAATAAATTTTATTATCTAGTGCATATGCCACTTTATTATCATCCAACCAGGTATAATCTTGCACTTGACTGGGAAGAGCAAAAAATCGCTGAATATGATCGCTCTCTCTGTGGTAAGTTGCGAACCACATTAAGCCATTGACTTGATATGTAAAAGCAAACACATCACGCGCACGGTTGTAAGACAAAGTTCGGCCAATATCTTCGGCAAGAATTTGTGGTAAATGGCCGTTAATATCTGTGTACTGTAAGGTATGCGGAGCACTCTCAGTCGCACCTAAAATAAACATAATCAGATCTTGGTTGCTCCCCCAAGCATGATACCCCACAGGTTCAATATGCTCAAAAACACGACTTGGTTTTGTAGCCTGATCAAACGGATAAAACCACAGTTTTTGCTTACCGGATCCCTCAACCACAATCGTCGTTAACCCTTTCCCATTCGGATGCAGTGTGGGTGAATACTCGGAGACAGGGGATTGCGTGAGGTTGGTTGTGTTTTGGCTTTGAAAGTCGTAAAAAAACAGATCCGTTTGGCTATTGCCATCAGCGCTTACTTCCCCAGTATAGAAAACCCCAGAATCAGTCACTAGTGGTTGATTAAAATATGCAGTGTTTTCGGTAATTGGTTTAGCACTGAAATGTTCACCTAATTCAGCTAGCCAAATTTGGCTTTTGGGCATGGCTGAATACGCAGGTAAACAGGACGCGAAAGCGAATAGACAAACTGCGAGCTTCACACGCATTGAAATGGGCATGGACGTTCCTTTGATTTTTCATTGTAGTTATATCACCCCGCTATGATACCCAACACTCGCCTTCAAGCAAAGCTTGCCAAAAACTTTGCTTCGCGTAACATCGAATTAACGGATGATGAAAGCTAAGGCAGATTTATGTCAGACAAACACCCTATTATCGCCATTACTGGTAGTTCAGGCGCAGGCACTACAACAACGACAAGCGCGATAAAACATATATTCCGCAGTCTTAATACCAAAGCCGCCTATGTCGAAGGCGATAGCTTTCATCGCTACACTCGCCCTGAAATGGATAAATTGCGTCGCGAAGCGCTGCAAGAAGGTAAGCACATTAGCTACTTTGGTGAAGAAGCCAATGACTTCGGCGCATTAGAAAGTCTGTTCAAAAGCTATGGCGAAACCGGCAATGGCAAAGTCCGTCGCTACCTTCATACGTTTGACGATGCCGTGCCATTTAATCAGCTACCGGGCACTTTTACTCCTTATCAAGAACTGGAACAAAACACCGATATGCTGTTTTATGAGGGGCTGCACGGTGGTGTCGTGACCCCCGAATATGATGTGGCCAGCAACGTTGATCTATTGATTGGCATGGTGCCTATCATCAACCTTGAGTGGATCCAAAAGCTCATTCGCGATACCAATGAGCGCGGCCACTCCAAAGAGGCGGTTATGACGTCAATTGTGCGCTCAATGGATGACTACATTAATCACATTACCCCCCAGTTTTCTCGCACGCATATTAACTTTCAACGCGTGCCCACCGTGGATACCTCTAACCCATTCAGTGCTAAAGACATACCCTCATTAGACGAAAGCTTTGTGGTTATTCGCTTTCGTGGCATCGAAGATGTTAATTTCCCTTACTACTTACAAATGATCGAAGGCAGCTTTATGTCTCGTGTAAACACGTTAGTTGTGCCGGGCGGGAAAATGGGGCTGGCGATGGAGTTGGTACTGACTCCACTTATCAAGGAATTATTAGTAAAGAAACGCGCCCTTGAGAATATGGCGCCAGTCGATTTACCGATTTAACCCAGCTTATGTTTTGATTAGGAATAATAGCTTCCTTGCATCGCTCCATATCACACTTTACACTGACGCCTTTTAGAGCATCACGAGTAGTTGTTATATGGACGTGCTTACCATTTTAGTGGGGTCTAAAAACCCAGTAAAAATCAATGCTGCAAAAACCATCTTTGCGCAGTACTTTCCCAATGCAAAAATTGACTGTCAGGGTATCTCAGCGCCGAGTCTCGTTGCGGATCAGCCTTTAGGTGAACAAGCCACCCGCGAAGGCGCAGAGAATCGTGTTACTTACTTACAGCAACATCATCAAGCCGATTTTTATTGTGCCATGGAAGGAGGCGCTGCCAAATTTGAATACGGTGCAGCTACTTTCGCTTATGTCGTCATTGCGGATAACCGTCGTACGAGTGTCGGCCGTAGTTGTAATTTGCCGCTACCGGCATCGGTCTACGCGCGTCTTGAACAAGGTGAAGAGCTAGGACATGTAATGGACGACCTGTTCAATACCACTAATATCAAGCAACAAGGCGGTGCTATCGGTTTGCTAACCAACCATCTTGCCACCAGAGAGAGTAGCTACACGCAAGCCTTATTACTCGCAATGGCACCCTTTAATCACCCCGAGATGTATTTATAATGCCGAACTATACACATATTTTATTTGATGCTGACGAAACCTTATTTAGCTTTAATGCCAAATTTGGATTACAAACGCTGTTTACTCAATATGACGTTGTGTTCACTGACGAGGACTACGAAGAATATAACAGCTTAAATGCGCCACTTTGGGTGCAGTATCAAAATGGTGAGATTGACGCAAAAACACTTCAGGTAACGCGCTTTAGTCGCTGGGCTGAAAAACTCGATATCGCGCCTGAAGTACTCAATGCGGGATTCTTGGCCGCGATGGCAGAAATTTGCCAACCGTTACCGGGAGCTAAAGCCTTGCTCGACAGCCTGAAAGGCCAATGTACTTTGGCTATTATTACCAATGGATTTGCCGCGCTTCAGCAAAAGCGCTTAGAGCACACAGGCCTTGTGGATCGTTTTTCTGAAGTGGTGATCTCTGAGTTGGTGGGTAAAGCTAAGCCAGATCCGAGTATTTTTGCGCATACGTTAGCACTGTTAGGGAACCCCGACAAATCCAAAGTATTAATGGTTGGCGACACACCAGCAAGTGACATTCTAGGCGCAAACCGCTTTGGGATTGATAGCTGTTGGTTAAAGCATGATGGCAAAGTCTGCCCTGACCATATCAAGCCAACCTATACCGTAGAATCTCTTAAAGAGTTGCAAGCGATTTTAATGGGGTAATGCCCTGTACAATTGTGTGGGAATAAGCTGACCTGTCGGGTTTTAAAAGCTCGCCGAATAAATCGGCTCCTACCAAAGGTAGACCTGAGTGGAAGCAAGTTTACCTTGCGGATCATTAAAAGCTCGCCGAATAAATCGGCTCCTACCAAAGGGTAAATCTGAGTAGGAGCAAGTTTACCTTGCGAGCTCTTAAAACTTTTGAAGATGCGCCGTGAAAGCCGGCGCTTATTAAGTGATTAAAGTGCTGAGCGCTGTCTTAACACTTCAAATAGACAAACACCGGTCGCAACCGATACATTTAAGCTAGACACGCTACCTACCATCGGGATCTTAACCAGCTCATCGCAATGCTCTCGAGTTAAACGGCGCATGCCATCGCCTTCGGCGCCCATTACAATGGCCATAGGCCCAGTCAGGTTTGCATCAAAAACAGCTGTATCGGTTTCACCTGCCGTACCTACAACCCACACACCGGCTTCTTTAATATCACGCAACGTGCGAGCAAGATTGGTTACTTGGATAAGCGGAACCGTTTCTGCAGCGCCACACGCAACTTTTCTTGCAGTGCCGTTTAGCTTTGCAGACTTATCCTTTGGTACGATCACACCATGTACACCTGCTGCATCAGCACTACGCAGACATGCACCTAAGTTATGCGGATCCGTTACCCCATCAAGCACCAAGAAAAATGGTGTGGTTTCTCTTTGAATGATCTCATCAAGATCTTTTTCATTGTATCCACGCGCCGCTTTAACATTGGCAATAATGCCCTGATGTTGCTCACCATTCGCTTTGTTATCAAGCGCTTTACGCTGCATAAACTGCACTGAAATACCAAACTTACGGGCATCGTTTACGACTTGATTTAAACGCTGATCTTCACGTCCCTTTAGTGCATAAATTTCTAAAAAGCGCTCCGGCGCGTTATTCAAAATGGCTTCGATTGAATGAAAGCCAAAAATTAATTCGTTACTCACGTTAAAGCTCCCGCTTTATAATCTATTGCGCTTTTTTGCTACGATTTCTTTCGTTTTTACCCGGGCGTTTTGCTTTGCCCTTTGCCGCTTTGGCTTTTTTACTCGTCGATTTTTTCTTCGACTTCAGCGTGCCTGCCTTTTTCGCCTGTTTGAGCTCACCCTTAGGGGTCGTTCTTTTGCGCTTTTTGGCTTTGTCATCGCCTTTATTATCTTTGTCGCGACCAGACGTTTCACCGTCACGGCGCTTAGCTCCCGGGATTTTACCCGTTTTTAGCTGCTCACGAACACTACTTGCTGTGCTTTTTGGCGATTTTCGACGCCTTGCATACCTGTCTTGCTGACCTTCTTCAGCCAAAGCTAAGTTGATACGACGATCGTCCAAGCTAACTGAAGCAACCACAACAGTAAGTTTATCGCCGAGTCTAAACACTGTGCGACTATGCTCGCCAATCAAACATTGCTTTGCACCATCAAAATGGAAGTACTCATGCCCTAAATTGCTAACATGGATCATCCCGTCAATCTGTAGATCGTCCAACCTCACAAATAATCCAAAGTTGGTGACTGATGAGATCACACCGGTAAATTCATCGCCAACATGATCTTGCATAAATTCACATTTAAGCCAATCAGCAACTTCTCGAGTAGCGTCATCAGCGCGGCGCTCTGTCATCGAGCACTGCTCACCCAGTTGTTTCACTTCATCTTCATTGTAGATGTAAGCGCCACTCACGGGCTGTTGTTGCTGCTGTAAAATGCCTTTGATTGCGCGGTGTACCACCAGATCCGGATAACGGCGAATTGGTGAGGTAAAGTGTGCATAGGCTTTTAATGCCAAACCAAAGTGGCCAATATTTTCAGGCTGATATACTGCTTGCTTCATTGAGCGCAGTAACATGGTCTGGATCAATTCTTTTTCAGGGCGATCTCCCAATGACTCAAGCGCTTGGGTCAACTCCTCTGGCGACGGATCGTTAGGTAATTGACTTTCGATACCCAAGTCTTGCAAGAATTGTCTAAACTGGCTCAATCTTTCAGGGTCTGGCTCATCATGAACACGGTACAAGCTATGGGCTTCATGTTTTTCCAACAGCTTTGCTGCTGACACATTAGCCAAGATCATGCACTCTTCAATCAGCTTGTGGGCGTCGTTACGAACCACAGGCACGATAGAGTCAATTTTTCGATGGGCATTAAATACAAAGCGTGTTTCTAGGGTTTCAAACTCAATCGCGCCACGCTCCTGCCTTGCAGCCTTCAGCGCCATATACATGTTATGGAGCTCGGTCAGATGAGGCACAAGAGGCTGATAATCCGCTCTGAGCTTTTCGTCACCTTGTAAAATCGCATGGACTTTGGTGTAAGTAAGACGAGCATGAGAGTTCATCACGGCTTCGTAAAAACGGTAGCCAGACAAACGACCCGCTTCGGACACGGTCATTTCCGCAACCATACACAAGCGGTCTACCTTAGGATTCAATGAACATAGACCGTTTGATAGCACCTTAGGTAGCATTGGCACAACTTGCTCAGGAAAATACACTGAGTTACCACGCTCAATCGCTTCTTTGTCAAGCGCAGTGCCTTTGCCGACATAATGAGATACATCCGCAATAGCAACCCATAAACGCCAACCACCTGACTTTTTACGCTCGCAATATACGGCGTCATCAAAGTCACGTGCGTCTTCACCGTCAATGGTCACTAACGGTAAGTCGCGCAGGTCGACACGGCCTTGTTTGGCAGACTCTTCTACAAACTCACCAAGATTTGCAACTTGTGCTTCTACTTCACTTGGCCACTCATGAGGAATGTCATGATTGCGAAGTGCCACCTCAATTTCCATACCCGGTGCCATATGATCGCCGAGCACCTCAAGTACTTTACCCATTGCATTCATTTGTTTGCTAGGGCTTTGAGTGATCTCTACCTGCACCATTTGATTATGGCGAGCACCATTTTCTTGGCCAGGTACGATGATGATATCTTGAGTAATGCGAGGATCTTCTGGCACCACGACTGCCATGCCAAACTCAACAAAATAACGACCGACGACTGGCGCACGCTCTTTTTCAAGTACCCGCACAATGCGCGCTTCCACCTTACCACCTGAGCCTCGGCTGCCAGCCTTTGCTAACACCCAATCGCCATGTAGCACGCGCTCCATTTGATACTTAGTGATAAACCAATCTTTGGGTTCGCCTTCGACTTCTAAAAAGCCAAAGCCGTCACGGTGTCCAACAACGCGGCCTTTGACTAGACCATCATCACTTGGAATGGTGTAACACTTAAATTTATTGAAGTGCAGTTGACCGTCTCGCTCCATTGCGCGCAAGCGGCGTTTAAGCGCAATTTGACGTTCTTCGTCTTGCACTTTTAAATCGTTACACAATTGAGAGAAAGAAGGTGGTTTGGCCGCGCTTTTAATGTGTTCTAAGATAAATTCGCGACTAGGTACTGGATTGTCGTATTTTTGCTGTTCTCTATCGAGATAGGGATCCTGTTTTGGCATTACTGTCTTGTTAAATAAGCTATGCTGTTATTTTAACCCAAAATAGCCTAATGACCTAGGCCAAGATCGATGAATCTTTTTATGCAGATAGATTAACCACTGAATTTGATGTCGATTCCAACGTTGCAATTTGGGCGTGAAGCTCTAATAAACGCTCAACTGAGCGTCTAGCAACCATAGCAAGACCGTCCCAATCGACTTGCTCTTCAGAGTAACTCAGCTGTACTGTTGCTGCTTGAACAAGCTCTGCAAAATTCACCATGCCGAGCTCTAGAGCTTCATTTTCAATGTAGGCTAGTTTATCAATGGCTAAATCTGTTACATTTAACTCTGTGAGCCCTTTAATTTGCGCAATCTCATATTCAAACCTGTCTGCTAAATACATCAATTTCGTCGCCAACACGCCTGAACTTTCACGGTTTGCGAGATCCATAAATCTTGATTGATCAATCAAAGTCTTACATTCCAAGCGAGATGTTGTTTTTACAGTCGCACATTCCAGTGCCGCATATAAACGGCTTGGCATGATAGGCTTAGTTAAACAGTCCTGCATGCCAGCTCGGAGGCATTGTCTTTTCAATTCAGGATCGCCATCACCCGTTAACGCTATCACCTTAACGCTGGAGGTAAAGCCAATTTCGTTGAAGCCTTCTTTAAACCACTCAAGACCATTACCATCTGGCAGTCGCATGTCTAACAGAACAATATCGAAATTGTGTTCTAATAGTGCGACTTCCGCTTCTGCAAGGCACTTAGCAATAGAAAACTCGCTCACCATATCGTTTAAATAAGTGCTGATCACGTCAATATTCATGAGGTTATCTTCAACAACAAGCACATTGAGTGCTAGCTTCTCTGTATTAAACTCCGTGTTCTGTAACGGTGAATCACTACACTGGCAATCTAACTCAAAGCTAAACACAGTGCCATTGCCAAGCTTGCTGTCGACGTTAAGCTCAGAGTCTAGCCCTTGCAGCAGTTGCTTGCATAACGCCAACCCAAATCCTGAACTTTGCGAGATGGATTGTTCAGTATTTAATGTGACAAAGGGCTCGAAGATCTTTTCCATTTGTACTTCAGTCAGTCCTTTGCCCGTATCCTTAATTGCAAAACGGATAGTTTGCTTATCCTCAGCGCGATTTGTGCCTTCCAGGATCAGCGTAATAATGCCTTTATCTGTGTACTTAATCGCGTTCGAAAGCAGATTTCTGAGTACCAAAGACAATGTATCTTGCTCAACGACATGAACGTCCTGTGGATACAGACCTTTAACCTCGACCCTCAAACTCAACCCTTTAGCCAATGCCAGCGGCTGTAAAAGGCGAACTAACTCTTGCGAAAGACTATAAAGCGAGACAGGCACGCGATTTTGCGCGGCATATTCCCCTTTCGCTTGCAATAATACTTGATTGGCTAAGTCTGACATCGACATCGCGGCGTGGACGATAACATCGCATAATTGAGCATGGCGATTGGGCTCACGCGGCACTTTTTTAAGTGATTCTGCGTGACCAACAATGGCGTTTAGTGGTGTTCTCAGTTCATGACTTAATAACGTTAAAAACTGTCCTTTTACTTGCGCTGACTGCTCAGCAGCAGTTTTTAACAGGCATAGTTCTTTTTCACGACGACTGCTACATAACAGGCATAAAGAAAAACACAACAGCAGCGGCATCGTACTCACTGAAACTGCAAAAAACTGGTTAACCCAATTTGCCGAAACCAGGCTATCTGTCACCGAGTAGCCGCCAAGCATGACCACTCTAAAAGTAAACACGGCCAATAAGCTCAAGCACGATAGGCCAAACGCCCAATGTGCCGCACTAAACTGTTGTGATAATAATTTATGGCCTTTATTTAACGCTCGCAGGCAGTAAATCATCGCCATCGCCCAGACTAGGTAGTTGATCCCGACACGAGCTATAAAATTAAAATCCACGTACAAAAAGTAAGTAAAACTTGGAATACCCAATGCGGCTAATACATACCAAGGCATGTAATTGCTTTTCACACTAAAAAACGCATCAACACCACGAGCCAGATAAAAAAGTCCAAATGCGATAGTAAGATTGGGAATAAAAATTGAGAACGTAATGGGAAGTGTATAGGCGGCCAACAGGCCACACCCAATTGCGGTAAGCGCAATGAAAACAAGCCAATCTCGAGTGCCTGGTAGGCCTTTATTAATAAACCAGTTTACGGCCATAAAAACTGTACAAACCACAGTCGTTATTGCGGTAACTTGAATAAGTAATTTAGGATCCATCATTACACTCAAAATTAATACATTATTATTACTTGGCGGATGGTGCAGTATATTACCGCACTGCATTATTTTGAAGTATTAACTGGATATATGCTATTACACCGAGTTACAGCCATCCTTTTTGCTTAGCAATTCTTGCTGCATCTACTCGATTTGTCGCATGTAATTTCGCGATAGCGTCGGATAAATAATTCCTTACCGTTCCCTCGCTCAAAAATAGCTGTCCTGCGATTTCAGCAGTTTTTAGTCCTTCACTGGCCAAACGCAACGCTTTTCGCTCCTTATCAGTAAGCGGGTCAGCATCCTCCAAAGCGTACAGAGCAAGCTCTGGGTCAATAACCTTATATCCGTTCATTACCTTTTTCAGCGTTGATAGCAAGTACTCACTTGGTGCTTCTTTTAATACAAAGCCATTTACCCCTAAAGTGATCGCGCGACGAATATAACCCGCCTTAGAAAAGGTCGTCATGATAACTACTTTTGTGTCTGGCATTTTTTGTTGTAAGTGCTGAGCAAGCTCAAGCCCAGTGACTTGTGGCATTTCAATATCCGTTAGCACGATATCAGGCGTTAACTTTGCTAACTTTTCCTTTGCAACTTGACCGTTTTCAGCCTCGCCAACCACCTCAATCTCTCTATCTAAGCTCAATAATGCCGCAATAGCTCCTCTTACTAATGCTTGATCTTCAACAATAAAAACTTTGATCATCCTGCTTCCCCTAGTACCGCCTTAAAGTATCCGCCCTGTTCGGTGTTATAAAATAATTGGCCACCACATTCTTTCAATCGGGTACGGATCCCCATTAAACCATTTCCTTCTTTTATGGACTTTATAGAGCCATTATCTTTAATTTCTACAAAGACATTATTGTCAGTTTGTCGTAGTGTGAAGCAAACCTTATCTGCGTCGCTGTGACGAATAATGTTGGTGCATATCTCTTTAGCAAAAAAGCACAAACAGGCTTCGCTTACTTTATCTAAAGTGACCGCCTGCAATTCTAGCGTTACGGCAATGCCCTTATCTTTTAGCCTCGATGCCAAAATGTGCAGCTGAGCATCAAGCGCTAGCTGATGGTAGCCGGTGACGGCTTGGCGCACTTCGCTTAGTGCTTCTCTCGCTAAGTCTGCAACCTGCTGCGCTTCTGATTGCGCTTGCTCTAATGCATTTGCAGCTGCAAATTTACTCGCCAGCTCTGCTTTTAATGCTATCGAGCTGAGTGAATGACCAAGTAAATCATGTAGGTCACGTGCAATACGCTCACGCTCAGCCACGGCGCCTAGCCGCTTAATCTCTTCTTCACTTTGCCTCTGCAACTCTTGATGTACTCGCTCTCGGTGTGACATCCAACCAAAAATAAAGAGTCCACATGCCACGCACAGTGCAGGCATCAAGAAATAAACCGTTTGCTGGGTCGCGATAAATTTAGCCGTTAGCAATACCAGCACTATGATGACCAGCATCGCAATGATTTTATAACGAGGCAGAAAATTAAAACCGCAGAAAAAAGCAATAAAGCCAAATAATGAACTCGTCCCAGTCGTCACCCAACTACCTGCGACACAAAGCCCTGCCATCACTACTAAATTCATCACCAACGCATTGCCCGTTTTTGTAATACTCTGCCAATAGAGCAAGACAAAACTAAGGTACACAACAACTTGCAACGCAATATTAACTGCGCTCAATTGCGCCCAGCTAAATATTAACGGGAAAAAGTAAAAGGTTGAAAATATAAGGGGTCCGGCATTCCAAAATGAGCGCCGTTTCTCTACTAGGGTAAATTCTGTGGTAATGGACACAAGCTTCTCTGGTTCACTCTTTTTATTATTATTTACGTTTAAGCGCAGAATGTTGAGTGACAAGTGTCAACAATCTTGTCATCTCAAAGCGATTAAATGATAGACTGCTAAAAAACAGTTCTAATATTCGATATGCGCCCACAACAATCCGCTTTGCTCTCGCTTCATAGTGCCGTTTTATTATTTGGTGGAACAGCATTATTTTCAAAATTAATTTCACTCTCAGCATTGGATATCACCGTTTACCGTACCGCCGTTGCTTTCGTTGTGCTACTACTGTTACTCAAAATACAACGGCAGCCGATAAAATTAATACACAAAAAAGATTATCTAACGGCTTTAGTTCTCGGTGTCATCGTGGGACTTCATTGGGTGACTTACTTTGCAGGCATGCAAATGGCGGGAATTGCAGTTGGGATCATTGCCTTTTTCACCTACCCCGTTATCACCGTTTTTTTAGAGCCGCTCTTCACTCGCAACCGTGTACAGCTAAAAGATTTTATCAGTGCGAGCGCGGTGCTATTTGGTATCTATCTGTTAGTACCAGAAGCGAACCTTGGCAACCAAGTTACCTTAGGGATTATTACGGGCGTATTCTCGGGCGCACTCTTTGCGCTACGCAACTTGCTCCAAAAGCGCTTCTTTTCTCACTATAGCGGCCCACACACGATGCTTTATCAAACGCTTGTTGCATGCCTCATGCTGTTAGCATTTGTGGAAGTGCCAATTCAACAAGTTTCCACAGAAAACCTCTGGTTAATCTTGCTTGCAGGAGCAATATTTACAGCAATTCCACACGCCTTGTTTGCCTCTAGCCTACGTTATTTATCTGCCACCACTGCAGGGTTAATTTCTTGTTTACAACCATTGTATGGAACGCTATTAGCTTATATTCTGTTACACGAGACGTTGACACTTACAACATTACTTGGCGGGTTGTTGGTAGTTAGTGCAGCCTGTTTTGAAACTTGGTCTATTACAAGGAAAAAAGCATGATTCAAGTCTTAGCGCACCGTGGAGCCAGTGGCAGCTATCCGGAAAACACACTTGCTGCAATAGAAGCAGCTCTCCATATTGGCGTTGATGGTATTGAGTTGGATGTGCAAAGTTGCGCGGATGATTACGCCATTATCCACGACACTTGGCTAGACAGGACCACCAATGGCGTGGGTAGAGTTAATGAACAAACTCAAGCCTACCTTGCCACGCTTGATGCCGGTAAAGGACAATCAATTCCAACCTTGCAGCAAGTGTTTGCCACCATAGGCAAACAGACAGATATCAATTTAGAACTGAAGCATACCTTTGGCCTAGATAAATTCGTTACCTATATTGAAGATCATATCCAGCAAGGCGTGATCACCAGAGAGCAGCTACTCATCTCCTCTTTTGACCATCATCAACTATTGTGGCTAAAGCAAAAATTACCTTGGGTAAGAATTGGCGCGTTAACCGCTTCGATCCCAATTCATTATGCGCAATTTGCCGAATCGCTCCATGCCTACAGCATTCATATGGACAAAAACTTTATTAATCATGAATATGTGTTGGACGCAAAATCTCGCGGATTAAAGGTATTTGCTTATACGGTCGATAAACAACAAGACATAGATATGATGCTAAATTTCGGGGTGGATGGTATTTTCACTAACTTTCCATGCCAAACCAAAATGTATTTACAGGGCATTGGCGCTTACGCCACCCCAATTGAGTAACTGCTTGATCGCTTTAGCATTGTTATTCCATTTAGCTCATCTATACTGAGACAAATAAAGTGGCACAATGATGAGCCCAATATGAGTTTATATATGCGCATTTATAATTTTTTAGAAGAGACGTTTTTCTTTACCCTAACACGCAAAATTATTGGCAATTTAGGTTTTTTACTTCTCTTTCAAGCAATTAGTTTATTTTGGCTGTATTCGGAGCTATCCCAATCTGGCGCGAATATGGGGCTGTTTTGGCTGATCACTATTGTGATTATTGCTGCGTTTGCATTTACCGTCTTTTATATGCGCTTTTTAATCGTGCGACCTGTACAAGCGATGAAAGAGTCACTGGAACGTGTTAACCGCCAAGACGGTAACCTAGATGCAAAGCTGCCACAATTCACTTATGACGAATTTAGAGATTTAAGCGAGCAGTACAACGCCTTTACCACCCACCTTAGTGTCCTTTTGGAAAAAACATATGAAAGTGCTGCTGCGGCAACACAAAGCAACCGCGATATCACCAATTCCATGCAAAGTACCGCAAAGTATGGACAGCAGCAGCTGAGCCAAGGTGACACAATTATTGCAGCTTCCGATCAGGTCAGCCACAGTTTACAAAGTATTGTGCACAATACCGATCAGGTTTATCAGGCCAATACCGAAAGCTTGCATTTTGTTCGCGGTTCATCACAGTCGTTAACTAAGCTTGTCGCTGAAGTAAAACAAATCACCACGCTACTAGGTAACTTTTCATCGACGGTTTCAGGCCTAAAAGAAAATAGTGAGAATATTCGCAACATTCTAAAAATGGTTGAAGAGTTTTCCGACCAAACCAACTTGCTTGCGCTCAATGCGGCAATTGAAGCAGCTCGAGCAGGTGAAGCCGGACGTGGCTTTGCAGTGGTTGCCGATGAAGTTCGTGCGCTGTCGGTCAAGGTCAATGCGGCCACCCGCCAGATCAGCGATTTTATCAATCAAATGAACGTGCTTGTCGGTGAAACCAATCAAGAATCAGAGCAATTGATTTCTCATTCAAGCTCAGCAGAGAAAGCCATCAGTGATACCTCTCAAGGCTTTATTTCGATGAGTGATGACTTTGAACGCAATCAAGCACAATTAGAAGAAATCGTTAGTGCGGTACACCAACTTGAAGAAACACAAAAACATACCCACCAAGCAGTGCAACAAATTGTCGAACTGGGTCAGCAGTCTAAATCACAAATTGATGGCGCGTTAGCTGAATGCCAAAGTGCCCAAAAGCTCACAGAAACCACTCAAAAAGAGCTTACTCGTTTTGTTTCGCGGCGCTAAGCTCGCGAAACATCAAATGTGAGCACTTCGCTTATGCTAGCTTTGTTTAGCGCCAGCATGACTAGCCTATCTACTCCCAGTGCAACGCCAGCACAATCGGGGATGCCTGCGTCAAGTGCAGCCAATAACCGCTCATCGGCCGGCACAGGATGCAATCCCATCTCAGCTCTGAGTTGGTTATCTTGCTCAAAACGCGCTCTTTGCTCTACCGCATCCGTCAATTCATTAAATCCGTTAGCCAGTTCCATGTTGCGATAATAGAGCTCAAAACGCCCTGCAACGCGATTGTCTTTCGGGTTAAGTTTTGCCAGCGCCGCTTGCGATGCCGGAAAGTGATAAACAAAACAAGGTTTCTGCAGACCTATTTTAGGCTCAATTTCCATGCAAAATAGCAATTGCAGTAAAGTATCTGGATTATTCTCGATAGCTGCAATATCACCATAACCATATTTGTTGGCGTGCGCTTTTAATTCCGTCAGCGACACGCTTAAAGGGTCAAATCCAAGGTATGTCTCAAAGGCTTGTTGGTAAGTCATCGAATCACTAGCAGGACAGTCCAATAACATCTGCATCAACTCATCGATTTCCGCCATTAAGTCAAATTCGTCAAAGCCCGGACGATACCACTCTAACATCGTAAATTCTGGATTGTGATGACGTCCTGACTCTTCATTACGAAAAGCCTTACACAATTGAAAAATCGCACCACTGCCGGCGGCTAGTAGCCTTTTCATCGCGTACTCAGGTGACGTTTGTAAAAATAAAGGCAAACCTTGGCTGTGATTTGGGCCAACAAATCGAGTATGGAAAGTATCTAAGTGAGGATCGGTCACTGAGGCTTGAGAAAGGCTCGGCGTGTCGACTTCCATCACGTCACGAGCCGCAAAAAAGTGCCGTATCTTCGCTAAAATTGCAGCCCTTTGCCTAAGCGTGTCTATCGTTGCACTCGGCTGCCAATTGTTCACCGTCATTGTTTACTCCAAAAAAATCCCAGCAACATGCTGGGATTTATAAAACATCGTAAATTGCTTTACGCTATTATTTTACGCGGCTTACGTATTCGCCACTACGCGTATCAACTTTGATCACTTCACCAATTTGAACGAACAAAGGAACACGAACAACAGCACCTGTGCTTAGGGTTGCAGGCTTACCACCAGTACCCGCAGTGTCGCCTTTCAGGCCTGGATCGGTTTCAGTGATCTCAAGTTCAACAAAGTTAGGAGGTGTTACTGCGATTGGATTACCATTCCACAGTGTGATAGTACAAACGTCATTTTCAACCAGCCATTTTACGCTATCACCCACTGCTTTTTCATCAGCTGCGATCTGCTCAAATGTTTCGTTGTTCATGAAATGCCAGAACTCACCATCAGTGTATAAATACGCTAGATCAGTGTCCATTACGTCTGCGCCTTCCACTGAGTCGCCAGACTTAAAGGTTTTCTCTAGTACTTTACCTGAGATAAGCTTACGGATTTTAACGCGGTTAAACGCTTGTCCTTTACCAGGCTTGACCATTTCATTTTCTAAGATAGAACAAGGCTCGCCGTCCATCATAATTTTTAGGCCGCCCTTGAACTCGTTGGTGCTATAATTCGCCATCGTATCCTCTAATCTACGTATATTCGAGTAATTAACCTGCTAATGATACAAATAAATGAAGTAAATTTGCAGACTAACTGGCAAAAAGAATTAGCAAATGTTGTCACTGACCCACAAGAGCTACTCAACATCTTGGGGTTGCATGACCAATTTGATGCACGAGACTTTGCAGCTAAGCGCTTGTTTCCTATGCGAGTACCTCGCCCATTTATCGCTAAAATGCGCCACGGAGATCGTCATGATCCCTTGCTTTTACAAGTGTTACCTGTACATCAGGAATATTTAACTGAAGCGGGATTTAGTAAAGATCCACTCGAAGAACAAGACGCACCTGTACCTGGTTTGTTACATAAGTACCGCTCTAGGGTATTACTCATGCTCAAAACCGGTTGTGCGGTCAACTGCCGCTACTGTTTTCGACGCCACTTCCCCTATCAGGATAATCAGGTCAACAAACGCACCTTAGAGCCTGTATTTGATTATTTGCGCGCCCATCATGAAATCAATGAGGTGATCTTAAGTGGCGGTGATCCGCTGATGGCCAAAGATGACATGATAGCTTGGGTGCTAAAGCAATTAGAGGCTATACCACAAATCAAACGTTTACGTATTCACAGCCGCTTACCGGTAGTGATCCCAGCGAGAGTAACCGAGGAATTGTGCCAACGTTTAGCAAACAGTCATTTAAAGGTGATTTTGGTAAATCACATTAATCATGCAAATGAAATCGATGATACTTTTAAAGCGGCAATGCAAAAACTTAAACAAGCCAATGTGACCTTGCTAAACCAAGCAGTGCTACTTAAAGGAATTAATAACGATGTTGCGGCTCAGGCCCAATTGAGTGAAGCCCTATTCGATGCAGATATACTGCCTTATTATTTGCATTTACTCGATAAGGTAGAAGGCGCTAGTCATTTTGATGTAGAAGAGCGTGAAGCCAAGGCGATAATGGCTGAACTTTTAGAAGTGCTACCGGGATTCTTGGTGCCTAAATTGGTGCGAGAAATAGGTGGTCAGCCAAGTAAAACGCCGATTGACTTAAATTTACTAGACTAAAATAGCAAAAAATCGGTGCTAATGACCCTAGCACCGATTGCTTTGCACATATCTATCGGACATGCCGAAGACAACGTGCCATCAGACATAAGCTTACGCGTATGTATTGATGTTGTTGCCTAGCGTTGCTGTCACTGATTTCGCTGGCGTTTGTGCTGCTGCACTGCTGCCCGCAGATTCAATTAAAGCAAGTGCGGCTTGTCCATCTGCTTGCTGTTGCTTCTTTGCCAATGCAGCGCTGTACACTTCACCACTTTGGCTCGCTCCAGACATAGCAGGTAGGTTACTTCCGGAAATATTCATAAGTGATTACCTGACTTTTTGATGGATCAAATTGGTTATCGGCGTATAAATTTAAACCTTTAGGATAAATTACGAGATAAGTTTCCAATTCCTTTGTACTACTTATAAAAGGGTAGATTTACACCTGACATTTGTAAATGAAACCCTTAAAATAAGCCCTTTTAGTAGGGCGATTAGGACTGACCATGCAAGCCGTTATCGAAAAACTCAATGAAAATCTCAAGATCATATACCGCCAAGCACTAGATGCGGATAAAAAACTCGATGAATTGCAGCAGCAAGGTCACGGTAAGTTTAAAGCACTATTTACAGAAGAAGCGGGGTTTACGTTTGAAGCCAAGCGCTTTAAACCTTATGTTTTGGATGTTGCAGCCGACGTTGAAGGTCTATCGACGACTGAAGAAATTGACGAGCAAAAACTTGCACTTGTTGTGAAAAAGCTACAGAGCCTATTACAACTACTCGCTACCTTTAAATAATTTATCAATTCAGGTTCTGTTGTTTGGGGCCTCTGTAATGTACAAGGAATGAAATCATGTTTACATACCCGACTTGGGTTGGCTTTGATTTAGACGGTACTTTAGTAAGTACCGCTGAAGATATCACCTACGCTTTAAACACGACATTAAACCATTACTATTTGCCGGATATTGAACTTGCCCTTGTTAAAACTTGGATTGGCAATGGTACAACTAAGCTGACTGAACGTGCGTTAGACTTCCATAACAATACCAATATTGACAGAGCCGAAGCGACTCGTTTACTTGAAACCATTTACGATGACTGTGTTACACGCTCATCCAGTTTATTCTCTAATGCAAAAACTACACTGCAGAGTTTACATCAGCAAAGAATTAAACTCGCTTTAGTCACCAACAAGAATACTTCACATACTCATAAGTTATTAGAGCACTTAGAAATTAAAGCTATGTTTGACACAATTGTGTGTGCTGACACTTTGAAAAAGAAAAAGCCAGATCCACTGCCTTTATACACCTCTGTAAATAATATGAATTGCGAAGTACAAGATGGGTTTTATGTCGGTGACTCCATCAACGATGTGACAACTGCACGAAATGCAGGTTGTAAAGTTGTTACCGTTGACTATGGCTATAATCATGGCAATCCAATTTCACAAAGTGAGCCTGACGCCATTATCAGTGATTTATCGGAAGTATTAGCACTATTCAATTAGTAATCTTAGATAAAAAAGCTCACATCCATGTGAGCTATGAGAAAGTAAATACATTACTATAGAATATGAACCCGTTTTAGATGACGATTTAAGCCGCTTCCTTCAAAGCGACTGCGTCCATGTAATAAAGCTAGATTATCCACAAACACAAACTCGCCTTTCCTCCAACTATGTTTATAAAAGTAGTTCGACGAGTAAAGTAACGAGTTCATTTCTTTCAAAAAGACGTCACTTTGATAAGTATCAAAACCTATCACCTGTGCCTCAACTGGATTCACTGCCATATTATCTTTATTGAAAGGTTCAATATAACGCATGCGAGGCTTGCCTGTCTTAGGGTGACGGCTTATTAAAGGAACTTCAATCACCCCTCCATAGTGGGCTTTCTTTTCCGTTTCATAACGGATCCGAATTTGCTTCCATTGCTCAATGGTATCGTTCGGTAGACTTTCTAGTAACCGTGTTGTATTCAAAAATGTAGTCTCTCCACCACCGGAGCTGGAACTACTCTGCAAGCATTGAAAGAAGTTAAACCTTGGCTCTTCTGAGGCGAATGCTCCGTCCCAGTGCAGCTCTACCTTACCCTCACTGAAAATATGATTTTGCGGTTGCTCTTGTATTTTTAAATCAAGTACATAACCGAAGTCCCACTGTAAAAGCGGACCGATCTCTTTAGCTACTAACTCCATATCAGTATCATTGAGGGGCTCAAATCCTTTGAGCACAACCAGTCCTTGAGAAAATATTTCATCGATCAATGACGCAATATTAAGACGCTCAACTCGTTGACAAGCCATAGAAGTTGCATCAATGACAACTCCAACGCTATCCAAGGCTTTAATTGTATCCATCACTCCGCTCCTCGATGAATACGCTCAAAATGGCTTGCACGGCCTTCGTTGAACACCAATACACAACCTAACTTCTCAGCTTGTTCACGCGGCATGAGTTGATAACTTGTATTATCTTTCACCAATACTGAATGCCATGGCGTTGTCCAGACATCAGTTTGTGAAACTAAAGAAATACCAATTTTTTCAGACACTAAGTATTGAGGGTGAATTGATAGGCGTAACGCTTCAGGTAAGTGATCTTTCAACAATCGACTCCATGCATTACTCCTTTGGATCACTCGGTAGGCAGCTGTTTTAGCAACTTTTTGCAACGCTGTGCGGCTATAATCCGAAAACTTTTCAATGCCAGAGAAATCCTCCAACATAAAGCGTGTTATGCCTTTATACATCGTGGACGCTTCTTTTTCATTTTTCACTCGTTGACGTAAGTCTGACAAGCTCTCTCCGTAGCGGATCATCAGCTCTTCACGAAGTACAGTAAAGTCATCAACTTTGTCAAATACATCTTCTAAATTAAAGAATTCAAAATAGTTAGGGTAATGACGAGCCGCGTATTGGCGTAGTGTATTTACGTACTGACTGACATGTGAATCCGTGACATGAATGATATCGGCAAAAACACGACCATCAGAACAAATTGTTACTTTTGCACCCGGTTCATAAATAGATTCAATCTGTTTACAGAGATTGACTAAGCGTTCAAATGCATAGAACTCCCCTTTATCAGGCAAGAAACCCAGTGTTTTCGTTCTATTTGGTGACTTTGCAGGGAAAGCTGGCAATACCATATTAATAGGTTCGTTATTTGCGATGAATTGCTCGACTCTCTCCACATGCCCCGCGATCTGCTCAGTGAATGGTGCGTTATCTTCTATAGGTAACAAACGGCGTTGCTCAAAAATTAGTGAAATAATATCTTCTGCTAACGACTGTATTTGACAATCCTGGATGCGGTGTTTAATAGCTAAATTTTCCATTTTCTTTGCCTAATTATTATATGTGAAAAAGCTGCATAGCATGGGTAAGTGATAATTTATCTTCGATAGCAGCTTGAACTACCATCGGCATTTTTTCTTCGTCAAAGTCGACCTTTTGAATTTCACATAAGCTACGTAAAAACCCCTGATAGGTGACTTCCAAAAGTGCATGATCTAACTCTGCAATCGCCGCATCGTCTAACATTGCACCTCTTGTATGTGCGTGTTTCATACGTTGTCGCGTGAGTTCAATATCGAAAAAGTGTCCACGATTGTAGCGGTATTCATACCCTTTGATTAATTGAATAAACTCATCTTTTAATACGTGAATTCGTGCAATCGCAGCATTTTCTATCATCGCGATAGCTTTTTGATTAACTTCGTCTTGACTCATTCCATGCTGGCTTGGGCAATAACCATAACGACGAGACATAGAGGACGGTAAAATAAAACCAAACCAATGCATTAGTAATGCTTCAAAATGCGTTTTATGTACTTCATAACTACCATGGTAGTTACCTGTAATGTGCAACATAAAACTCTCATACCAAGAAAGAAGGTACGCATTGAATGCCTTTGTTTTACCAGCAAACACTTCTGCATCTTCGGCGATATCCGCCTCAATAAGCTCGCCAATCATGCGGTTAGCATCGGTTAGGTAAGCAGAACCTGGTGATAACAAGGGATCTAAAAAGGCTGATGACATTCCAGTTAAGAACCAGCGTTCTGTAGAAAAGGATTGCTTTGCCTTTCTAGATAGTCGCTTCATCGAGGTGTAATCTAATAATTCAGCGTGCTGTCCTAGAATTTCATTGAGTGCTTGATGAGAGCGTAAAAACTGCTCAAATTCTTCAGCTGAACGAATATTTAAATTCACTTCATTATTTTTAGCAGTAATCCCTATGCTAAAGGTGTCTTGATTCAATGGAATTAACCAAATCCAATATCCTTTATACATAAAGTGATTGGTAGCCAGTGCTCTACTCGTAAAGTTCGATCGAGCACGCCACTCATCACTTCCAAGGTGATCAATCAGCTCAATATGCTTAAACCTTCCCCAGTATGAACTCACAGGGTGGCGATCATTTTGTGATTCAATTAATCCAAGCTGTTTACCCAACGGTGAATTAAAGCCAGATGCATCAACTAAATAACGACAAGTATAAGTGCTACCACTGCTGGTAACGACAGTGTGTCCTTGCTGCGCATCGAGACTAATTTCATTAACTGTAGTGCCCATTACAACATCGACACCTAGTTCACGATTGAACTGCACCATATCGTTATCAAACTTTTCGCGGTCAATTTGATGCGCAGGGATGCCATGATACCAACTACGCCCAAGCTCACTCAGTTCTTCCACACTTAAATCGCGGTTATCACTATCAAAGTAAAAACGCAGCCCATGTTTGTATAGGTGGTTTGTTTCAAGATAAAAACCAAGCTTTAAATCGTTTGCCATGTAGTCCCAAAAAGACTCCAGTGTCGACTCTCCAACCCAACTATTAAACGCCTGCTTTCTCTCTATAACCGTAATTTTCATATCTGGATGAGCCAATTTTAGTTGTCTTGCCAAGCAAGCCCCCGCCATTGAACCACCAATAATCAATACATCTGCGTATTGGCTTACCATAATTTCTCCTTAAAGGTAGTAAGTCAGCCTAAGTTCTATAAAATCATCATCTTTAAACCCGTAGGTCGCATCACGCTGGGTTTGCTCTAAAAACAAGTTTGCTTCAAGCGCTAGACTCAAGTGACTGGAGAGCCTAGTCGAAAATTCGGTTTTAATGGTGTGAGCCCCAGTATCGTTATCGATTAAGACCCCAGTAATCATGCTCGTATCATCAACATCATTCCACGCGAGTCGCATGCCAATAAATGCCGCATCTTGATAGAGACGATTTAGATTCACCTGTTCTTCGGTATCTCTATGTAACTCCATGAGTAAACTGAGATCTTTGTTGGAATTGGCGATGCCGTAAAAGTAGTATTCGGCACCGACTACATAAGCCCAGCTTTTCCCTCCCATTTGGTGATGGCGATGTACCGCTTCAACCTTCCCAAGCAGGTACTCAGACGTCCACTGTAAGTCCAATGCTGTTTGTTGAAGGCGCCGATAAATGGCATCGAACTCTTGATTATCATTAGGGCGTATAACGGGCTCCCTGTCGATGCCGTCGAAGTAGTAAGTTCCGACATCCCAATCACCTAGCACACCGCGATAACCTAATAAGTAGCTACCTCTATAATTAGCATCTCGGCCTACAAATTGCTCATCGGTCACAGCTAGTGGCAACGACAAGCGGTCATCAGGAAGGCCGAAATCACGCTCACGAAAATAAGGTAAAGACATGGCAAACCAATGACCATTATCAGTAAAATGCTGATAATGGAGTAGTAATTCTCCAAGCTTAGCCTCGTTATCTAAATTTCGTGTCGGCTGCTTTTGATTGACGATATCAACCAAATGACGAGACTCTGCAACTCCCCAAAAAACAGTATTTACACCAACATTCAACTGTCCTTGAGAGAAAGAACGAGTGATATATGCTTCTTGAATGTCGAATGCCCTTATCCCCTCATTTTTCGCTGCACTCAATACAGGTTTAAGCCCTCCGCTTAAACCTATCTTTGGGTTTTCAAAATCCAGCTCCCACATCAATTTAGCATCGAACTCTCGGTCAAGTTGTGAGGCTCTCATCGGAGAGCCATTATACTGCCGAGTGCTAAGGTCAATGCTGGTGCTACTTTGCCATTCCATCTCAGCTTTCGCATACGGAATGCAAGATAGCACAACAGCAAGCATCGCCTTGAGTCGCATACCACCCCCTATTTCAACGACGATTTAATAAAGTCGCGAGCACTCAAGGAAATATCAAATTGGTAGTCTGAAAACTCTAATATCGTCTTTTTGCCCGACTGGTGATTTTCCATTGTCATGGTAAGCGGACGCCAGTACGCCTGTTGATATAACTTGTAGTTATCTAGGCTCAATGTTTTTAAATGACTGCCTTTTCTATCGTAGAAGTCTATTTTTCTAACTTGATAATCCTTGGTATCTATTAATGCACGTTGTTTGGTATATCCCGAGTTTTCATATTTTGGAAACCGATCTATCACCGCACATGTCAGCTCACCACACGCCTCTTCCGCTACATATTCATAGCTATACTTATTGAGTTCTTGAGCCGTAAAATCTTCAAACGCAAACTCGCTGCCAACAAATGGTCCCGATTTGTTTGCAGAAGAGATCCGTTTAACACGCTTAAGCGCTGGGAGATATAACCACTGATCATCAGCATCTATAATTTGCGCATGTGAAAGCAGCTTGGTTTCTTTTACATCTGCAGGAGAGTTAAAAATGATAAGGCTTTTGTCACCTTTGTCTTCGTCTGCCACTTCCATGGTTTTCATGGTCAATAAACGTTCGGTTTCTTGGCCTTTCTTGTCTATCAAACGCATTTTTAAATCAACCGCACTGACTTCAAAACCTCGATCTGAACGATCTGCTTTAGCTGCGATGTTGTAGCCTAGATTGTCTTGCGTTGCGTTGCTGGCAAAAGGTATAACCAGCAATCCGATTGCTAAATGCGATAAAAACTTAGACGTTGTAGATTTCATTTTTCGTTCCTTCTTGAATAGGCGCTTTGCTCGCTTGCTTTGATCTTTTAGCCAGTAACATAAGCAGCGCGGGTAAGAATAAAAAGTCCACGATGAGTGCCATGACAATGGCAAGTGCAGTTAGCAGCCCCATCTGCGCATTGATCATAAAGGTTGAATAGGCCAACACTGCGAAGCCGCCAGCCAGAATAAATGTGGTCAGTAAAATAGCTTCACCGACGGTTTCAAAGGCATACTTCACCGCACCTGCTGGGTCCAATCCCTGCTCTCGCCTCGCCCGTAAATACTTGGATAGGAAATGCACGGTATTATCAACAATGATCCCCAAAGAAGTTGAAGTTACCGTAGCCGCCGCCACACCAACTTGACCGACCAATATAGCCCAAATACCAAAAGTGAATAGCATCGGAATTGTGTTGGGTAGAATACTTGCGATCCCATATTTAATACTTCTCAGCGTCATCACCATAATCAAGGTGATCACGATAACGGCAATTAAATTACCGCTGAGCATGCTTTCTGCGTTACGCTGGAAAATATGTGAGAACATTACGGTCGCACCGGTTGCTTTAGCATGCATAGCATCTGGTGTATGGTCGACTAACCAAGCCTCAGTACGAGCGATAAAAGATTGGATCTGGCCAGTTGAGAGGTTATCTAGAGTCAAGCTTACTCGAGTTGCCGATTTATCCATACTGATCCTATCCGTCAGGTCTAACCCAAATGGCAAGGACATTTCATAAAGCAGAAGATACTGCGCTGCTAACTCTCTATCTGCTGGTAAACGATACATACCGGTATCATCTTGATGCATATTTTTGTTGAGACGCTTAACAATATCCGTGTAACTATAGACATGAACCACCTCTGGCTGCATTCTCAGCCACTGTGTAAATTGATTCAGATTGGTAAGATATTCAGGTTCACTGATCCCGCCTACTTTGCCACTTTCAACATCAAACTCAACCACATAAATACCAGTAAGGTTTTCCATGGTAAAATCGGTATCACGGCGAAACTCCACTCGATGATCGAAGTACTTCACAAACTCATCATTGAGATCAATATTGGGGACCACGTAGGCACTAGCCGCAATCGCAACAACAGTAAATAGCAAAATAGCTCGATACTTCTGCGCTACAGCACCACCAAAACGACCTAGGTAATGAGATAACATGCTTGTACGAGTTGCATAGCTCTTTTTGTCTGGCAAAATGGCGATCAGGCTGGGTAGTAAAATTAGAGATAATACCCAAGCAGCAGCAATACCAAATGCTGTAATGTTGCCCAAATCTGCAAATGGAGGGGCATCCGACATGTTAAGAGTTAAAAAGCCTACAATTGTAGTCAAACTAGTTATAGATACGGGAACGAAGTTAATTCGTAAACTTTCCACTATCGCGTGATTTTTTTCGTGTCCTGCTTTTCTTGCAGCATAGTAAGACAACAAAACGTGTATGCTGTCAGCTATCGCTAGCGTTAGAATAATAGTTGGTGCGGTTATCGAAATAGGAGTTAATTGAATACCAACGTAGCCACTGACCCCCATAGCCACAACACTTGAGAAAATCACCACAGATACAGCTGCAATAGTTCCTGGAAAACTGCGTAATCCACAGTACATTACAATGATCAAAACCAAATACATGATAGGCGTAAGGGTTTCGGCATCTTGCTGCCCTGACTCACTAAACGCATTGTTTAGCATCGAAATTCCAGAAAGCGCAAACACTAAATCAGGATTCTCTTGCTGTGCTTTTGCAACTATTTCGCGAACATATTTTACCGCTGTCGGTACTTCAGTCAGTGATTCACCTGGGTACTGAACGGTAATATTGATACCTGTCGTCTTACCATTATTTGCAATCAAGCGCTGTTTTAATAAGGGCTCTTGTTGTGCAATTTCCGCTTTTTGTAAAATGTCTTCTTCACTTAATGACTGGACGTTTTTCATCAAGTCCGCAACTATCAGCTCATCTCCCTCCGCGTAACTATGCTGAAAGTTAGTCACAGAGTCGACTCGACTAGCATAGGGTGTTTGCCACGCAGCCTCTGTCAGCTGTTCAACCACCATTGCGTGCTGTTTGGATAAACCGTTACCCGCCTTTTGATGTACAACAATAAGAATATTATCGTTCTTGGTGTACTTATCCTGAAAAGCTTCAAAAGCCAGTAGTTCGGGGTTTGAAGCACTAAAAAATGCCCGATAATCATTAGAAAATGTTAACCCTTTTGCCCCAATACCAATTGCAATACAAGACATGATACTGAAGAGTAAACACAAGTATTTATATCTAGTGACAAACTCACCGAGTCGCTTAGCAACTCCTTCTAGCGATGATCCCATTGTCTCTCCTTAAATAACAGAACAATCATTCTGATATAAAATAAAAAAATAGCTAAAAGCTTTTCTTCACGATCACTTCTAGCAATTAAGCAAACGCTTTGGGTAATCTTTACTGATCACTCAATTCAAATCTTTATCACGACGTATTATCTTTCGTTACTTCTGCGCCATCATGTCAAAAATAGTAGTTAAGTAATGTCTCAGAGTTTCACGATGGAAATCTCCTTTTGCCATCACGGCTACACCTTGAAGCACGCCAAGTAAACAAAAGCTCAAGCTGTTTGCATCAATCTCTTTGCGAATCTCACCTTGCGCTTGCGCTTTTTCAATGAAATCTCGAAACTGCGCACTCAGCGCACTGTAGACCTGTTGCACCGCTGAATTCATATCAGAGTCGGATTCACCCACTTCTGTGGCCGTATTACAAATCAAGCAGCCATTAGCACCATGCTCTGCAATGTTTTGACTATACAAGTTAAAAAATGCAGTTAAGTCTGCCAAGCTGCCATCGCTTGCACTTAAACGCTTAAGCCCAGGCCCAATTTTACGCAGAGAATACTCCTGCAAACAGCGTTGAAACAATTCCTTTTTATTACCAAATTCTTGGTAAAACCCGTACCGACTGACACCAGTACAAGTGACTAACTGTTCCATGGAAGTATTCCTATATCCTTGCTTCCAAAACAGGATTGTCGCTTGTTCCAATGCTTTATCGACATTAAACTCTCGCGTTCTTCCCATAGGCTCCTCAAAAAACAGAATATACATTCTGAAATAAAAAAGTCAACAAAATCACAACAAAATAATAAAACCGTAACAATTGGATTGTTATGACTTTAGTTCAGCTTAGGTGCTTATAAAAGCATCCAACCTAAGTACGAAATAAGTAGTGAGTTACGATTAGAACTATTCACAACTCCAAGAAACAGTAACATGTATTTGAGGTAGGCAAAATATTTTGAGGTATAAAACTAAAAATTACTACAATAGAGTACGAGTAGTAGCGACTCATCTAACTTACTAATATTCAGCTAAAAGAAGATGAGAACACCCAGTCTCGGCGCTCTCATCAAGATCACCATAGCTGTTGATCAACTCAACTAGCTTTCTTCATTAAGTCATCTTCAAACCAGTCAGTTAAAAGACGCTTTTCGTAATAAAAGGATTCGTCCATTCCCCTTTTTATTCTATCCATGAATGACATATCTTTTAACGTCACACCATTTTCCTCTGCGATGGTTTTACCAGACTTATCAGTTAACTTATAACTAATTTCAAAACGGGGGAAATGGATTGGTTTAATCACCCGAATATCAGTAGTACCATAATGAACATCACCTGCAAGATCTATATCATCAAAAGTAATCGCAAGCTTGTAACCCTCGGGTAAGTTGGTCGCTAATTCTTCTAGGTGTTTCTGTAGTTGCTTCTCAACCCGTTGATGAAACGAACCTCGCGTTTCATTACCTGGCCTAACATCGCGATACTCTTTAAAGTCCTTCCAAGTCACAGCGACTTCACCTGCATTGACAAACAAGGGAGTCATAAATAAAGCAAGTATTGCAATTTGTGTTTTCATCTTTGGATCTCCTTCAAACTCTACCATCACCTTACTCCTTCATTATGTGAAGTAAAGCAAGATCACACCCTTTTACGCAGTGTGACATTTGGCTACATTTACATCAATATAATAGTAAGACCGAAGTTATTGGTAAATGTTCTCAAACAGGTATAAACACCATGAAATGAACGATAACTTTCATTTTTCATTTGCGCTACACCCTCTACGTGCTCAGTGAATAGATCGGTAATATTTATTCTTTCGTCAGCGGTTAATCGCATAAAGTGTAGTCAATGGTTGCTAATGCCCCCTTAATATCTATCACTTCAGTCCTAAAAGTGTCGCGTAAATTTCCTATGTAACCACATTATCGATCTTAGATCAGACCTTATGACAGCCGCAACGTTCAGAATTTAGGTACACCACAAGCTACGTCTTGAGGTATGTTTGCATGGTAAAGTTGGAGACATAGCCGCAGAACACGATGGTGAATGCGGCATGTTGCCGAGTGATTTTTTTGCAGTAGTAAGGGAGTTACTAAGCTGAGCAACCAGCCTTCAGTTTTGATGATTTTTTAGGTCGAGATTTATCCTGTCATATCTCACTTGTCATTGTGAAAGAAATCACTACTTCTCGAATGTTTGTGCTGCATTAAAACCTAATCACATAAAAACAGGTTACATTTTACCGATTTGTTTGGTTTACTGGTCTATTAAATAACCTGAGATTCGGATAATTAATACCTTATTCAAACCTCAGGTTCACGAGTCAGATTATAATAATTAAAAGAATTTATATGAAAAAAACGATTAACATCTCCCTTGGTACTTTAGCTAGTTGCCTTTCTGTGCTTGCAACGAATTCTCATGCGCTCGGAAATGACAACGATTCAATAGACAACCTGCCAAGCACAGCTTTGCAATGGCAAGCCGTAGCAAAACAAGATATCCATTACGCCTATCAGCAATCTGCTACTAATCACCCCGGTATATTGGATAGCCACAATCCTGGCTTTGCGCAGTTACTTGAAAACGCAAAACAACAAGCGTTAGTGCTTGCTGAAAAGATCAAAGATGCCCCTGGCTATGAGGCCACAATTGCCCGTTTTAATACTGTTTTACAAGATGGTCATGCTGGCGCTGTGGCGGTTTTACCAAAGGCGGTGAAGCAACCTAGACGCTGGCCGGGGTTCTCGGTGGTTTGGCGTGGTGATGGTTTAAAAGTGTATTACAGCGAGCATGATAAAGTGACTAAGGGCGACAAGGTCATACGCTGTAATGATACGCCTATTAAGCCTTTGATGCGTAACACGTTGTTTAAGTTTCATGGTCAAGTTGAGCAGCCTGGTCATTGGTGGAATCAAGGGTGGCGATTATTAATCGACGACGGTAATCCATTTTTACCACCATTAAAAACATGCGACTTTATGCAATCGAATGGCGTGGCTTACAGTCTACAGTTACAGTGGGTAGAACGACCAGATAGCGTTAGTCAACACCTAGTAAATGCTTACAATGGCGATAAGTTGGAGGTCGGCTTACATTGGCCTGTTGAAGATATAGCCTGGATAGCAATGCCCACCTTTGCACCTAACGAAACAGAAAAATCAAATTACCAACAACTATTTGCTGACTTAGCTAGGCAACGCGAACAACTTCTCACAGCTACAGCTGTGGTATTAGACCTTCGTCATAATCAAGGTGGTTCAACGTATTGGAGTTTGAAAATCGCCGAGCAATTATGGGGGCAGCAAATCGTTAATTATCGAAAAGATAAACATGACGAAAAATCACAGGTGTGGTGGCGAGCATCAAAAGATAATACTCAGTATGTAGAGTCGTTAATAACTGTATTACGCGACCAGCCTGAGATGCATGAAATGGTGAAAGCAGTGTCTGTAGGTATGCGTGCATCTTTAGAGGCTGGAAAGCCATTTTATGTAGAGCATAAGCCACAAGCAAACAATGCTTTAAAGCAGCTAGCTGAAAGTGACTTTAAAAATAAAGCGATAGTGATCGTGCCGGGGCAATGTGGCAGCGCCTGTCTGGGTGCTGTCGATACTTTTAAGTTGTTTTCAAATACAGTGTTATTTGGCGCTCCAAGTAGCTCAGATTCAACCTATATGGATGTAAGGTTGGCTGATACCCCATCAGGCTTGAGCAAGGTCATTATTCCTAATAAAGTCTATGTAAATAGAGCCCGTGGCAATGGTGATTTTTATCAACCTGACATCCCATTTAATGAGGTAGAGTGGACAACAGAAGCCATATTAGAGGGAATCAAAAAAGTGGCCGATAAAGGTGTTAGGCGCTAGGAGTTAGGTGCTGGGAATCTGGATGTCTGCTACCAATTTGCAGTTTATGATTTAAATTGAGAAAAATAATGCAAAAAAATAAAACCTTATTTGTCATTACACATCTGCTGAAGGGCTAATGGGGATTCTTAGAAATAGGCGGCTATGGGCTACACATCCACAGTATTTGGATGATATAGGGACGTTTAATTAGGTTTTTTGGGGGGTAAAGCAATGCTCCAAAGTGCTACAAAAAGACATAAAAAAACCTAACATCTGAATTGACCCCCAATGTTGGGCTCCAACTATTGGGGGTCGGTTCAAACTAGGTGACTTTTTAATTTATCTATATTTTAGATAAGAATATGAGATTACATCTCTGGTCTATCAGTGTTACAGATTTCAATCGATAATGTATAAGTCGTAGGTCTGTCACAGTCAATTGAATTCAAGTTGCAGTTGTGTGTGACGAAACCACCACCAATTGCCGGAGTTGCCTTAACTGGCAGTGTTTTATTATCACGAGATAGGTTTTTGATGCTTTTTTTAGTTAGATGTAGTTTCATTTTCAATATTCCTGTTGAATTAGTAATTAATTATTCTGATATTTTTATTAGATTGAATACTAAAGATAATGTCACCATTGCTACAAAATACAATGTGCAGTGGATTATTCATAAGACATGACTCAATAGTCATTAATTAAAGTTATCAAAATAGGAACTAGGTATCAACGGATTTTTGTACGTTTTTAATACCAACTTGCTTAATTAAGCTCTCTATTTTGAAGCGAGAAAGTCTTGTCAATAGCACAGCTACCGCATCCTGCTAGCACCAAGGTAACGACATCCATACAGATAAGAAAAACTTTCTACTCAATTGTTTTAAATAATAAAATCTTAAAACCAGCTGCGTCAAACTTGCTCCTTCAAATTAAGAAAGAAACTAGTATAAGTTCAAATGTAGCTGAAGATTTTTATTATTTTTTAACATGGCAAACGAACGCTTATGCGTTAATTTGCCATTATTATAGAGTGGTAAAGGTAAGCTTAAAGTAGCCAACCCCTTCTTTAAATCCAAGATCGTTTAGATCGGTGAGCCTGGTGGCATTTCAAGCGCTTTAAAGCTTTCAGGCCACTCTCCTGAATCTAGGTAGCGATTAATTTGCTGTGCGAGCATATGTTTAAACGCTTGCTCAAAAGCAACATCGCTAAATACCGACGACTGATTAAAGTCTTTCGCAACTTTTGCTAAATAGAACTTTAACTGCGCTTGCACTTCAGGTGCGACTTTATCGTTGTTACTCAGTTTTACAAGCTGAGTTGCACTTAGGTATTGCACTCGTTGCTGTAGCTTTTGAGCCATACCTTTGCTGCCTGACTGGGCAAATACCTGCTGATATAAAGCATCTAAAAGTGCCTGTGTACCAAAATATTGGGGATCACGTGCGTGCTGCTGTGCAAGACGATTTAATCGCTGTGGGTTAAGCAGCAAGTTAAGGCTATGCTGTACGGCGACTTCTGGTAATGCCATCGCATCTAGGGTTAGCCCAGTTCTCCCTTTAATACTTTCGCGAGTTTTGTACTCACCGTAAGCCTTAGGAGGTATTAACGCCAAAATAGAGTCAGGAATAGTCAACGCCGCAGGCGACAGCGTACTCAAAAGCGCATTGGCCGCATTTTGCTGCGCCTCTTTAGCCACAACTTTCGCCCCTTTTATTACCTCGTCACCGCGAACTTCATAGTCGTAATCCACGCCGCCAATCAATTTTACTGCAGCTTCAACTTGATAACGATGGAAAAGATACAGTGGTACCAGTTTCTCCTCTAGCTGCGACAGAGCAACTCCTTTTTGAATGCTGTGAATACCAAAGCTATTCAACGCCTGCTTGCGAACATCCAACACACGCAGTAATTCGGCAGCAGGATCTGCCCCATTATCCCAAAGGTGTGCCGTTGGGTGCGCTCCGCCTTGTGCTCTGGCGTCTGAATCAGAGATAAACTCAAGCCCTTGCGCCTTATTTTCAGCAAGAATAGCTGCAAGCTCAGTGGCTTCATCAGCGCCAGCGAAATCACTATAACCATATTTAATCACTTGTGTATCCCACACGCCCATGCCTTTTGCGTAGCCCTTGGTAATATCAAGTTGGCCATTTTCAAATCCCACCAGCGGATGAGGATAGTCCATGACTGACGCGCGATCCTTTACCGACGCTGAGAAGTTGTGTGCAATGCCCAACGTGTGGCCAATTTCATGTGCACTCAACTGACGAATACGGTCTAGCGCCATAGCATGAAGTCGCTCAGTCATCTCATTACCCTCAACAAACGGCGCAGAAAGTGCCTCGGCGATAAGAATATCTTGACGGACACGCAACGAACCTAACGTCACGTGACCTTTTAAAATTTCACCGGTACGAGGGTCAATCACCGACGCGCCGTATGACCACCCACGAGTAGCACGATGAACCCACTGGATCACGTTATAGCGAATATCCATAGGATCGGCATTATCAGGAAGTACTTTGACTTGAAACGCATTTTTGTAGCCAGCAGCTTCAAATGCTTGATCCCACCATTTAGCACCATCAAGTAATGCTGTTTTGACCGGCTCAGGTACGCCAGGATCAAGATAGTAAACAATTGGCTCTACGGCCTCCGAGACTTGTGCAGTTGGGTCTTTTTTCTGTAAACGGTGGCGTGGGATATAACGCACAAACATTGACTGTCCAAGCGGCGCTGAGTAGTCCTTATGCTCGATACTCCAATAACCCGATTGCGGATGAAATGCACGTGGCTGGTAGTTATCGTCAGGCAGCTCAATTAAAGAGTGGTGCTGATGTACTGTAAGCGCATAAGGATCTGCACTCACCTGACGTACATATTCACCTGGCTTTGTCCCTTTGAAAGTCAATACGGCTTCAAGTTCTGTGTTTTTAACAAATGCCTTTGAACGCGACATAAACACAGCACTGCGGCTTGAGTCTAAGCTAAAACTACCTTGATTACGATTTGCCAACGTGCGAGAAACACCATGCACATCGCTGAGTAGATAAGGCGTGTAGTCAACCAAAACACTGTCTTTATCTTCTGCGACCACGTTGAACCCGTGTAGAATGCTTGAAGCAAACGCCTCTTTAACGCTTTGCTTTTCGGCCATATTATTCGCACTTGCGCGATAATACGTGTTGATAGCACGCAGCATGACCTTATCACCAAAACGTTCAAACTGAACTAAGTGCGTACCACCTAACTGCCCGCGGTCTAAGCCGATATCATTCGAACCTACACCATAAGGTAAACTATGCTGTAACAAGAAAGGGGCGTCTAGTTTGTCGATGTCTAAGTACAGTTTGCCGCTCGAATCATCGCTATAGAAGGCGTAAAAACCGGGATGATGATTAAAACTGGCAGTAAATTCATCAATAGACTTAATTGCTGCGTGTGCTTGGGTTATCATACACAGTAGCAAAGCGGATACAGTTTGAGTGAAGCACGTTATTTTTCTCATGGCTGCTCTTTGTTATTTATGGTTTTGAGGCTTAACCCCAGTTGTATATGAAATCGTATACAATTTACAGTCTTTCAAGACGAATTACAGCGCTGTTTATGGCACCTCTCACACTATTTATTGCCATAAACACAAGGTGATCAGGATTTAAAAAATGCGTAGACTCCCTCCGGTGTTAATTGAAGATGGTTGTTCTCGTGAGTTGGTTTCTCTAATCAGAACCATTCTCGCGGCATGTAAAGAAATATCGTTCCGTGTTGGCCAAGGTGCACTTTCAGGTGTATTAGGTTCAACCTTAGATGAGAACATTCAAGGTGAAACGCAAAAGAAGCTCGATGTACTTTCAAACCAGCTATTGAAAGATATTTTGCTTGAATCTGGCTATGTCAAAGCCATCGCTTCTGAAGAAGAAGATTACACCGTCGCCGGCAATCCAAAAGCGAACTATATTGTCGCTTTCGATCCGTTGGATGGTTCATCCAATACTGACATTAACTCACTAGTTGGTACTATTTTCTCTATTATGGAAGCCCCTGAAGGTTCAGATCCTAGCGATCCTGCGATCTTTATGCAGCCAGGTCATAAACAAGTTGCAGCGGGCTATGTGTTATATGGCCCATCAACCATGTTAGCGCTATCAACAGGCAAGGGAACTCGCTTGTTTACCCTAGACAAAACACACGGTAGCTTCCTACTCACGCAAGACTTTGCAGCCATTCCAGAAGACACCAAAGAGTTTGCCATCAACGCTTCAAACCAACGCCACTGGACCCCAGCAATGCAAAATTACATTGCCGATTTACTTGAAGGTGAAAGCGGACCGCGTGGTAAAAACTTCAATATGCGCTGGATTGCGGCAATGGTTGGCGATGTTCACCGCGTATTATGCCGTGGCGGACTATTCACTTATCCAGAAGATCGCAAAGATCCAAACAAGCCATTTAAACTTCGCCTACTTTACGAAGCCAATCCAATGGCGATGCTTATCGAGCAAGCTGGCGGTATTGCCCACACTGGGCGTGAACGCATTTTGGATATTCAACCTGAAGAAATACATCAACGCGTTGGTGTTATCTTAGGTTCAAAGCACGAAGTTGAAGCGTGCCTTGCTTATCATAAGTGATCTATTTTGAAGCGAGAAAATAGCTCGCTTCGCAAATGAAAAAGGTGCCATTGGCACCTTTTTCACATTAAATAGTGGATTAATTTGTCTCAACGGGCACATCGGGATCAGCGCCCCATTCACTCCACGAGCCGTCATATACCGTCAAATGTTCATAACCTAGCTCGTCAGCCACCAGCGCTAAAATACAAGCTGTAACACCTGAGCCACAAGAGAATATCAGAGGCTTAGTTTTGTCCTTTGATAAGTCGCTATACAGCACTTCAAGCTCGGTGAGTGGTTTAAAGCAGCCATCAGCATTTAGCAAACTCGTATATGGTAGGTTTTTACTTTTAGGTACATGACCGCTGCGCATATCTACACGAGGTTCTTGCTCTTCACCAGTAAAGCGCTTTGCACCTCTAGCATCAAATAGATCACTCAGTTCAGCATCAATATTACTAAGCACAGCCGCTTTATCGACAAATGCTGTTTCGTCATATGCAGCGACAAAGTTTCCTGCTTGTTGGACTTGCGCGTATGCTTGACTCAAAGGGTATTGTTTTTCACACCAAGCAGGTAATCCGCCATCCAGTACATACACTTGTTTATGACCCATCATTTTGAGCATATACCAAGCTCTGGCAGCGCTAAACATGCCCTTATCATCGTAAGCGACTAACACATCATGTTGGTTGATACCAAGCTGTCGCATTTCTGCTTGAAATTGAGCTGGACTGCAGCACATATTGGGTGATGTAGCATAGGGATTAGCTAGCGCACCACTAATATCAAAACGCAGCGCGCCTTGAATGATTGCAGGAGCGTTATAAGGGCCTGACTGACCCGGTTTCACAATACCAGCATCCAATACTTTCACTTTGCCAAGGTTTGCAAAGAGCCATTCCCTATCGACCACATGCTTCATGCTATTACTTTCCTTCGGGTCTGCGTACGACCTCTATTATTTCCGTTGTTGAAATTGATGGAGTGCGCTCTAAATAAACCACATCACAGATATCTTTATATATATCGAACTTACCTTTCCAATCATCACCCATCACCAGAACATCCGCATCAAAGTCTTTGATATATTGCGCTTTTAGCTCCAGAGATTCTTCCACAAACACCTCATCCACAAATCGCAATGAGCTAATGATTTTTAGGCGTTCTGCTATTGAGTATATTGGATTTCTACCTTTTTTCGAAAAGTTAAGTTCATCCGACGAGATCCCCACAATGAGATAATCACCCAGTGCTTTCGCTCGCTCTAAAATATTGACATGACCAACGTGAAATACATCAAAGGTTCCAAATGTGATAACTTTTTTCAACTTGGCTCTCTTCATTCGTTAATAAGTTTATGTGTAAACACTATATGAAGTATCAACAGCACCTTCTAATCTTATGAACTATAAGTACCGAAGGTAGAATGTGATTGTAGCATTCATTGATTTTCTTACAACGATATGACGCTTTTGGGCGTTTACTTGATTGGCTTTTAAAGAAGTGTGAAAACGTTATAACCAAGTCACTTCTGCGAAACAACTTGGTTATACGGTGTTGTTAGTACTGTCTGACTTCTAGGTTTACTTCAAAACCATCAAAGTCATAAGCGTCATTATCTGTCGCTAAATCAGTCCAGCCACCACCATTGGAAGCCCATGGAGTGAACGTCGAGTTCCCAACTTCTCGCCCCCCCCTATCAGATACTCGCAAGCCGATACGAAAATCGCTTAAAGAGCGGCTACTGTTCCAAGCTCTGGTTTCAATGCGAATGCGAAAAGCATCAGGGTCGAATCGGTTTGTATCAAATGCCATACCAGACCAACCACCACCTTCACTCGCCCAAGGAGTGTATTGCCAGTATCCAAAATCACCTCGGCCGCCTCGGTCTGCAGCTTGGATAGCTAATCGGAAATCACGGTTTGTCGGGATCTGGTTAAGTACAGATAAGTGTAAACGTAATGCATCGGGGTCATATGCATCTCGATCAACAGCCCAATCAGACTGAACATTAGAACCTGCAGAAAGATACTTAGTATACTCTACAGCACCAGGGTCTCTGCCACGATCATCTAGAGCTTGTAGTCCTATACGGAAATCGTAATTCGAACCTGTACCAGCTAAATTAACAGTTGAATCAATTTGCTCTGCCGCAAAAGTAGATATGCTAACGCCCAGTGAGCACATAAGCATGATAGATTTAAACTTCATGTAAAACTCCTTTTATATATAAATGTGTAGTACCAATTTGATACCTAGGAATTTTACGACTCAAAACATGATAATTTAATGTAAATAAAGTTAAAAATTGTAGCTATTGATTATAATTTGATTATCTCACTTCGCATCGGTGCTAGACGGGCCAGAACTTGATTTTGTAGAGAGTGAGCAATCCCAACCTCATTCATTGCGTTGATCAAGAGATCAACCACTCGATTAAAGTCAGACTCACTAATAGCCATGCCGGTGTGGATCTGCACCATGCTATCACCTTCATAATCACAAGGGCCATCTAAGGTATCGCACAGATGAGTGATAAACCCTTCACGAAAGTGCCTAACATTGGACTCTCTAAAATACGGTAAAATAACGTCATCATTGCCAATCTGTTTAATAAACGCGTCTACTAGCTTTTCTGCGCCGGCGTTACCCCCTATTTGCTCATACAGGGTGGTTTGTGGAGTTGAAGCACTACACGCCACGAGGAAAAGCAAGATTGCCGTTAGTGATAGCCATTTCATTTAAAAGTACCCCGTAACAGATAGATACCAACCCGTTTGAGAAGGTTGCCCTGCGATTTTTCCAAGGTCTAGCCATGCCGCCGTAACACTTACTGACTTATTCGGGATCCAAGCGACAAATACATCTTTCCAATCTGATTCACCAAGTCCAAGGTTATTGGATTTTTGGCGGTATTCTGCACCGACAGCCCAATGCCTAGATAAAAATACTGCGCTGCTGGCTTCTAGTTGCCAAGGCGCACTGTCGTTAGCCCCACCATAACCTAGTATGCCAAGTTGATTAGCTCTAGAGTGCCTCATCGTAATATTCCAGAACCAGTTATAACCGCCTACAGCACCCAAATGCAGTTTGCTTGCAGCTAAGTAATAATCCGTTCCTGAGTCTTCTTCAGCGCCAAGTAAATTGGCAACCGTTGCATCATCCAAGGACTTATGCTGAATACCAAAGCTCAATTGTGGATATTTACTGTAGACGATATCGCCATATAGCCGCACCTTAGCACCGACAATATCTTGCTCAATATCAAGATTAAGCGCATCCACATCGAAGTTTTGTCGAGCGAAACTTAACTCTACGCGATTGAATAAGTTGGCTTGAACGCCACACACATCGAGCTGGTAGTCTTTTAGGCTAGCTCGGCTACAAAACCCGCTCGCCGACCATTCATCTTCCGAAGCATATCCGGCAAGCTGCGCCCATGGCACAATACCGCCACCGGCACTTCCCTCAACCTGTGACACCCCGGGAGTCGCTAGTAACTTTCCTGTTGCGGCGTAAGTTGGTCCGCATACTATTAAGCATGCGGCAAAAACATTAGCCCACTTCATTATATCTCCCCAGCCACAGGTCAAAGTCTGCGGCTTTGAGTGGCTTACTTAGATAGTAACCTTGTGCATAATCACACTGCATTGACTCAAGTAGCTCAAGCGATGCTTTGTCTTCAACCCCTTCCGCGACCACGCTAAAACCAAGTTGGTGACCAAGCGTGATGGTGGAGCGCACAATAAACTGGTCTTTTTCCGATTGTGCGAGCTTTAAAATAAATACCTTGTCGAGCTTCAGCTCATCAATAGGTAACATTTTTAATCGACCAAGGGAGGTTTGACCCACACCATAATCATCAAGAGAGACCTGCACGCCAAGCTGTTTGAGCGCTTGGAGAACCGCAATGCCTTTTTCCTCATTCTCAATCATGTCTCGCTCAGTAAGCTCTATGGTGATCAACTCAGGTTTGACGTTATATGTGTCTAGTAGCGTCTTAAGATGAGACAAGAAGTTTTTATCTGCAATGTCTTGTGCCGATACATTAATAGCCGCCTTGATGCGTTCACCTTGGCGTACCCAATTAGCAACTTGTGACACCACGGTTTTTACTACCCACTGAGTTAACTCAACAATCAAACCTGATTGCTCGGCAAGATCGATAAATAGTTCGGGCGACACCCATTCGCCATTTTTACGTTGCCAACGAATAAGAGACTCAACCTTATCAATACGATTGGTTTTCATATTTAGCTTTGGTTGGTAGGTCATAAAAAGCTGACCATCGTCGTTGGCAATAGCGTGTTTTAGTTCATCAATAATTTGCAGGCGCTCTAGGTGGGCTTCATCTTCACCAGATTGGTAGTAGTAAACATCATGACCATCGTGCGCTGCAGTATCAACTGCTATCAAAGCCCGGCGAACAACATCCTCGGGAGTATGCGCTTGTTTGGGGTAATGCACTACGCCGATACTAAAGTGAAGCGAAATATCTAACCCCTGCACAGTGTAGGGCTTGCTCAGACCTTGATTTAGCATCTCAGCGCATTCAACAATACCGAGCACAGCACTTTGCGGATCGGCACACGCACTCGCTTGATGTGCAACTAAGAACTCATCGCCGCCAAGCCTCACATTCAATCCGCCTTCTGCTGTATTGATCTCCGCTATCCGTTTCGCCACGGCCTTAATACAATCATCCCCTACCCGAGGGCCGAGCTTGTCATTAATATGGCGTAATCCCTTTATGTCTATGGCAATAAAGTAATACTCTGCACCACTGCTGAGCATACTATGTAGTTTATCCAAAGCCGCATTACGATTAAAAAACCCAGTTAAATGGTCATGACTGGCTTGAAAACGGATCTGCTCTTCACGCTGTTGAATGTCTTCGCCCATATCATTAAAAGCGTCAACAAGCTGGCAAATTTCTTGGGTCGGTCGAGCCTCTTCCAGTTTGGCTGAGTAATCCCCTTTAGCAAAGCGTTTTGCCAACTCAGTAAGCTTACTAAGCGGTGTCGTAAGATTCTTGGCAACAATACCACTGGTGATAAAACCAATAAGGATAGTACCGAGGGAGAGTAAAATAATGGTCAACACCATTTTATCGAATTCTTGATACTGAGTAGTTAAATCCGCACTGAGTACCAAACTCACCGGGTTACTTTCAAGAGAAGGTAAGCTCACCTCAGCACTTTCATATACCGGATACTGGCTAAGCCACCGTGTCGTTTTTTGCGCCGCTAAGAAAGTAAATAAATCACCACCGAGTGCAAGAGCAGTCAGCGAGCTTGCTTTTAGGTTATCAGCGGCACCAACAAAGCTTGTTTCCATTCCTGTCAGCTCTTTGAGTTCTAGCGCCACAGCAGATCCAACCTCAAAGCCAATAATTGAGTATGCAATCGTCCTAGGTGCTCGCACAGGCAAAATAATCACTTGATACAACTGCTCACTAAGCACCACAAAAGCTGAGTGGTCGGTGTGGCTTTGCAACGCTTGCATCCAAGTTCTGGTGTCGCTCGGGAAGTCGAGTCCTTCTCTGTTAGCGGAGATCAGGTCGCCTTTCACATCCAGCAGCAGCATTAAGTCGGCATCAATACGGCGAGAGTGATTAAGCAACACACTACTGATGGTTTGTGCGTCTCTTGTCGCGACCGCCTGTTTAAAGCCAAAGTCAGCGGTCAGTACAGTCGCCGCGGTAACCAATAGCTGCTCTCGCGCTTTTAAATATTGTTGATAAACATTTTGTGCCACTTGAATTTTTCTTTGCACTTGCGCTTCATTGAATTTACTTGTGGACCACCAAAAACTTGCCAAGCTCATCCCCGCCGTGACAAGGATCAGCAAAATACAGAGACTAATTATTTTATTTTTAAAGCTGTTATTCATTCATGTTGTCCAAAGCGCTCGCCAAAGGTATTACGCGGCGCTGGATAAGTTGTTTTTATTGTTACGGACATCGGCTCCATAGTGTTCACTATTTGCACGGTTTGCCGACTATCTATGTCATTATCTTGATAAGGATGCCATACCGTTACTTGTTTCGTAGAATTCGGCAAAGTTACCAGTCCATTCGCATCAGATACCAATACTTGCTTGTCATCTGCAATGTAAATATAGCCCACCATAGAGTCGTGAATGTTACAACCTAACACCACTACACCAGCGTTTTCAAACTTAAGCGGTTGATTTGGCGTGCCAGCGTATAGCTTTAGCTCAAAAGGTTTTACCGCAGAAAACGAATAAACGTGATGACGGATATCATCGCTATTGGGAAAATTAACCAATTGTCCTTTTTGAATCGTGAGGATGAAAGGAACAAACTGTTTATTGATTTGATCCATAACCGCCACTGCTTTTGCTGCTGACTCAACAGGCTCGTCCGTCAATTCAACAACGGCGTGCTGCAAGGGCTTGCCGCTGCCATCTAGCACTGTTAATTGCCCAGCATTTGCGCAGCTTGAATCTAAAAGGAATAAAAAACAAAAACTTAGTAGGAGTAGAACAGACGTTCGCATATCTGACTCTATTTTTTGCAACAATTAGGTTAAGTAAAAGAGACCTTGCAATGAAAAGCAAGTGAATTGAGGAAATTGCCCTAATAAACTTGTCTATCAGGGCAATTGAAAAATAATTAATCTATTAAACCGTACTGCTTATCAAGAATATCAATAACTTCTTGGCGAGGATCCGCAGGGATCGTTAGTTCACGACCAACGATTTTACTTGCGATCCCAACGTAAGTTTCGCTTACCGACATCATCACAGCTTCTGGCAAAAGATAATCGCGAGCAAGCGCTTCTCGCTCAGGCATGCGATCTTTATTCAGCAGCACATCGCTATCTGGTACATTGTTTATCAATAGCTGGCGGAAACCTTCTTTTGAGTTTTCAACGATCTTACCATCGCGATAAGCAGGGCCATCCCAAATACGTGACGAGTCAGGCGTACCGACTTCATCAATGTAAATTAGGCGCTCTTGGCCGTCTTTATCTTCAACGTAACCAAACTCAAATTTAGTATCAACAAAGATCTGATCAAGCTTCTCAAGCTCTTTACTAATTAGGGCAAAACCCTCGGTTAGCAACTGCTCGTACTTATCCACATCTGCCGCAGATTTAAAGTTGAACGCTGCAAGGTTATCTTCGATGTTTTTACGAGAGATGTTTACGTCATCCACTTCTGGTACGTCTGCTAAACCTTTGATGATCCCTTTGGTTGATGGCGTGATTAAGACATTATCTAGTTTTTGATTGGCCTCTAAACCTTCTGGTAATTGCAAGCCACAAAACTCCCTTACGCCCTTTGCGTAATCGCGCCACATGCTGCCGGTAATATATTGACGCGCAATCGCTTCAACTCTTACCGTACTGGCTTTACGCACAATCCAAACATAAGGATGTGGAATATCAACAATGTGATTACCTGCAAGACCAGCTTTATCAAAAAGTGAAAACCAATGTGAAGCAACGCTGTTAAGCGCAATGCCCTTACCCGGTACACCGTTAAGACCATTTTCACCTTGCCAAATACAATCAAACGCTGAAATACGGTCTGAAATGACCATAATTGCCAGCTCTGTACCAACCGGGACTTGATAGCCTTTTTCTTCAATTAAACGTGCACTGTCGGCGTCGGTTAACCAATAAACTGAACGTACTTTACCACTGTGAACCGCACCTTTAGTGCGAATTGGAAGATCGTCATTAACGTCTAAAACTTTGTAGCTACTCATTGTTACTCCAATGACAGGATGCGCCTTGCTAAAGGGCACAAAATAATGAGGGGGTTAGGGTCGCTATAATAGTCGAGCTGAACAAAAATCACAATTTAACTTACACGCTTGTTGTTGAGCTTAACTTAGTTTTGCTTTAGTCATTATTGTTATACCATCACAACATTATTTGCCAGCGTTGAGGCGTTATGCTTACGATATCTCAATTACAGTTTACATGGCCTAAGTCGAGCACCCCGGTGCTAACCATACCTAAGCTACACATCGCCCGGGGTGAACACGTGTTTTTACATGGTCCAAGCGGCAGCGGTAAATCGACTTTGCTTGGATTGATTGCCGGCACCTTGGATTGCCAGCAGGGAGAAATTGAAATTGCAGGTACAAACGCGAGCGCACTGAGCCGTGGCCAACGAGATAAGTTTAGAGCCGACCATATAGGTACTATTTTTCAGAACTTTAATTTATTGCCCTATTTGTCGCCAGTTGAAAACGTTACCCTTGGCTGCGAATTTTCCAAAAAGCGCAGGCAAAACATTTCCTCACAGAATAAATCGCTTGAGCAGGAGGCCAAACTTCTGCTCTCTGATCTTGGTATAGACGAGCACACTCAGCAGCGCAGTGTCGCGGAGTTAAGTATTGGCCAACAGCAGCGCGTAGCCGCCGCTCGCGCATTTATTGGCAGGCCCGAAATCATTATTGCCGATGAGCCAACCTCAGCCCTCGATGCCGACAGCCGTGATGGATTTATTAAATTACTCTTTAGCCAAGCCGCGGTTTACAGTGCATCTATTCTCTTTGTCAGTCACGATAAAAGTTTAGCCTCGTTATTTGATAGGCAAATAAGCTTGCCTGATTTACAACAAGGAGCACCGCTATGCTAATCAAACTTGCGTGGAAAAGTACGCTAAACCGAAAAGCTAGCGTCGCCCTAACTCTAGTGACCATTGCAATTAGTGTCATGTTACTGCTGTCAGTTGAGCGTGTACGTCAAGACGCAAAATCCAGCTTCGCGAACACTATTTCTGGCACAGACCTGATTGTCGGCGCACGTACTGGTGATATTCAGCTATTGCTTTCAAGCGTATTTAGAATTGGTCATGCCAATAATGCCGTACAATGGCAAAGTTACGAGTATATCAAGGCACAACGCGGTGTTGCGTGGAGCATTCCCATTAGTTTAGGCGATAGCCACAAAGGCTTTGCTGTGCTGGGCACAGATGCAAGTTACTTCAGCCATTATCAATACGCTAAAAAACAGCATCTCACCTTTGCCGCTGGTCGACCATTTCACAATGGCCAAGAAGTGGTGCTTGGGGCTATGGTCGCAAAAAAGCTGGGTTATCAACTGGGACAAAAAATCGTCATTTCTCATGGCATGGGCAATACCAGTTTCCATCATCATGATGACAATCCGCTGGTTATTTCTGGCATTTTGGCAGCCACGGGAACGCCCGTAGATAAAACATTACATGTGCCGTTAAGTGCCATCGAGAGCATGCATAGCAAGCCATCTCGAATGGTTGCACGAAAGCAGGATGCAACGCACCACGAGCATGAGCATGAACATGAACATGAACATGAGCATGAGCATGAGCATGAGCATGAGCATGAGCATGACAGTAAAAACAATAGCGCTTTACTACACAACCTCGACTCTAAGCCCGGTGATTTAATTGGCTCGACAAAGCAAATCACTGCATTTTTACTTGGTTTTGAGTCACCACTTTATACCCTACAAGTGCGCAGAAATATTAATCAATATAAAGGTGAGCCTTTACTGGCAATTATGCCGGGGGTGACATTGAGAGAATTGTGGGAAATGCTAGATATTGTCGAAAAAATCCTGCTGCTTATCACCCTCGCGGTGGTGTTGATAAGCTTGCTTGGCATGCTAACCTCATTGCTCGCCACGCTGAATCAAAGGCGCCGAGAACTTGCTATTCTACGCTCCGTTGGTGCGCGACCTTGGCATATTTTTACACTTCTCATTAGCGAAGCAATTTTTATTACCGTGTTAGGATGTGCTTTCGGTGTAGCGCTTTTTTATACCTTGCTCATTGCTGCCCAATCCAGCCTACAAAGTCAATTTGGCGTAGTCCTAAGTATCTCAGCGCTCTCAACCTATGAACTCACGCTACTAAGCGTTATTATAGGTGCAGGTACTTTGATCGGCGCCATTCCTGCCGCCCGTGCTTATTTTTACTCGCTTGCCGATGGCATGCAAATTAAAACCTAAGAGGATCAAGATGCAGTTAACCGCACGAACTCACGTTTTTTACTTCATTGCATTCATCACTGCGATGGTATTCAGTGGTATCGCAAACGCGGCACCACCTAAAGAGATATTCTGGGAAGATTTAATTCCAAAAGGACATGTCCAGATCAGCAATCAAGACGCAGCAAGCCATGATGGCGCCGAGCAAAATTGGGTGCAACCTGACTTAGACGCCCCAGTCGTCAAAGAGTTAGACGGCCAACTAGTCAGCTTACCCGGCTTTGTTGTACCACTTGAAGGTGACAGTGAAGTGATCACCGAGTTTTTATTGGTTCCCTACTTTGGCGCTTGCATCCACGTGCCGCCTCCGCCGCCGAACCAAATTGTTCATGTCAAAATCAAAGGCGGTGTTCCGATTGAAAGCCTATATGATGCAATCACAGTCAGTGGCACGATTAAGGTTTCTACTTGGAAGGGCGACATCGCGCAAACAGGTTATATGATGGAAGCCAAAGGCGTCGCGCCATTTGAGCTCTAAAAGTCATATAAATCACTAAAAAAGAGTGCCAATACTTAATTGAGCTAGATTGGCACTCTTACCACTGCAAAACATACAATTTTATTTCTTTTATTTGCCCTACTCAGTGGCAGGAACACTGGCATACACCAGTTCGATGAGATTATTCATGGTTCGCGACTTTTGCATATACGCCTTTTCCATATACGCCAGCTCCTGAAGCTCAAATAAAGTACTCTCTACAAGAGAAAACCACTTAGTGGTCGTCTCAGCTATCTCAACCTCTCCGCGACTCGATTTTTTAAGTGCTTCATAGAGAATATTTAAGTCGTTATATTGACGTAGATAATCCATATCACCCTCAGTCAGTTGTTACCCTTGTTTCATTTCACACTACAGTAACAAAAGCGTCGCTAAAAAATCTTGTCGAACCAACTTTTCTATTAAAATGATGAAAATAAAGTGAAAAGTATAAGTGAATTTCTAAGCGCTACTTTCAGATCTTACTAATTAAATTTCCTCTTGCAGAAACATTTTTATTGATTACAATTACAAATTAACAAAGATTACACATAAAAATAACTTGGGTGGCACTGAGCAGACTCCCCATGCAAGAAAGGACTAAATTGGTGGGCAATCCCTATTTTAAATATAACGGTGACGACCTTAGAAGAATGCGCCTTGCTGCCCAAAAAACCACGCAGCAAATGGCCGACCTTGTTGGTATTAGCCGCCAAACCTACGAAAACTATGAAAATGGTGTAAGCCGTATACCTTGGGATCACTTTCAGGTTTGGTGTAGGTACTGTGATATTGACCTTTCTCCCATTATTAAACAGTTTCAAGCGCTACGAAACTTAATCAGCGACTCTCAGCTTAGACGCAAAAGCCCGACCTCTTCCAATGCAAAGAAAGTGGAAGAGTAAGTAATCATGTTATCAGCTGGTTTAAGTAGTAAAAGGATTAAAAGAATGAAATTTGGAATGCAAAAAAAACTTAGTAAGGCAATAAAAATCAAAAAGTTACCAATATACAGTGTAAAGTCCATTAAAGGTGGCAGCCTAGGAGTGGTTAAACATGACCCTCGAACTTCCTCTATGGCTTCTCATGGCGGAACAGTAGTAGATCCAAAACTAGGCACATAAGCTACTTTAGCTTTACAAAATATTCTCAATAGGTGAGTTTCAGAGTACAGTATTAATGACTTTAACCACTGCAAAAACCTATAAGGAATAGAAGATGAGATATTCAAGTAAAGTCAAAAGTACTAAAAGAGACCGTTTTATTGTGCTAAATAGCCATTTCCTAGAGCATATAACGGGTGGGAGTGATGGCGCAATCAAGGACGACCCTAAGTTAGGCCCAAAAGAAAATCCAAATAAGAAACGTACTTAGCTTTATGAGTGACGCTCAATAGATGGTTTTCAGGGTACAGAATTAACAAATTTAACCTACTGCAGAGACCGTAAGGAACACTAGTGTGAAACTCTTGAATCGCCATTTTGTAAAAAAGTTATTACTCACAAAAACAAAAAATAAGCTAATTTACACCCAACCTATATATGTTACTTCTGCCAAATTGGTGAGTGGTGGTAGTACAGGAAAAATTGGCGACGATCCAAAAGTAGAAACAGAAATTGTAAAATCCAATTCAAGAAGTTACCACGTATGAAATTAAGTCTTATTTTAGGCAGTTTGATATTTTACAAATAAAAATAAATCCGAAACCAAATAGGTAGACCACATTTGGCTTTACAAGTTGTTCTCAATAGGTGCTTTCCAGAGTACAGTATTAACAACTTTAACCACTGCAAAGCCTATAAAAGGATATAGATATGATGTCACCTAAGAAACCTAAAAAGATCGTTTTTAGAAACTTAAATACCTTTGAGATTCAACGTGTAAAGGGGGGTAGCCATGGTGGTACAGTTGAAGACCCAAGATCAAAAGAAAATGGCTAAAGCCGAAAAAGAGTAAAGGTTATATGAAAACAACTTGGTATTTTTATCTAATTGTAATTGCGTTTGCTATCTTACTTTCAATAGCGCATATCAAGACTGATATGGCTTACCACCTCCATACGTTAGCAGTGGTTCTCAGCATCGCTTATTTTTCACGAAATATGCTTAACATTCTACACATAAGTATATTACTAATAAGTGTAACTGTCATTGAACTGGCTTTATACGCCTTAATAGTTACACTTTCACCTCAATATAACCTCCCCTATTACTTTACTAACGGTGCCATATTTACACTGCACTTACTTGTTGATATCTCCTTATTTTTAATATTTAAGAATAGAGTTAGACTATCCATTCTATTCGTAGGTAAGTATCAGCCAAAAATGCGAGAGTATGTTTATATGACTCATGCAGATATTCTTTTGGTTGGTCTTTTCTTGTTATTCATAGTGGTTGATGGGCTAGCTTTCTTAGAAAACTTAATTCGTAATATGGATTACATATTCGGGGTTTCAGAAGAAGTAGCGAAACCATTTTGGAGCTGGAATTGGATACATAGAAGCTACTTATACATTAAAAGCTTTTTGCTGGCTTGCATGTTAACTGTCATCCTAGCAACAGTTTATGTTGAACGTTTTCGTCCTGCGCCAATTAAAGAAAGTGAAGAAGACTTAACGCTTAAAAAATCCGAGCCACAGCATAGGTCATAGTGACCTATGCTGCTTTTACCCTAAATCAATTGAAGGAATAAACGATGGATTTAAAACTGAACAAAAAGCAATTGAAGTCATTAGCAGGTAGTAAGCTAATTTTGGATAACAACAAGACCCGTAAGATTGGTGGTGGTTGTTCCTACTATTGTAGTCGCGACTTAAACTGTGACACCGATGGCCCAACGATGGCCTGCCCATCTAAGGCGTTAGCGTGTGTTCCTGAGCCAAATACATTACATTGTGATTGCCCAACCAATATGTGCTAGTCACTAACCTGTCGCGGCACTATGTCGCGACAACAACCCTGTTATTCTCCGTTCAACTTATACCAATTGTATTAAGTATAGACCTCTGCTTGATACTGCTGAAAACGCATAAAGGCCTGACGAGCGCCGGTGATCAATGCACCTTCTTGCGTACTAGTTAACTCAACCGTATCGATAAATTGAATTAAGTGACGCCACGCACTGCCGCGCCCGGAACCTGGGCCTGCTAAGTAACGCGCACCATACTCACCTGTGACAGGCAAACGCGCTTGCACTTGACGCCCAAGCATCGCGGCCCCAACCTTAGAGCCTTCAACGACATAAAGCGCTCCCAAAGCAGTCGCAAACTCGGTTGAAGTTGTGATAAACGGCGACAAAGACGGCACAGGTAATGTGTGCTGTAAGTCAGCAAAGTCCTGCTCCAACAACCCAAGCCGTCGGCGCGATTTGAGATCGTCAATATGCATAGAGAGTTCACGGTGATCATATAATGCAGCGACATCTTTAAGAAACAGGTACTGAAGAGTCAAAAACTGGAGATAACGCTCAATGCTGGCAAACGGGTCTTTTGCCATAATGCTGTTATCTATACTGTCATGAAGATCAGCAGTACTTGCTTTTAATTTCAATGCACGGCTAGTAAGTGCGCTGGCTGCGGTCATGGGACTTCCTGTAATTGTAAAGCGAGGGGAAAATGAATGGACTGTGTTGGCTTTTTGAAAAGCCGCTCCAGCGATTGACACTGGAGCGAAGATATATCTAACAATTAGTTAACCAGAGGTTAGTTAGTTGAAGGCAACTCCATAATGCCATCAATCTCAACCTGTGCGCCTTTTGGTAGTTCTTTTACACCAATTGCAGCACGAGCTGGATATGGCTTTCTAAAATACTGAGCCATGATCTCGTTGACCGTTGCAAAGTTACTCAAATCAGTTAGGAAGATATTAACCTTAACCATATCTTGTAACTCGCCACCAGCCTCTTCACATACTGCGATAAGGTTTTTGAACACTTGGTGCGTTTGCTCTGCAAAATCTTCAGAAATAAATTCCATCGTCTCTGGTACCAATGGAATTTGACCAGATAAATAGACCGCAGTACCAACTTTTACCGCTTGGTTGTAAGTGCCAATTGCTGCTGGCGCTTTATCTGTTGAAATAATAGCTTTGTTCATTAATGTTCCTTTATTTTTTACGATACACGCGTTGTACATCTGGCATCACTCGAATTCGGCGCATAATATCAGCGACATGAATTCGGTTTTTCACGGTAATACCTAAATCAATCACGTATAAATTACTTTCTTTTTCGTCCGTTGCGATTTCGACAATATTAGCTTGAGTCGTCGCAACCACATTGGTTAATTTAGCCAACGCACCTTGGTGGTTAATAATTTCCACACGCAGCGCTGCTATATATTCTTTCTCTGGGTTGTCTTCCCACTTCACGACGAAGTACTTCGAACGCTCGTTGCGCCAACCCTTAATATTTTTACATTCTTGGCGGTGAACCATTAGGCCTTTGCCTTGGCTCATATATGCTGTGATAGCATCACCCGGCACAGGACGACAACATTTAGCATAGGTTACCAACATGCCTTCTGTTCCGATTATCGCGGCTTTAGCACGTTTAGCAATATCTTCTACCGCATTATCATCTTGCAGTAAACGCTTCGCTATCAATACGCTCATAATATTGCCACAGCCAATCTCAACCAGCAGCTCCAACAAGGTATTGAGGTTATGCTCTTCAAGTACGTTGTCGATTTGCTCTTGAGCAATATCATCTAGCTTATACTCACCCAGTGCCGAGTCGAGTAAACGGCGGCCTAGTTGGATCGCTTCTTCTTCTTGTTGGCTCTTGAGATAATTGCGGATCCCAAGGCGTGCTTTACCCGTTACCACAAAATTCAGCCAAGTAGCGTTAGGGTGTGCACCTGAGCTAGTAATAACCTCGACCGTTTGGCCGGTATCGAGCGCTTTACTCAAAGGATAAGGCTTACGGTTTACACGAGCACCTACACAGGTATTACCCACATCGGTATGCACGGCATAGGCAAAATCTACCGCCGTTGCGCCCATAGGTAACTCGACAATACGGCCATCTGGCGTAAAGACGTAAATTTCTTCTGGGAATAATTCGGTTTTAACGTTTTCCACAAATTCAAAAGACGAGCCTGCACTTTGCTGCAGTTCAAGCAAGCTTTGCATCCACTGACGCGCACGCTGCTGCGCGGTATGGCCGGCATTATCACCTGACTTTTTATACATCCAGTGCGCTGCTACCCCTTTATCCGCCATATGATCCATATCATGAGTACGAATTTGGATTTCTACCGGAATACCGTGCGGGCCTACCAGCGACGTATGAAGCGACTGGTAACCGTTGGTTTTCGGTACGGCAATATAGTCTTTAAAGCGAGTTTCAATTGGCTTATATAAATTATGTGCAACGCCTAGCACACGGTAGCAAGTATCCAGGTTGTCGACATTGATCCTAAAGGCGTAAATGTCCATCACCTCGTTAAACATCAACTCTTTATTCAGCATCTTGCGGTAAATACTGTATAAGTGCTTTTCACGGCCTTTTACTGAGCCTTGAATACCCGCTTCTTCCAATCTAGATTCAATTTCAGACTGAATATTGCTGATCACTTCTTTACGATTACCACGTGCTTTGGCGACTTCGGAACGTAACGCACGATAGCGCATTGGATATAACGCCTGAAACCCGAGATCTTCTAACTCATTTTTAATATCATGAATACCAAGGCGGTTTGCAATTGGTGCATAAATCTCTAGTGTTTCGCGGGCAATTCGACGACGCTTGTCAGGACGCAAAGCACCTAGCGTTCGCATATTGTGCGTTCTGTCTGCAAGTTTAATAAGGATGACACGAATATCCTGCGTCATCGCCATGATCATCTTACGATAGTTTTCGGCTTGGAACTCTTTTTTATCTTTGAAGCTCAGTTTATCGAGCTTTGACACCCCTTCCACCAACTCAGCGACCGTATCGCCAAAGATCTCTGCTAAGTCGTCTTGGCTAAAGTCAGTATCTTCAATAACATCGTGCATCAGCGCAGCCATGAGTGTTTCATGATCAAGCCTCATGCTCGCAAGGATCTGGGTTACTTCTACTGGGTGAGTGATATAGGGCTCACCGCTAGAGCGCGTCTGTCCCTCGTGTGCCTCACGGGCCACGACATAGGCTTTTTGCACCAAATCGACGTCTTCTGGTGACAAATATTCTGAGATTTTCTTTTTGAGGCCTTCAAACAGATACATTCACACTCCAATGTTTCAGAGAAGCTATACTCGGCGAGTATAAAACGGGTTACAAGCTAGTTACTTAAGAATATACGATGAAACACCAGCAATGCCAATGAACAATTTATGCTACTTGTTAGGAAGTTAAAGGCGTTACGCGTTGTGTAATGTGCTGGCGATTTATACCAATTTGCTTCATTTCAATTGCTATAAAACAATAATGCCAGCAAAAAAGCTGGCATTATTGAATCTAGACAGTGGTTGGATTAGCGATTGCCACCAACGATTGCAGCTACTGCAGCAAGCTCTGCAGCTTCTTGATGCTGCTGCTCTTCACGGTCGATAATATCAAGCGAGTCAGTGGTTACAAAACCTTGCTCAATTTCACGTAGCGCGATTACGGTTGGCTTGTCGTTTTCAGCATCAACCATAGGATCTTTACCGCCTACAGAAATTTGGCGAGCGCGACGCGCTGCTACTAAAATCAAGTCAAAGCGGTTACCAATTTTATCTACTGCATCTTCTACAGTTACGCGAGCCATCGAAGCACTCCAAATTCAGTTCATTATGCAAAAGGCTAGTTTACTGTATGTCTAGCCTTTCGCCAAGTATTGATGATTAAAAAACCTCAGGTTTAAAAGTAATTATTTTAGCAAGTCAGCGATAAGCGCTTGATGACGGATAGACTGTGCTTGTTGCTCAAGTCTTGCGGCAATAACAATATGTTCAAGCTCACCGCGTGTTTGCTCAAAGTCATCATTGACAAGAATATAGTCAAACTCGTTGTAATGTGAGCTTTCTGATTTCGCTTCAGCCATACGACCTGCGATTACTTCTTGAGAGTCTTGACCACGACCATTTAAGCGCTTTTCTAGCTCCGCAGTTGAAGGAGGTAAAATAAAGATGGTCTTTACTTCAGGCATCAACTCACGCACCTGACGCGCACCCTGCCAGTCGATATCTAAAAACACATCAATACCAGCGGCAAGCTGATCTTCTATCGCTTGTTTTGAAGTGCCGTAGTAATTTTCGAATACTTGTGCCCACTCAAAGAAATCGCCTTTATCGATCAGCTGCTTAAATTCATCAACCGAGACAAAGTGGTAATGTACGCCGTTTTCTTCGCCTGGACGAGGAGTACGCGTAGTGTGAGACACCGACACTTTAATATCGTCGTGCTTTTCCAATAACGCTTTGATTAAACTTGATTTACCCGCACCAGAAGGCGCAGAAAGGATAAACAGATTACCGCGTGTAGGTGATGTCATAGTCATTCTCAACAATAAGTACCGGCCGAGTGGTATTGGTTTACTCAAGTCTGCCGCAGAGCTAAAAGCGGGCATTATACCGAGTAACGTATAAGAATACACTAGGGATGAGAATAAGGAAAAGTCGAGGAATAAATTCAGCGTTGTGAGTAACCCAGAAACCTATCACTGTGCTAAACTTATTCCTCTAAAACAGAATGTTATTTTGCTGTGTAAAGCTGATCCTACCAAGGTATTCACCCCGTAGGAGCGAGTTCACCTCGCGATCTTTTCACTGCTCGCGCGTAAAGCGGCTCCTACCAGAGTATTCACCCAGTAAGAGCGAGTTCACCTCGCGATCTTTTCACTGCTCGCCGCGTAAAGCGGCTCCTACCACGGTGTTCACCCAGTAGGAGCGAGTTCACCTCGCGATCTGTTTAAAGCAAATCAGCTACGCTGCTACGTACTTCTTCAGGCCATACCCCAACTTGTACCTGGCCAATATGCTGCTTTTGCAACAGCAACATCACTAAACGCGATTGGCCAATACCACCTCCTATGGTTTGTGGTAATTCACCCGCAACTAACTGTTGGTGCCAATCTAAGCTCAAGCGTGCTTCGTCATCGGTTAATTTAAGCTGTCTTGCAAGCGAATCAGGGCAAACACGAATGCCCATTGATGAGATTTCAAATGCATCTTCTAGCACCGGGTTCCATACCAAAATATCACCGTTAAGCCCTTGGTATTTGTCACATGTTGGCGTTGACCAGTCGTCGTAATCCGGCGCGCGAACGTCATGAATCTTACCATCACCAAGCTCACCACCAATGCCAATTAAAAATACCGCGCCATATTCTTGGGCAATCGCTTTTTCACGTTGCTTGGCAGTAAAATCTGGATACATAGTGCGTAATTCTTCGCTGTGCACAAACGTAATTTTCTCAGGAAGGAATGCCGCAATGCCAAATTCATCCTCAACCACTTTTTCAGTTGCTTTAATTGAGCGATAAAGGGTTTCTACCGTTTCTTTTAGTTTTGCCAGCGAACGCTCACTGTTTTCGCAAATCACCTTTTCCCAGTCCCATTGATCCACATAGACAGAATGGATTGGCGATAGCTTATCTTCGTCTGGACGTAGCGCTTTCATGTGCGTATAGAGGCCTTCGCCTTTAGCAAAACCATAATCGCCTAGTGTTTTACGCTTCCACTTAGCAAGTGAATGCACTACCTCAAACTGCGCATCCGGTAGCGTTTTCACTTTTACCTGCACCGCCTGCTCGTGGCCACTTAGGTTGTCTTGAATACCGTCGCCCAAACGCGCCAAAATAGGCGCTTGTACTTCAACTAAACCCAATTGCTCGGTTAGCTGTGCTGAAAATACTTGTTTTACTCGTGCTATCTGTTTTTGTGTCTCTTGATACTTGCTCAACATGGTTAGGTCCTCATTCCCGAATTTGTCGTTTTGTTGAGTCTATATTTAAAGAAACCGACACAAACATCAATAACCCGCAACAAAAACACCTTTACATAATTATTTTCATCAAAAATATGCTATAAATTTTATATAAACGACAATTGTTAATGGATATTTACATGGAAAATTATGAGATCGACAATCTGGATAGATCCATCCTTCACGCTTTAAAAGAAAATGCACGAACGCCCTACGCGGAATTAGCAAAAAGATTTGCTGTTAGCGCCGGTACCATCCATGTTCGGGTCGAAAAAATGAAGCAAGCGGGGATCATTGAAGGGACTCAAGTGAGCATTAATGCCAAACGACTTGGTTATGATGTCTGCTGTTTTATCGGAATAAACTTAAAACACGCTGGCGACTACCCGGGAGCCATCGCACGTTTAAAGGAATTTGAAGAAGTTGTTGAAGCCTACTACACCACGGGCAATTACAGCATTTTTATCAAAGTGATGGCGCGCTCCATCGACCACCTTCAAGATGTGCTTATTAATAAAGTGCAGACCATTGAGTCTATCCAGTCAACCGAAACACTAATCTCACTGCAAAACCCAATTCAGCGCACCGTTATGCCCTAGCTTCTTTTTTGTTATAATCGCGGGAATTTTTTGATTAGAGTAGTAAGTAGATGGCTGAGAATAGATTCCATCGTGTAAAAAGCGTATTAGATAGACGCCAAACCGACCTCACAGTGTGCCTAGATGAAGTGCATAAGCACCATAATCTGTCAGCGATTGTGCGTACCGCAGATGCGGTTGGCTGTCACCACGTACACGCAGTATGGCCACAAGATCAAAGACGGTTAACAAACAATACCTCTGGCGGCAGCAAAAATTGGGTTGAAACCCATATGCATGAGGATATAGACCAAGCTGTTGCGACAATTCGTGAACAAAACCCAGGTGTACAATTATTAGCAACCAACCTTAGCGATAGCGCCGTTGATTTTCGTGAAATTGATTACACCAAACCTACCGCAATTATTGTCGGGCAAGAGCGTTTAGGGATCTCAGAGCGCGCACTTGAGCATGCGGATCAGCACATCGTGATCCCAATGCAAGGTATGGTGCAATCACTCAATGTGTCTGTTGCTGCAGCGCTTATTTTATACGAAGCGCAGCGCCAAAGAGATGCAGCCGGACTGTACAAACGTACAGATATGATGGATCCTGTGGTAAAACATAAGTTACTATTTGAAGGATGTCATCCAATCATTGCAACCCGCTGTCGCGAAAAAGGGCTACCTTACCCGGCACTTGATGAGCACGGTGAAATCGTTGCAGACGACGCTTTTTGGGACATTCTTAAGTTTACGCAGAAGAAATAAATAACGCGGATCACGCTAGAGGATTAGCATGTCGACACCAAATTTGGCCACTTATCCAATCACCGAATTAAAAGGCGTAGGCCCAAAAGCGGCCGAGCGTTTGGCCAAACTTGGCATTCAATCGGTGCAAGACATGTTATTTCACCTTCCGCTACGCTACGAAGATCGTGCGCGCACCTATCCTATCTGCGAGCTGCAAGCGCATAGCCATGTCAGTATTGAAGCCGAGATTGAACGCAGCGAAATCACGCAAGGCAAACGCCGCATGTTGGTGTGTTATGTTAATGATGGGACGGGGCGGATCGCGCTGCGCTTTTTCAACTTTAATGCAGCACAAAAAAATGCCATGCAAGCGGGCAAAGTGATCCGCTGTTTTGGTGAAGTTCGCCGCGGTCATTATGGCTTTGAAATGGCGCATCCAGAATACAGCATCAAAGAGACGCGCTCTGCACCGAGCGATCCGAGTCTTGCGACGCTTACCCCAGTGTATCCTACCACCGAAGGATTAAAGCAACTGAGCATTCGGGCAATTGCCGATCAAGCCGTTGAGTTACTGCGCAAATATGATGTACCAGACTATTTACCAGCGCAATATCGGCCATCGCAGCAAAGCGTAAAAGAGGCGCTGTTATTACTCCACCGTCCACCACAGGAAGTGGATTTAGCGCAATTAGAGCTCGGGCAACATCCCGCGCAAGCACGTTTGGCGTTTGAAGAGTTATTGGCGCAAAACCTCAGCTTGCTTAAGCTTAGGCAAAAAGGCCAAGCGGTAAAAGCGGTTGCACTACCGCCCACCAACCCACTTGAAGCCCAGTTTTTGTCAGCTTTGCCATTTGCCCCCACCAATGCCCAAAGTCGAGTAGTGGCAGAGATCAAAGGCGATTTACAACATCCCTACCCCATGATGCGATTGGTGCAAGGGGATGTTGGCTCAGGAAAAACGCTTGTGGCAGCGCTTAGCGCGTTAACGGCTATCGCGCAGGGTTATCAAGTGGCGCTCATGGCGCCCACTGAGATCCTATCCGAGCAACACGGCATTAACTTCCTTACTTGGTTTGAACCTATGGGCATAGAAACCGTATGGCTGGGTGGTAAAACCAAAGGTAAGGAACGCACTCATGCGCTTGAGCGTATTGCTTCAGGGCAAGCACAGATGGTGGTCGGCACCCATGCTTTGTTCCAAGAGCAAGTACAGTTTTCTAACCTTGCGCTTATCATTATCGACGAGCAACATCGTTTTGGCGTGCATCAGCGCCTAGCGCTGAGAGAAAAGGGAAAGTTTGGCGATTGCTATCCGCATCAGTTAGTGATGACCGCAACCCCAATCCCGAGAACCTTGGCAATGACGGCCTATGCAGATCTTGAAACTTCAATTATCGACGAGCTACCACCGGGCAGAACACCAATCACAACCGTCGCCGTGCCAGACACCAGACGCAATGAAGTGATCAAAAAAGTACAAAAGGCCTGTGTTGAAGATAAGCGTCAAGTTTACTGGGTATGTACGCTGATAGATGAGTCGGAGGCGCTACAATGCCAAGCCGCAGAAGACACCGCCAAAGCACTTGCCGAAGCCTTGCCAGAACTTAATATTGCGCTGGTACATGGTCGCATGAAAGCCCAAGAAAAGCAGACCATCATGGACGAATTTAAACAAGGTCATACCCATGTGCTGGTTGCAACTACCGTGATTGAAGTGGGCGTGGATGTACCCAATGCTAGCCTTATCATCATTGAAAACCCTGAGCGTTTGGGTCTGGCGCAGCTTCACCAATTGCGCGGCCGTGTTGGTCGCGGACAAATCGCATCACATTGTTTACTACTTTACCATGCACCACTGTCGGTCACTGCGCAAAAGCGTTTGGGGGTGCTGAGAGAAAGTAACGACGGATTTGTCATCGCTGAGCGCGACCTTGAGATCCGTGGCCCGGGTGAAGTACTTGGTACAAAACAAACTGGATTGGCGGAGCTAAAAATTGCCGATCTTAGCCGTGATAAACATTTATTACCGCAAGTGAGAAGCCTCGCTTTTACCGTGCTAAAAAACCACAGCGATATTGTTGACCCGATTATCTGGCGCTGGATGGGTGATAAGAGTGAACTAGCCATGGCGTAAGCCTGAAGCGCCAAATGATATAGAGATCGCGAGGTGAACTCGCTCCCACACAATGAGCCGGATCCCACAAAATAAACTCGTTCTCACAACTCTCTCATACAAAATAACCCATCGCGCTACGCTTGCTTCTTTTATCAAAGCTTGGCTACCATCTCTCTACATCAACTAAAAAAACTCAAAAATGAATCGTTTACTACGTGCTGTATGCACCTCATTTGCTGCTTGCATGGCGTCGATCGCCTCAGCAAAAGCAGTTTACCCAGATATACCTGAGCAGATTAATCCATCTGCCAAATATGTTTTTTACTCTCATGGCTATATCGTTGAAGGTGATAATGAAACCCCTATTCATAAGCGCTGGGGTAAATATGACTTTCCAGCCATCAAACAAGCATTAAGCGACGACGCCTATACGCTAATTGCTGAGCATCGCCCTAAAGGCGTCGCACCAGAAGCGTATACAAAAACCTTGGTTAGCAAGGTTCACAAGTTACTGGACGCGGGCGTCAGCGCCAGCAACATTACACTCGTGGGGTTTTCTCGCGGTGGCGCGTTAACGATAATGGCAAGTGATGCATTAAAAAACGATGCCATTCACTACGTGGTACTAGCAGGCTGCGCTGGGCTTATCAAAAGTAAAACCGAAATTCAGCTCTACGGCAAGGTGTTGTCGGTTTACGAAACCTCAGATCAAGTAGGTTCTTGCGATTTTGTGAAAGCACGCTCTGCAAACCTCAAAAGCTTTACAGAGCTTTCGATTTCAACCGGTAAGGAACACGGCGCTTTTTATCTCCCGAGAGACGAGTGGTTAAAGCCAGTTAAAAGCTGGATTTTAAATCACTAAATAACCTGAGGTTTGGATAAGGAATGTTACAACTCATTGTTTCTAAAGAACAACTTAGTTTTTCCTTTTCTAGCCAGAGAGTTTTAGGGAAAACACCGCTTCCGCGTCCTGCCCTCGCTAAGGTACCTACATCCTGTAGGCAAGGCGAATTTACGCACCAATAGCTGGCTATTGGAAGTGAATTCAACGCAGTTAGCGCTAAAACTGGCTGCTAGAAAGGCATTAATTATCCGCAGCTCAGGTTAAATAATTAACCTGAGCTTTGGTTAATTAGCGTGGCGTTCTTTCAGAGGAACGCCGTACAGCGCATTCATTCTACTCCCTTTGATATCTTTAAATCGCTTTTTCAAGCAAGCAACCTCCTGATTACTTATTGCAGTTTTAAAATTGCTCTCTATAATTGAACCTTATTCGAATGACATTCGAATAAGGTTCAAACTCTAAGGAGAAACGATGGCACCGGCACCTAAATATGATAAAGAAACCCAGCAACGCATGATTTTAAACGCTGCGGAACAATGCATTAATGAGTCTTCAGTCACTGACTTTACAATGGCAAAGGTCTCTTTGCTTGCAGGATTGTCTATGGGCTCAATCTATAAATTTGTGCAGACTAAAGAAGACCTAGTAATGGCGCTGGCCTATGAGTCTTTTACCCATACATCCAGTGTTTTTAAGCAAGTGTTATCCTTACCACTTAGCACGCCAGAACGCATGCTCGCGGTGTGTCTTATCTCGCCACAAAAGCTAAAACGCTTCTCTTTTGATTATGAATTGCAGTCCTACTCTACCAATGAGGCGGTGATTAAAAGGGCTTCTGAGTTTTGGACCAATAAAATTATCGAATCCTGTGGTGGCTGTGAAAACGTGTTTAAACAAGCGCTAATTGATGGCATTGAAGCAGGTGAGTTGCAAGCTACACCAGATCTACACGACATGATAGAAGAAATTATCATCACCGGCTGGGCGCTTACCGTGGGATATGAGCAAGTACTGCGCTTGCAACAAACTAAGCAAATTGTTGAGGGCACAGCTTCATTGCTCGCACCACTTGAGCTTAATGATCCTGTTATTCGCAGCACGGTGAGGCTACTTAACAGTTATCCATGGCAACAACCTATCACTCAAGACTCTCTGGTACGTATAGAGAAAGAATTGCAAGCGCTCGAGCTTCGTTAACTTAAGGAAATCACAATGAACATCAAACGTTGGCTTATGGCCGTTGTCATCATTCTCATCGTTATTACCAGCCTTGGTTTTGTGAAGTTTACACAAATCCAAGCGGCAATCGCCTTTGGGGAGTCTTTTCCGGAGCCTTCGGCTTCGGTAAAAAGCACATATGTATCAACCACTGAGCATATTAAATCGGTTAAGGTTGTAGGTCAGCTCCATGCCAAGCGCACCGTCACTATTAGTAACGAGTATCCAGGTCTTATCACTTACGTCGGTTTTAAACCCGGTGAACAAGTGGAAGCGAACCAAATATTGTTGCGCTTAGATAGCAGCATTGATGAGGCAAATCTATTAGCGGCTAAAGCTCGAGTAAAGCTTGCTAAATCAACCTATCAACGGGTTGCCAAATTACTAGAACAAAAGCGGATCAGCCCAGATGAGGTGGACAAAGCCGAAGCCGAGGTGGCAATTAATCAGGCAGACGTAAAACGACTAACCACATTAATCGAGAAAAAAACCATTCGTGCACCTTACCCGGGTCAAACGGGGTTAGAACAATATCAAGTTGGTCAATTACTTGATGCCAATAGCGAAATCACTTTCTTGGTTGGGTTAGAGGACAGCATTTGGGTGGATTTCAAAATTCCACAAACCTTACCACAACCTAATATAGGCGAAGACGTTAGCGTGGTAATTTCTAATGCTAGCGGCCAAATGCCTGCTCGCGTATCAGCCAAAATGCCAATGGTCGATGTCGCATCGCGTCAACAAAGTTATCGTGCTGAGCTACAAAACAGCAATGGCACACTCAGCCACAATCAAATGGTGTTAGTCAATGTACCAACCGAGATTGTGAACGCCGCAGTTGTGCCAACCAATGCAATTACGCGCAATCACTTTGGCGAGTTTGTTTATGTACTTGAAAAGGACGACAGCCAAAACTGGCGAGCAAAACCAGTAAAAATTACTTTAGGCGATAAGGTAAACGATCAGCAACTTGTACTATCTGGCCTGCGTGGTGGTGAATTTATTGCTGCTGAAGGCGCATTTAAGCTACAAGAAAACTTATTGGTTTATACCGATCAGGTTGCCGCTGTTGATGGCAATAACGGAGGCCAGTAATGAGCGCATTACACGAAAATAAGCCGTCTATCATGGATATTTTTGTTAACCGGCCGGTACTGGCGATCGTGGTGTCATTGCTTATTGTGCTAGCGGGTTTTAATGCCGCCCGAGATATATCGGTGCAGCAATATCCAAAAATAGAAAGTGCCTCACTAGTGATCAACACTGTCTATACAGGCGCTGCCGCAGACGTCGTTAAAGGCTATGTTACCGAGCCAATCGAACGAGTGGCCTCTACTGTTCCTGGCGTCGACTATGTAGACTCGATAACTACCTCGGGACTTAGCAAAGTTACCGCTTGGCTTGAACTGAATCATAGTACCACCGATGCCTTGGCTGAGCTGACCACCCGATTAAACCAGATTAAGTTTGAGTTACCCAGCGGAGCGGAAGATCCAGCCATTCAAATCGTACGTGCCGATAGTCCGTATGCGGTATTCTATCTCGATGTGGAATCTCAAGGTCTGCCACGTAATAACGTGAGCGATTATTTGATCCGAAATGTTGTCCCTTCTATGTCTGATATTCCCGGTGTACAAAAAGTGACGCTGGAAGGTGGCCGCGATCCAGCAATGCGAATTTGGCTCGATACCGAAAAACTCGCTATCTATGGCGTAAGTGCCAGCGATGTATTTGCCGCGCTACAAGCAAACAACACCATTGCCACCTTAGGTTACAGTGAAAATAACAGACAACGCATCGACCTGATGGCCAATACCTCGTTAAAAACGGTAGCTGATTTTAACAACCTAGTGGTAAAAGAAATCGATGGCACGCAACTCAAGCTCGGTAACATCGCCACGGTAGAACTCGGTGAAGCCGAAGGCATGGTAACCGCACGCCTTGATGACCACGATACCGTATTCTTAGCGGTGTGGGCATTACCAGGTGCCAATGAAATCGATATTGGTGACGCGCTGTATAAAAAAATTGATGAGATAAATACCATCTTACCCGACGGCATGCATCTAAGAATTGGCTACGATGGCACGCTTTATATGCGTGATTCCATAAAAGAAATTTTCACCACGCTTGGGGAAACCGTCCTACTTGTGGGGATTGTTGTACTCGCGATGATGGGCTCGTTTAGAACCGCCATGGTGCCGCTGGTTACCATTCCTATCTCGATTTTAGGCGCAATCGCGGTGATCTCAGCAATGGGCTTTTCACTCAACCTACTGACTATTTTGGCTATCGTGCTTTCTGTTGGTTTAGTAGTGGATGATGCCATCGTGGTGGTTGAAAACGTTGCGCGTCATATGCGCGAAGGCAAACCCAGATTACAAGCCGCGCTTATCAGTTCACGTCAATTACTCGTCCCAATAATTGCCATGACGCTGACCCTTGCTGCGGTCTACGCGCCAATCGGATTTTTAACAGGTTTAACGGGGTTCTTATTCCGAGAGTTCGCATTCACCCTAGCCATTGCGGTATTAATTTCTGGACTGGTTGCTATTACCTTATCGCCCATTATGAGTGCTTACGTTAATCCCGAAGGCGGTAAAGAAGGTAAATTAACGCAAAAGGTCAATGGCTATTTTGATCGATTACAAACGTTCTATTTTCGTGCACTCGATACCTTGTTTAAGTGGCGTCCACAGGTCTTTTTTGTCGCTATCGTGTTCTCTTTATTGTCGGTGCCGTTTTACCTGTTATCACAAAAAGAGCTAGCCCCTATCGAAGATCAAAGCAGTATCCAAGTCGTAGTGGAAGCACCACCTGAGTCTTCTCAAGCTTATACGTCAGCGAAAATGAATGACACTGCCAAGGTCATGAACGCCACTGAAGGCGCTGAGTTTACTTGGCAGATTATTACGGCGGCAGCGGGTTTTGGTGGTGTTGAGCTTGCACCATTTGATGAGCGAGAAAACTCAGTACACGACTTGCTATACGATCTATACGGCCGGTTAGGCAGCGTGACTGGGCTAAGTTTATTCCCTATTCTACCGGCATCGCTTCCTACCGCAGGGCAGTTTGACGTTGAAGTAGTATTCCGTGCCAGTGACGATCCAACCGCGATGAAGCAGTACGCCGATGAGATTATTCAACGGGCAAGCGCCAGTGGCAGCTTTATGTTCGTCAATACCGACCTAAAAATCGACTTGCCGCAAGCCGAGCTTGAAATCGACCGAGAGCTGGTTGCTGACTTAGGTCTAAACTTGTCGTCGGTAAACGAGCAACTTAGCATTTATATGTCGAATAATTTTGCCAACTACTTCAACAAAGAAGGCAAAGCCTACCGCGTCATTCCCATTGTCGGCGATGGCGAAAGGTACAATCCTGAGAACATTCTTAATATGCAAGTAAGGACGGATGCTGGCGATCTTATTCCAATTTCAGCGTTTGCCACCTTACGCACCTTCACAAGCCCGAGAGTGCTTGGCTCATTCAATCAGCAAAACTCGTTTAGAATATTGGCAGGCACACTGCCACACATAACCAAAGAGCAAGCGCTCACACAGGTAGAAGAAATTGCAGCAGACATCTTACCTAGCCATTACTCCATTGACTACGCTGGCGAATCAAGACAGTTAAGAAAAGAAGGCAATACAATGGTTGGCGTACTTTTGTTTGCCATGATAGTGGTGTTTTTCTTACTGACGATCCAGTTCAACAGCTTTAGAGATCCGCTCGTGGTACTACTCGGCTGCGCACCGCTGGCACTCGCCGGTGCATTGATGCTGCCGTTTTTATCACTCACAACAGTCAATATTTACAGTCAAATCGGCCTAATTACGCTCATCGGTTTAATAGCCAAAAATGGCATCTTGATTGTTGAATTTGCGAACCATTTACAGCTTGAAGGTAAATCGAAATTTGAGGCGGTAAAAGGGGCTGCGGCCACACGTCTAAGACCTATACTGATGACCACAGGTGCAACCGTGCTTGGTCACTTCCCGTTGGTATTGGTAACCGGTGCAGGCGCAGAAGCGCGCAACAGCATAGGTATTATCTTAGTCGCAGGCATGCTCATCGGTACTTTCTTCACTTTGATTGTCTTACCGCTACTTTATGAAAAGTTAGCCAGCGATCACCGTGGCGAAGCCGAAACCATTGAAACCTACCCTGAAGCACAGTTGGTAGGCAAAGTCAGTATGACGTGATAACTGGCTAATAACCAAAAGGACACTAAGTGCCATGCTTAGTGTCCCTTTAAATTGGTAAAAACCTTTCTTTTGAAAAACTACAATTAATATCAATTTATAGCCGCTTTTGAGCGTGATTTGGGCTTAGCTGCTCAGAATCCAAAGAGATACAAATGATACCAATTAGCCCAGTAAATCAACGGTTAAAAATAAAACAAATTTATAATTAAAATAGAGACTCGAAAGTTATTGATTAATAGGGCTTTATTTATCAATGATTTTTCCTAAATTGATTAATAATTGGCGAGTTTTAGGTAGTTTTTGAATTGATCTGAGAATATAGTTATGGTCATTCACTAACCTTCCAATAGCGGATAAAAATAATGGTTCGATATTTTCAATCTTTGAAATAGCATCAAACAAGCGAGCATCTTCTTTTTTCCAATCTTTACAATACGTTTTGGGCTTAAGAGGCTTCGGAAGAATTTTTTCAATAAGCGACTTGTCATGGTTGTAGAGAATAAAGTAGTCAGCTTCCGAATTTGGGTTCGATTCAAACCCAGTGACTTCTTACTAATCGCCTCTAAACGTTGGTTTGTCTCGGTTCAACACGATCTTTCTATTCGCTAGAGTAGATTAGCTGAGAAATTACTTTGAGGGCTTGTGTTTCAGTAACGATATCTGCATCAGGAATTACCATATCAAACAACGCAGAGTGAGCTTCCTCCTCAAACCCATGACTCGTTCTTTGTATTAGTTCCACCCCTTCGTATCCTCTCTTGATGAGACGTTCTTGGAGGGTATGACTGTCCGAAGTTAACAATAAGACAGTTTTTACATTAGAAACTTTATTTTTTAAACGTATCGCCATTCTTGCGAGAATATCCACCACTAATGGACTACCACTTTCTATCAAAGATCTATATTTCAGATCTGTCCCATAATAATTTCCTAGAATGTAATCCCACTCCAACAGCTCATTATTTTTGATTTTTTGTTGGAATTCAGAAACAGAGATAAACCTATGGCTAATCCCATCCGTCTCATTATCTCTTTTTTCTCTTGTCGTATAAGGTACGACTTGCTCCATACCGAGCCTTTTAGCAACATTTAGCCATGTTGAATCTTTGCCGATAGTCGAAGGTCCAGAAATAGTAAGTAACATCTTGTATTACCCTTCAAATAAATCAAATTGTTCAGAATTGTTTATATTTTCATAATCAACTTTAGCTAGTTCTGTTACAAAATTTCGAGCACATTTTCTTCTATAGTCTACCTCAGAGAACTCTTTGGCCCCCAACTCCCCCATTGTTTTTGTCATTCCGTTTGGGATAAATATTTGATGGAAGAAATAAGGGTTTGAATATGGGAATTCCAGCTCAGCAATTTCAGAGATCGCAGGCTTTTGAGAAATTAGCCCTTCTGTGTAGCCACTAGCAAAAACATATTTGCTGCCGCCAATATAAGCTCCTATTTGACAAACAAATTTTGCTTTACGATTAGTTCTATTTTTTAAAAGCTCAATAATCCCCTCAGCCCCAAGGTTTAGCCACCAGTTCTTGGTATCTGCTCCCGGTAAACCAATGTCTAATTCAAACTTCTTACTAAATTCATCGATAATCAGCATAGTGTCCTCAATCATGTAGGGCACTTGCTTTTTTTTACTGATAAACCTAGCTGCAAGCCTCAATGGGTGTGCTACAAGACTTGATATACCTTCGGGACTTTCAGGGTCGTACTGAGGTTCAATCAATGTATTGTCGATAACAGTTCCCTGTGCGATATCAAAATTTAAAGACTTAAAGATCGCTTTATATTGTTTGAGCTTTACATCACTTGATGTAGCAAAATATAAGGTTTGCATTAGTTAACTAGCATCCATGTAATATCTATCTGCTCTGTTTTTAGAAACGGTTTATCCGAATGAACTTCTAATAAAACTTTCGTAACATCATCGTTCATAGGATCCTTTGTAAATTTCCCAATAACCTTAAGCTTTTTTGATGAATCGTATTTAGTCCAAATGCTAGATATTTTTGAAAAGGGTCTTTTAATTGAAAAAAGCTTTGTCGAGAAATCATCACCTTTCTTAAGTGTTAGCGTTTCAACACCTGATATTGCTGTTACTTCAGAAAGTTCACCCACTTTTTCAGCTTGTTTTTTGACCACCTCTTGAAAGGCAACTAATTTTTCTTGTGAAAGCTCTAATTTATTCAGTTTTTCATGAAGAGATCCCAAATAAAAAATTAGATACAGAAAAGAACTACCACCTACGCTAAACCCAAGAATACTTTTCCATTTCGACTTAATTTTAAGCAGTAATTTTGAAAAGGCAGTGCTTCTCCCTACTGGCTGTTTTTTAGTTGGAAATGGGTTTGAGCTTTCAGATATGATCTTTTTCCAATTGTTGCCCAAATGATGTGATTTACCCGGAAATCTATCTTTGTCATTATCACTAATATCGCCATCTGTTTCATAAAATCGACATATAGCAATTTTCTCACCCAACTCTAACTCTTGAATATTATCAGTAACATTAATTATTACAGCTTGTAGTATCCCATCCCAATACGGATCAATATATGAAGGAACATATAACAGGCCACTGTCAGCGTTACTCAGTCGAGGGATTGTTGTGGCCGCTATGTCGCTACTTAGTTTGATTCTTTCCTGAGTGGATACCGATACAACTTCTCCCGGATATAATGTTAACTTGTTATCAGACTCTCTCAAATCAAAACAACCTTCCCATGCTCTAAACTGGTTCCGCTTCGAGAAATACTCTTTGTTATGGGATTTCACGATGGGTCCGAGCGTGAGACTTAGTCTGTCTCCGAAAAATTGAGAGGAAAACTGTTTGTAAATTTCACTTGTTTTGTCATTACAATTTAACCAAGCTTCTTCTACAGCTCCATTTTTATCAAATGAACTAAATGAGATGTTAATTTTGTCAACATTAACCAGACTTTCTAATTTTTTTTGAGTAATCATCTTATTGGCTATGTTTCCTCAGACACGGTTGGCGTAGAATAACAAAAGATTCAATACTAAATATTATCTACTTATAATTAAATGTCTATTTTATATAGGATACTTATACAGTGATCTTCAAATTATTCCCAGTATATTGTATGGTCATATTCTGAAGCCCCCTAGTAAAGCCGTATAGTTGAGAAAGATATGAACGAAAATGGAACTTTTGAGATCAGATTAGATTACAAACCAGCGACAGGAAGCGCTAATAGGGTTTTCTTAGCAATGGCTGACTATGTCAATGCCTTTGAAGAATTAATTCATGTTGTGGGTCACACTATTGATCCTGAAGCAGACTATGCATATCAACTGTCTTCCGTAGAAAAGGGGTCAATTAAAGGTGTATTGAACTGCGCATCTAGTATCAAATCCTTTGGTAAAGCTCTGGCTCAAATACCAACTACCATTGCAAACTCTATGGTAGATATGAACGAGATAAATGACGAAGAAGATATAGAGTCTTTAGCTGATAAGATTGAAAGTAAAGTTCAAGAGTCGATTCAAATTGAGTTTCCAAACGAATTGAACATAAATCGGCTCCGACTAGCAGAAGGTATCAAAAAACTAGTAAATGCTTCCGAGTTATTAGTTGAAGGCGAAACAGTAGACCTTAGTAGTGATAAGAATAATGTTATCGTCTTGAATACTAAATTGCGATTCGATAAAGAACCGAGCTCTCTTTTCATTGAGGTCAATGAAACGGCAAAGGTTACAGAAACCCTGCTCATAAAAAAGCCTGTTTTTTTAGGCGATGCAATGTGGGACTTCAAAAGTATTGAGAGGAATAAATCTTTTTCCGCTGTTATTGATGATGATACTTGGTTAAAAAAGTTTCAAAATAGAGAGCTGCCACATATTGATCCCGGTGACGCAATAATCGCACTTGTCTCATACGAAGCCAGAAAATCAAAAGGTGCAAAGCATTTCACTTTCCACAACCATAGAGTTCTGCATGTTGAAAGACCTGTAAGAAGTGACGAATTACAAGAGTTGCTGAACTTAGAGGATGAAAATGAGTAACAATAAGATGCAAGGTACAAAACTTACGTTAATAGCCTCTTATCTTTTCGTCATCCTGCCCTTTATCATTTTAGTTGTAGTTAAGTTAGCCCAAGGGCAACCAAATAGCCTATTACTTCTCTCAGACTGGTCAATTGCATCAAGTATTATTTATGGACAACTTATTGTTAAATTAACAACTTCCTTGGCAAGCACCGATAAAAATAAAAAGTTACCGGGTATCACTTTTAACATTACCCTATTGATTTGCCTTGGTTTAGCCATAAATATTGTTGTCTATGTTTTAATGTTAGTAACGCCTAGTCAAGGGATAGGGATTCTCCAGCTAATCTTATTCTTTTTTGCATCGATTGCACATTTCATTTACGGGGCGGCAATCCTTCAGATAGATTTAAAAGCTACTTAAGTCACTTATGTTTAGTGTTTAATGCGTTAACACTTATAGTAAGAGCTGAGAACACAATAAGTGGCAAACTTATCCAATTAAAATTCTAAGCTGATTTTGGCTTTTACTGACAGGCTTTCTGTGACAATGAACGTCCCTATTCATTTTTTGAACTTTAAATCTATTCGTTTACTTCAAAATGTATTCGCTACATTTCTTTCCTGACAGCTAACAAGCCTGTCCGCATGCCCAGCCGGAGCTCCATGCATATTGGAAGTTATAGCCCCCAAGCCATCCGGTGACATCGGTTACTTCGCCGATAAAGTACAGGCCTTTTTGTTTTTTAGCTTCGAAAGTTTTTGAGCTTAATTCGTCGGTATCTACACCACCTAACGTAACCTCTGCGGTGCGATAACCCTCTGTGCCATTTGGTTTTATTTTCCAGCTAGTGAGGGTTTCTGTCAGTTTTTCAATCTCTGTGTGGCTGAGTTGGTTGGCGTTTTTATCTGGGATGCTGCCGTCGCTGATTAAGGCTTCAATAAAGCGCTTTGGTAAGATGGTAGAAAGCAAGTTCTTCAGGCTCTTTTGCCCTTGCTCACTACGCCAGTCATGGAGTTGTGCTTGCACATCTAAGTCAGGTAATAAATTGATGCTAACAAACTCGCCTGCTTTCCAAAATGAGCTGATCTGCAAAATTGCAGGGCCAGATAAGCCTCTGTGAGTAAAGAGAATATTCTCTCTAAATTGGATACCGCTTTCGCTGGTCACTAGGCTATCTACGCTAATACCAGACAAACCATCAAAGCGTGCTTTGTCGTGATCATGAAGTGTAAATGGTACAAGCGCTGCCGTGGTTGGTAACACCGTTAAACCGAATTGCTCCGCTATTTTGTAGCCGATTGGCGTGGCGCCAAGTTTTGGCATGGTTAGGCCACCAGCGGCGATCACCACTGACTCGCAGTTGAAGTTTTGAGTTGTGGTTTTGACTAAGTAGCGGCCATCGCTTTGATGCTCAACCGCTAATACTTCTTGACGTAAGTGAAGTGACACGCCCGCCCAGTCACATTCGGTAAGAAGAATATCTACAATGTCTTGCGCGCTATTGTCACAAAACAACTGCCCAAGTGTTTTGTGGTGGTATGCAAGACCGTGGCGGTCTACCAGTTCAATAAAATCATGTTGGGTATAGCGGCTCAAACACGACTTTACAAAGTGTGGATTTTTACATAGATAGTTAGCAGGTGAAGCATTTTCGTTGGTAAAGTTACAGCGGCCACCACCACTGATCAAAATTTTACGGCCAGGCTTTTTCCCCATATCAACCACTGCAACTTGTCGCCCTCGGTATCCAGCCTGTGCAGCACACATCAACCCTGCAGCACCTGCGCCGATAACGACTACCTCTATTTGTTGCATAAACTCACTCAACTTTTTATCTAAGATTTCTACACTTACCGTTTTGCCAACAGTTTAGCTTTAAACGGCAAAATCGCGACCAAGCGAAAATTATACCTAGATTCTTTATCTAATCACAGCGACGAATAGAAGAAGCAACTCGCATACCTTTCAAACACTTGTAAACATTATGTCAGCGCTATCATTTCTCAAACCTTAAAAAACAAGAAAATAAGATTAGAATAATAAAATAAAACCAACCTTTAGCACTAACCAAACTCCCACTCTACTGGCTACAAATGCTTCACAAAGTTAAAAACACTATTTTGTTTACAGTCATTTACAATGTAACTGAAATTTATTCGATCTCTCACAAAAATGAAAAATATCGATTAAAAACAATACAGTAAGAATTTTTTATAGCCATTTATCCGTCCACATATAACTAAAAAATTAGTGCAAATAACAAAACAGCGCTTTCTTTTTTTTAACTAGGAGTTTACTTTCACTGACCATCAGCTTTTTATTAACAGCTGAACAACAAGTTAGAAACTAGGGAAACATTATGACAATCAATAAAAACTTTAAGCGCGCTGCACTAAGCGTCGCAGTGAGCGCATTATTCACTGCAACAGCAGTTACAGCCGCACCAGCACAATCAATCGGCCAAGATGCAGCGCTTGCAGCAACAGCACAAAAACTATCATCACAAAGCACGCTTGGTACACAGTTCATCATCAAGTACAAAGATGCTAGTTCACAAATGATCAGCCTTTCAGCTGCAGATCTTGCTCCTGCTAAAATGCAACAGCGTGCAGAAAGCTTTGTACAAGGCTTTAAGAGCAGCAAAGCGAGTGCTCGCGCTAAGTACGTACGCCCAATGGCACTTAGCAATCACCACGTTATGCGTGCTGACAAAAAGCTTTCAGCAAAAGAAGCACAGGCGTTCATGAACGAAGTGATGGCTTCTGGTAATGTTGAATACATCGAAATTGACCAAATGTTAAAGCCATTCGCAACGCCTAACGATCCGCGTTATAACGATCAATGGCATTACTACGAAGCTGCTGCTGGTATTAATGCCCCAGCTGCGTGGGATAAAGCGACAGGTCAAGGTGTGGTAGTTGCGGTACTAGATACAGGTTATCGCCCACATTTAGACTTAGATGCCAACATTCTGCCTGGCTATGACATGATCTCTAATACCTTTGTTGCTAACGATGGTGGCGCACGTGACAACGATGCTCGTGACCCTGGTGATGCGGTCACTCGCGGTGAGTGTGGAACTGACTCTTCAGGTCAACCTGTGCCACGCGCAGATCAAGACTCAAGCTGGCATGGTACGCACGTAGCGGGAACGGTTGCTGCAGTAACAAATAATGGCGAAGGTGTAGCTGGTGTTGCTTACGACGCTAAAGTAGTGCCTGTACGTGTTCTTGGTAAATGCGGTGGCTTAACTTCTGACATCGCTGACGGCATCATATGGGCATCTGGCGGCTCGGTATCTGGTGTGCCTGCAAATGCTAACCCAGCTGATGTTATCAACATGAGTTTAGGTGGTGGCGGTGCATGTAGCGCAACTACACAAAATGCAATCAACCAAGCACGTAACAACGGTACAGTCATTGTTATTGCGGCAGGTAACGACAACGATAACTCAGCAAACTACAACCCAGGTAACTGTAATGGCGTAGTAAACGTAGCATCTGTAGGTCGTGATGGTAGCCGAGCTTATTACTCAAACTATGGTGCAAACATCGACGTTGCCGCTCCGGGTGGCGCACAAAGTTTTGCGAATGATCCTGAAGGTATCCTATCTACCCATAACTCAGGCTCTGGTGCTCCTTCAAATGATAGCTACCACTACTCACAAGGTACGTCTATGGCGGCACCTCACGTTGCGGGTGTTGCAGCGCTAATCAAGCAAGCAAAACCATCTGCTACGCCTGACGAAGTAGAAACTATCTTGAAAAACACTACACGTAGCTTCGCTGGTAGCTGTTCAAACTGTGGTACAGGTGTTGTTGATGCAGCCGCTGCGGTAAATGAAGCTTTAGGCGATGTTGTCACTCCACCTACAGGTAATACACTTGAAGATGGTGTAGCGAAAACAGGCTTAAGTGGTGCAGCTGGTAGTGATCAGTTTTTCACTTTTGATGTACCTGCAGGTAAAACCAATGTTACCTTCACGATGAGCGGTGGTACTGGTGATGCTGACCTTTATGTAAAGCTTGGCAGTCAACCAACTTCAAGCAGCTATGATTGTCGTCCTTATGAAGGCGGTAATGCCGAAGTTTGTAGCTTTGACGCACCTCAAGCTGGTACATACCATGTAATGATTAACGGTTACAAAGCTTATTCAGGCGTAAGCTTAGTTGCTGCAACTTCAGGCTCTAGCACAGGTGGTCCACAAGCAGGTGGCGGTACAATTGAAGATGTTTCAGCGTCAAGCGGTCAGTGGGTTCACTACACAATCGAAGTGCCAGAGGGAATGAGCGACTTCACCGTAAAAACATTTGGTGGCTCAGGTGACGCTGACTTATTCGTTAAGTTTGGCTCTCAACCTACAGCAAGCAGCTATGACTGTCGTCCATATGAAAATGGTAATACCGAGACTTGTGTAATCACTAATCCGCAAGCGGGTACATGGCACCTAAGTGTTAATGCTTACCGTACGTTCTCTGGCCTAACGTTAGACGCGCAGTACAAGCCATAAGCAAAATTTAGTAGGCTCTGATTGAGTCTTCTTTCCCCAACGAGAGGCCGCATTTGCGGCCTTTTTTAATTATTTCGAGTTTAGTTTGTGGGAACGAGTTTACCTCGCGATCTTGTAACTGCTCGCCGCGTGAAGCGGCAGCTACGTTTTGGCTTATGCTATCGAGATAAATCTCGACCTACGACACTCGCTGGTAGGAACGAGTTTACCTCGCGATCTTTTAACCGCTCGCCGCGTGAAGCGGCTCCTACGTTTTGGCTTATGCTGTCGAAATAAATCTCGACCTACGACACTCGCTGGTAGGAACGAGTTTACCTCGCGATCTTTTAACTGCTCGCCGCGTGAAACGGCTCCGACGTTTCAGCTTGCAGCAGTCGAGATAAATCTCGACCTACAAAACTCGCTGGTGGGAACGAGTTTACCTCGCGATCTTTTAACTGCTCGCCGCGTGAAGCGGCTCCTACGTTTCGGCTTATGCTGTCGAGATAAATCTCGACCTACAAAACTCGCTGGTAGGAGCGAGTTTACCTCGCGAGATTTTAACTGCTCGCCGCGTGAAGCGGCTCCTACGTTTCGGCTTATGCTGTCGAGATAAATCTCGACCTACGGCACAATCCTGATTATCGCAGGCCTAAGGTACCTCTAATCTCCCGCATTTTCTCTTTAAGGCTTTGCTGGATTTGTTGCACTTGCTCATGTGAGCTATTAACCTGACCTTTCATACTATCCATAGCGTGGCCAAAGGTATCTAAGAGATCCGATTGTTGATTGGCAAGATCCATTGCATGGGCGGCAACTTGGTTGGCGCTCTGTGCGCTCTCTGCCACACCTTCTGAATTGCGTTTCAACTCTTGTGCATGACCAGTTTGCTGCTGTGCCTCATCTGCCAAAGCCGAGATTTGTGTCGATACTTTGTTTGAATTATCACTCAAAACATTTAATTGCTGGTGGATATCAGTCAGTGAGGCTTGTGTTTGCTGTGCAAGCTTTCGTACTTCGTCCGCAACGACCGCAAACCCGCGGCCATGTTCACCTGCGCGCGCCGACTCAATCGCCGCATTGAGCGCGAGTAGGTTCGTTTGTTCTGCGATGGAGCTGATCATATCAATCACTTTACTCACATCTGAAACACCATTAAGTAATTCATTTAAGCTCTCTAATCCCTGCTCTACCCGCTTTTGCGTGGTAGATGAAGCGCTCAACATAGCATCCGCATAGGACACACTTTGTGTCATTGCTTCAAAGGTGTTATTGGCATTGTCGGCAACTTGCGCGTTGATTTGATTGGCATCCGCCCCAAGCGCTCTAAGCGAGTCAAGCTGTGCTTGGTTTTGCTCCACCTGCTCAAACGTGTCTCCAGCTTGTGCAGAGATCTGCGCCAAGTTAGTGTTCATCTCTTCCATAAAGGTATTGATCACACTCAGCATTTCTGAGCGTTCGTCCGCTTCTGCTCGCTGCCTATCAATTAACTGATTAAAGTAACTCGCAATTTCGCCAATTTCAGTGTCTTGGTTTTTACTTTCAATATTGCGTAACTCATTGCTTTCGATTAGCTGAGCAAAGCCATCGCGTAGTTGTCTTAGCGGAGTTAACACTTGATTGAACTGTACAAAATACACACCACCCGCAAGGAGTACGAGTAACCCAATGGCCACACCAAACAGCATAAACACATTGGTTTTTACGTCAGCCTGCTCTGTTTTTAAGTTGGTTTCTGCTTGTAGGATATTCTCTGAGATTGCTTTAATATCACCTCGCAGTGCTAGCATGCCAGCTTGGCGTTGTTTCGACTGCTGTAAGGTATTTTCTAAGTCGCGGGCATAACGTTTAGGCCAGCTCACAAGCTCCGCTTTTATTTCTAGCGCTAAATCTTCGGCTTCGGCACCTAAAAATAGCTCGTCTTCGTCTACCTCACTCATTACCCCTAAGTTTTCGAGTCGGTCTATTCGCGCGGCAATATCCTGCAACCGGCTTAAGCTCGACATCAAACTCTGTTCGGTCTGCTGTTCGTAAGCCATGACTAATTGGTAGGTATATAAGCTCAAATTCGAGACTTCGCTAAAGTAGTCTGAAGCAAGATTAAAGTAGGATTCTTTGGCGGCACTATCTTGTGCTTTAATTGCATACTTAACGAGGCTCGATGCTGAACCTGACATTTGCCTAAGCGCATTATCCAACAACGCAAGTTCGTTACCAGAAAGCTTGCCGAGTGCACGGTATTTGCCTGCAATATCTTGTTGTAGTTGTATGAGTTTAGTTTTAAGTTGCTCAGCAAGTGCAGGTGGCAACTGCTCTACACTTTGCTGTAATGCTTTGATTTGTTCATCGGCCTTATTTAAATACTGGCTATCGCCCGCACTCAAGTAATCTTCTACTGTACCCTCAAGCTCGATGATCACCGCATTTTTAACTTGATTGTAAGCGGCGTCTTGCGCATCAAGTTCAGTTAATACTTGGCTCGCCCAAAACAGACTCACCCCAAGTAGAATACTCGCTGTCGTCAATAATATTGCCAATAACCGAGTAAAAGTAGACACGCGCATAGAATCACAACCCCTTTATCAAAATGCTCCGCAAGAGTATTAAGGATTTATGACAACTTGATTAAATCTGGTTACCTTTCCTGAGCAATAGTACAAAACCATACTTTTTGCGTATATCCATCTAGATATCTGCTGCACAAAATTAAATCAGGTAGTGGTGTGCTATTTCATTGCAGAATTAACATAAACGTCAAAGCGGTTTTTCTTGGTTTTTATTTGCATACTTGGCGTTTTTTCATTTAAGAAGCCAGCGTAGTCTGGACGTTTTACCACCACTCTTTTTGTGGCTAACTGCAAAGAAAAAGGCAAAAGTGCATCCGCATCCAAGTCATTGCCAACTAAATCTTGGAATACACGCATTTCTTTTTTCACTTGCGCCGATTTTTCACGATGCGGGAACATAGGATCAAGATACACTACATCTGGACGCCAACCTGCTTGCTCTAGCAAGTCATGGCTGGAGCCAAACTCCAATCGCATAGTTGACTGTACCCATTCGCCAATTTCAGCATCTTGATAGGCACGTTGCAAGCCATCGTATAACAACGCTGCGACTACCGGGTTACGCTCGTGTAGCACGACTTTGCAACCCATAGAAGCAAGTACAAAGGCATCGCGTCCAAGTCCTGCTGTCGCATCCAAGACCGTAGGCACAGCACCTTTATTTAAGCCCACCGCTTTTGCAATTGCTTGCCCTTTACCACCACCAAATTTGCGTCGATGAGCAACTGCGCCAGTCACAAAATCAACACGGATAGCGCCGAGCTTTGGTTCATCTTTTTTGAATAATTGTAAGCCTAGCTCATCATAAACCAATTGAAACTCCGCCTCGTTAATATTAAGCGCGGATAAATTAAACAGCTTAGTTAGCGTATTTAGGTAGGATCTGTTTTCTTCAAAAGGGGTGTGAATATACAAGCTAAGCTCCCAAGGGTTACCAACCGTGGCAGTATACCCCTTTCCCTTTCTAGTGTCTTTGATTATCCAGTGGCTTAAAACAGTTCAATATCAGCCTGCGACGCCACTTCATCCTCACCCCAAGGTTTCGCTATTTTGTTTAAACTCTCTATAAGCTGCTGGCGTACCTCAGTCACTTCTCCTAACTTATATTTAATTATGGTTAGCTCATCGCTTAAATAAGTGAAATGCTCATAGAGTTCTTGCAACCGTTCTCTTTCACTTGGTTCTAAGACTGCAAGCTTGTCGCTTTCCAGCACCGTCTGAAACTCAGCAACTTTGCCACTGTAATGATCGCCAACGCCGCTTAAATGATCGCTTAACTCAGCAAATACTTGCCCTATATGCTCCACTTTCTTAAGTGCATCTTCACTGACTTCCATGTCTCGGATTTTGGCATCAGTGGCTTCCAGTATGTGCGGAAATAAATCTTTATAACGACCATAAACGGCAACATCGTCCACTGGCATGTTCTTAATCAGCAAGGAAACTTTAGGATAGTTAATTATGGTTCTGCGACCAAAATCAACAAAGCGACTGCCATCTTTGTGTTTCTCAAATAGCTCTTGCTCTATCGGTTGGATCGCTCCCTCGCTGGAGTAAAACATCGCGTCTTGGTGATACCAAAAAGCCACCGCGACATCGAGCTCCATCGGCATAAAAAACTCTAAAAAATGAGCGCTCAACGTATTGAGATCATGCGCGTGATACGACTGCCCAACATAGCGCATTATACGGCCCATATCACCAGAGTCAGTCATGGCTATTTCAGCTGTGGTTTGAGCGCGCTGTACATCTTGTTTTAGCTGCGACGAGATTTTTCGATAGTCATCAAGGACATTAATACGCGCTAACAACTCTTCAGCGTTAAAAGGTTTGACTATATAGTCTGCGGCACCAGCGTTATAGCCCCGCATTCGCTCTGAAATATCGGCACGAGAAGACAAAAACATAACAGGGATCTCTGTAGTGTCCTCTAGTTTTTTGAGTTGCTCACATACCTCAAAGCCCGACAGCCCTGGCATCTCGACATCAAGCAAGATAATATCCGGACGATATTTTTTAGCCAACCGCAAGCCTTCCTCACCATTTTTCGCATGTAATATTTTGCATGTCCGCGATAGCGCCTCATCAACAATGTGATGGACGAGTTTGTCATCATCAATGGCAAGAACCAGTTTCGTCATGTGGCTTTCCCTATTAATTCATATCTTTATAGAATAGTCAGAGATATTGAATTTGCTAACAAAAAGTCACACTTTCTAAGACAAAAAAAACGCCTTCAGAAGAAGGCGCTTAGAGTGGAAATATAACTAGGCGGCGATCCCGCTGTGGCGTAGTAACGCATCCACTTTTGGCTCTCGACCACGGAAGCGGGTAAACAGCACCATTGGCGCTTCCGATCCACCCTTTTCAAGAATGTGATACATAAATTCACGCCCGGTTTGTGGGTTGAATATCCCTTCTTCTTCAAACTTAGAAAACGCATCCGCAGACAACACTTCTGCCCACTTATAAGAGTAGTAACCCGCGCTATAGCCACCAGCAAAAATGTGGCTAAAGCTATGCTGGAAGCGGTTAAACTCAGGCGCTTTAACAACCGCAGTACGCTCACGTACCGCATTAAGCGTTGCTTGAATTTGGCAATCCGTGTTTGGCTCAAAGTCTGCGTGAATATGAAAATCAAACAACGAAAACTCCAACTGACGGAGCATTTGCATGGCTGATTGGAAGTTCTTTGCCGCCAGTAACTTGTCTAACATTTCTTTTGGTAACGGTTCACCCGTTTCATAGTGTCCTGAAATGAAGTTCAGCGCTTCTTCTTCATAGCACCAGTTCTCTAAAAACTGACTTGGCAGCTCAACCGCATCCCATGCCACACCATTAATACCAGCAACCGGCGCGGCATCTACTTGCGTTAGCATGTGATGAATACCGTGACCAAACTCATGGAATAAAGTGGTTACTTCATTATGGGTAAATAGCGCAGGTTTATTGCCAACAGCTTTATTAAAGTTACACACTAAATAAGCGACAGGAGTCTGCAACTCACCATTTGCGCGTACTTTTCGGCCCATGCAGTCATCCATCCAGGCACCACCACGCTTATGTTCACGAGCATATAGGTCGAGATAGAAATGACCACGCAACTCACCTTTATCATCATGAATAGCAAAAAAGCGTACATCTGGATGATAAGTATCAACGTCTTTGACTTCACTCACACGGATCCCAAACAGACGATTTACGGTTTCAAATAAACCGGCAAGTACCTTATGCTCAGGGAAGTACGGGCGTAGCGCTTCATCAGAAATCGCATACTTAGCTTGTTTTAACTTTTCGCCATAATATGCGTAATCCCAAGGTTTTAGCTCACTTACACCGTGTTCTTTATTCGCAAAGTCTCGTAGTTCAGCCACTTCTTGCTCGGCTTGTGGTTTTGACTTAGCGGCAAGGTCGTTTAAAAACTTAAACACTTGCTCTGGCGTCTCAGCCATTTTGGTTGCCAATGATTTTTCTGCAAAACTAGAAAAGCCAAGCAACTGAGCCAGTTCGTGTCTAAGTGTAAGTGCTTCATGCATAATCGCTGAGTTATCAAACTCTCCAGCATTAGGCCCTTGATCAGAAGCACGGGTTACAAACGCACGATAAGCCTCTTCACGGAGCATTTGGTTATCTGCGTAAGTCATCACAGGAAGATATGAAGGGAAATCTAGCGTAAATACCCAGCCTTCTAATCCTTTGGCTTCGGCAGTATGAGCGGCAAGCGCTAAAGCCGACTCTGGTAGCCCTGCTAATTCTGACTCGTCAGTAATATGCTTTTGCCATGCCTGAGTGGCATCCATTACATTGTTGCCAAACTTTGATGCCAGCTCCGACAGCCGTGCCACTATTTCGCCATAACGCTTTTGCTTAACTGGCTCAAGTGCAATGCCCGACAATTGGAAATCACGTAGGGCATTATCTACAGAGGTCTGTTGAGCAATCGTTAAGTTACCAAATTCAACCGATTCTTTTACCGCTTTATAGGCTTCATACAACCCTTGGTGCTGACCAACATAAGTAGAATATTCAGAAATTAATGGTAGACACTCATCATAAGCTTTACGTAACGCTTCTGAATTTACTACTGAGTGCATATGTGAGACTGGTGACCACATACGATTCAATTTATCGTCTGACTCTTCTAAAGGCAGTACAAAACTGTCCCACGTATAGCTTGGTTGTGCTAAAACAGTGTCGATAGTTTCACGACAGTGTGCAATGGCAGATTTTAATGCTTCAACAATATGTTCAGGCTTAATTTTCGAAAAAGGAGGCAATCCTTCTAGCCCGATTAATGGGTTACTCATGGGCACGCTCTTTATTTTCTAATCTAATATTGAGGTTGAAATAAGGGTGAATGACCGCATTTACAAGTATCTGAACAGATTTTTGCTTAATATCGGTCTTCGGTTGTGCACTTATGCTATTTAAAGTAGTAGGGTTTAAGCAAAACAAATAATTGGCGAGGAATTTTTATGGCTCAACATTTTGACTATATCGCAATCGGTGGTGGTAGCGGCGGGATCGCATCTGCGAACCGAGCGGCGATGCGAGGTGCCAAGGTGGCATTAATAGAAGCAAAGCACTTAGGCGGTACTTGTGTAAACGTGGGCTGCGTTCCAAAAAAAGCGATGTGGCACGGCGCTCAAGTTGCTGAAGCCATTAAACTATACGCACCAGATTATGGTTTTGATGTTGAACTAAAGAACTTCGATTGGGGTAAGCTGGTAGAAAGCCGCGAAGCCTACATTGGCCGTATTCACCAAGGTTACAACGGCTACCTAGCGAAAAATGGCGTCACCGTGATCAATGGCTTTGCTAAGTTTGTTGATAACAACACCATTGAAGTCAATGGTGAGCACTACACTGCCGATCATATCAATATTACCGTGGGTGGCCGCCCAACGATCCCTAATATTCCAGGCGCTGAGCACGGTATCGATTCAAACGGTTTCTTTGAGCTTAAAGAGCAACCTCGCCGCGTCGCGGTTGTGGGCGCGGGTTATATCGCGGTAGAGCTTGCGGGCGTATTGCACAGCTTGGGCACAGAAACCCATCTATTTGTTCGTAAGCACGCCCCTCTTCGTAACTTTGATCCTATCTTGGTTGAAACCTTAACTGAGGTAATGGAAAAAGAAGGTCCAACGCTGCACACTCACGCAGTACCACAGTCAGTGACCAAAGAAGAGGATGGCTCAGTCACCTTACATCTTGAGAATGGTGAGTCTTACACCGTAGACAAACTGATCTGGGCAATTGGTCGTGAACCAATGACAGATCTTATCAACCTCGCTGCGACAGATGTAGAAACCACGCCTAGCGGCCATATTAAAGTCGACGAATGGCAAAACACCTCAGCCAAAGGTATCTACGCGCTCGGTGATATTATGGATGGTGGTATAGAGCTAACTCCGGTAGCCGTAAAAGCAGGTAGAATGCTAGCCGAGCGCCTATTCAATCCGGAATTGCCAAACGCAAAAATGGATTACGATCTAGTCCCTACCGTCGTCTTTAGCCACCCACCGATTGGCACCATTGGTCTAACAGAGCCAGAAGCGGAAGAAAAGTACGGTAAAGACAACATCAAGGTCTATACCTCTACCTTTGCTGCAATGTACACCGCGGTCACTCAGCACCGCCAACCGTGTCGCATGAAACTTGTATGCGCAGGCCCGGAAGAAACCGTAGTAGGCCTACACGGCATCGGCTTTGCCGTAGATGAGATGATCCAAGGTTTCGCCGTTGCAATGAAGATGGGCGCAACCAAAGCAGACTTTGACTCGGTAGTCGCGATACACCCAACCGGCTCCGAGGAGTTTGTTACTATGAGGTAATAGACTGATTTAATTCATTAGGTTTTAAAAATAAAACGCGAGCGGCAGACAAGCTCGCGTTTTTTATTTATAGCCAACACCTTAACTAAAACTCACCTAGTAGGGTAAATAAGTATTTTAGTGCTTTCGATAGAGCAATACTATTTGAAAGATAGTGAATGCACAAAGTAAGACAGATGACCGTCTAATAGCACAGGGATATTAGGTAAGAAACCGAGAAATGGGGAGTACAAATATGTATTTTTTAGCAGAAAACCAAGTCGGATCACTACTATATCTCTGCGTCCTTGAGTCAATACTACGAATTTTCTTTGGCACTGGCGTAATGACAATACACTTTTTAATATACAGTGATGGACAATAAAAAATATGACCATATACACTAGGTGAAATTTCTACAGGAATACAAAGCAATGTCACTGAATAAAACTCAATATAAGACGCTTGCAGACAGCGCATTTTGGCAATCTCTTCAACAGCGAACTGATTTAAGTGCTTTCGGTAACTTGAATGCAGCTCTTTATGCACTGGAACTGCAAGTTCAACACAATGATATTTGCTCAATAGCCCCTGATATTATTACTGAAGGTGGTGACGATGAAAATATTGATATTCTCTTTGTCGATGAAGATAACGGATCAATATACGCCGTACAGTCATTCCAATCACCAAATTTACGAAATCAAGGTGCAAGACCAAACAAAGCTCGTGATAGTAGTTATGCCTGTACGGCACTCTTTGATATGGACATAGAAAATATTCCAAATCGGATAAAAAATCAGGTTGAAGTTGCAAGATTAGGACTAAAGAGTGGCAATATCAAATCTGTTCATATTTGGTTTTTGAATAACTGCCCAGAATCTGAGGAAAATGCTCGCATAATGAAAGGAATTGGGCAAAGCGCAGTAAACTCGCTTCGTCATAAATACCCTGAGCATAATATCTCACTGAGCGCCAAAGAAGTCGGATTAGATACTCTTGATAGAATGTATAAAGATCAACTTGATGCTATTTTAATCACAGAAAAAATTATTATGGACCGTAATCCCGGTTTCATTGAGTATGGAACCAATGGTTGGGTATCATTCTGCACTAGCTTACCTGGTAGTTTTCTAAAAAAGTTATACACTACACATACAGAAGGAAGACTGTTCAGCGCAAACGTTCGCAACTATATGGGCAGTAATAAAAAAGACCAGTATATAAACGGCCAAATTCAAGAAAGTGCGATAGATAACCCGAACGACTTTTTTGTTTGTAACAATGGATTAACAGCTCTTGTGCATGATCTAGATATTTCTTATCCAATAGAGGGAGAAAGGTATCTTGGTAACCTACTAAGTATCACAGGAATATCCATTGTTAATGGAGCACAAACGACTGGATGCTTGTCAAACCTATCACAGGATATTGATCCTAATGTGAAAGTGCACATTAGATTTATCAAAGTTGCAGATCAAGTAAAAATAGACCGGATCATCAGAGCTAATAACTCTCAAAATAAAGTTTTAGCTTCAGATTTTCGCTCTGGGGATACAGTTCAAAAGCGTCTGAGAAATGAGTTCAAGGATCTTACTGACTCGCACTACATGGGAGGACTTCGTACTCATTTAACACCTGCAGAAAAACGCATTTCCCTAGACCCTGAGAAAGTAGCCCAGACTTTGATTGCCTATCATTATCATGCGAATAGTAGTTATCATGAGAAAAAGCAAATTTGGGAAAACGACGATCTATACAATCAAGCATTTCCCGCAACAGTAACTGCTGGACATATAGTTTTTATTTACTCTCTAAATGACGCTATAAATGAGATTAAAGCAGAGTATGCAAGACAGTTTCGACATGGTACGTTGAAGGACGTGGATCAAGCTAAGCATGAATTTCTAGCTCTACCAGGAGTTTACTTTTTAGTGATCCACGCAATTTCGAGTATCATGGAAATGATAATAGGCAAAGCTATCCCTGATTCTTATACAATAGCATTTAAAGATGAAGTTTCTCGAAAAGAGGCCTTAGAACTCTGGAAACCAGTCGTTCTCCAAGTGATAAAGCGAACTCAGAGACTAAAACCTGCCGCACAAAACCGCCTATCCAAAAGAGCTGTTATTACAGATTCTATAGCGCAATTCAGAGAAGACATGGATATGTTTAACGAGTATTTTACTGAGTGGTTCGGTGATTTTATAAATTCAATTAAGTATTAATTCGAACAGAAGTTAAAGTGGCCTACTTCACTCTGCCTGTTTTGAACAAAATTAAAAAGCTGTTAAATACCAACTCTGGTTTATTTGATCGCTTTTTATTAGACCCTAGAGATTAATCTCTCCCTTGTTTCTTCCAAGCTTAGAACCATTGGTTTAGGCTTGGAAGAAGTAACGTTCACCGTCAACTAGTAGGAATATGAGCGGGGTTTAAAAACCATTACTTGCTCGCAAGCTCAATCAATGCCTGCTTAATAAACTCAGGATGGGTAAATGGGATCAGGTGCTCAGTTGATGATATTGGTAAATACTGCCCACCACTGGTTTCAGCAACTTCTTGTGACCATTTTCTCCCCTCAGCCTCCCATTTTATTAGATTGGCTTTCGCTTCTTCAGAGTCTGCATTGGCGATATCTAGTTTTTCAAACTCACTATCTATCACTGAAATAGGAATGCTGCTGTCTGGCTGCCAGTTTCTTACTAACTCCAAGTCATCATGGTAGTTCATCATTTCGTGTACTCGAGTAAGTTGAGCTGCAACACCGTGGCGGGTTTGCATTATGTGATTGAAATATTGCCAATCCATGTAGTCTGCAAACTCGCTTCCTTCAAGCAGTGTTTCAATATGCGCCTGCTCTTCAGCTATTTTGCTATCCATCTTTTCTTGCCAATTACCAGCAGCAACATGATCAATCAAGTCTTGTCCGTATTGACGATAAACATCAACTGGGTAACCTTGATACTGAGCAATAGAATGTGGCAGTAAAATATCTGGGTCTAACCACAACATGCTTGCTATCTTTTGCTTAAACTCCTGTGATTTTTGCATCGCAATTAGCGGCACTGAATTACTATTTGCGTAACTCAACAAATGCACATCACTGAGATTGAGCTTTTCAAATAGTACAGGGAGGTCGTGTGCAAATTTATTCATGGAAGGTGTGTCATCAACACTACTTAATCCCTGCCCTAGCCTATCAATGACGTAAACATTGAAACTGTCTGCCAAGTAAGGCTGTAGTAACGCGAACCAAGCACTATCACTATGAAAATGCATATTCGCACCCGAGAGCATGACCACGGTTGGCTTATCTGCATGCTGCTTTAATTGCCGAACATGGTAATAATCGTTGTTTACTGCGATAAGATCAGAGCCTTGGGGCAGCACATAACGGCTTGTCGACTCAAAAAATGCCATTATCGATTCGGTGGTTTGAACAGGTGGTAAATTCCAACTATGACGAGCCCCGTCTACACTAATGAGCTGCGTTTGAATATTGCGATTAGGATAGTGAGTTAACGTCACGCCTTCCGCTATTTCTTCATCAACAGATAAAGCAGCCTCATAGTTTAGATTAGCAATAATTTTAATCGCTTGAGGTGACGAGAGTAGCCCAAAATTTGCGTGACTTTTGCCATTATAGGGCAATACTGAGTCTGCTTTACCGTGCATAATTCGGTAGTTTGTAGGTGTCGAAAAGTTACAGCTATCACCTAATTGGTAGGACATAGGTGCTGCAACCGTTACTATCGCATTAAACGTCTCCGAGCGGTTACATAATAAGTTTTGTACAAATAACCCGCCTTGAGAAAAGCCGGTCGCATAAATTTCACCGTCAATGACATCATATTTGGCTTTTATTTCTGCAATCATCTGATCAACAAAGCCTAAGTCATCTACACCTAAACGATGTGCCTTGTTACAACCACAGCCTTCATTCCACTCTTCGTTTTTTGATTTGGGATAAACAACAATATAATCATCGCTTTGTTCATGTAGCTTGGTTAAACCTGCCATACCGTAAGCAGTGCCTCCAGAACCATGAAAGGCTAACATCAGCTTGTACGCTTTATGTGGCTTTTCAATCGGCTTCATATAATAGTAACGCTCATTGAGTTGATGAACCTCCAGACCATTTACGGGCTTTAACACTCCATCGTCATTGCTTGACGCCTTTTTGCTGTCGCTACTGCTGCCACAACCCGCGACTAAAGCTGCTAATGTTAAACCTAACGCCTGTTTTAAAAACATTCGACTTGTCATGTTGGCCATTCCTATTTTATTGTTTTCATGTACTCTAAATACTTTGAAAAAGGGCGCGACGAATTCACATGAAATCGTTGTGAGGAATTCCTTACCAATAAATATAAACAATATAATCAAAGGGATAATAAATGCGCTATGAGATTGCAGCCATTCGGTTTGATACTGTTAATCGAACGCTGACGAGTAGCACAGACTCCATCAGACTTGAGCCTAAGCCATACTTATTGCTACAAACCTTAATTGCAGCAAATGGTAATGTTGTTTCGCGCGATAAACTCATTGCAGAAGTGTGGCAAGGTCGCGTAGTCACAGAGAGTGCAATCAATAAAGCCGTGTCGACATTGCGCCAGTATATGAATAAATTAGATGGTAAAACTGAGTATATAGAGACTATCCCTACCCTTGGATATCGACTTATTCCCGCGGCCACAAGTCATACTCCAGCTACAATAAATAAGACCAGCTCCCGGATCGCGCCACTTTTGGGTGTTTCTCTACTTATTACCAGCGTATGTGCGTTTATTGCCTATCAGTTCATGCAGCCAGCGCAAAATAACGAACCACTCCTACCACAAAAATTAACGAGCCAGAGCGGTATCGAGCTACAGTTAAGTAGCGCGCCTCAATATAAAAGCTTTAGCTACCTGCATCCTACCGACACTCAGCAATCGGAGTTATGGCTCAATCACAGCGAGCAACATAGAAAGCTGTTTTCAGGCAACATCAGCGCACAAGCCTTAAGCTCAGACGCCACACACATCGCCTATATTGACGATGATAATGGCTGTACCGTAAAACAGTTTGATATCACGCAGGCACAGCACACTACGCTATTCTCTTGCCAGCCTATCGAAAACATTAAACTAATATGGGGCGCAAATCCGCACGAAATCATTTATCGAAAACGCACAAATATACATAGTGGATACGGCCTTTACCGTTTCGACTCGAATACAAAGCAGCATATCCAGTTAACGCTTCCTCCAATCTCAGGAAACCTCAGGGGCGACCATCTATTTAGCTTATCCACAACTAAAGACCAACTCGCCGCCGCACGCTATCTTGGAGAAGATAAGCACGAACTGACGGTGTACGATTACCCAAGCATGTCAGTCAAGAGCACCGTTAAGTTACCTTATAATCTCACTGCACTGACTTGGTCTGCTAGCGGTCAATCTATTTACTTTAGCGCAGGCAGTAGCATTTATCGCGCTGATATAAAATCGAGCAAAGTAAAACTGCTTCACAAGCTCACAGCACCAATCGAAAGCCTAGTATTACAAGATAACAATGAGACCCTGCTCTTTAATCAATATAAGTTAACTAGCCTAATTCACCTTTTCGACGTATCGGAGCAAACCTTTTCACCACTTGTTGATAATCAGGCATTGAATCGCTTACCTCGCGCAAATCAAATGCCGCAAGTTTGGTATATTTCGGATCACGGCGCGCATTCCGCTTTATGGTCTATCAACACTGAAACACAACAACACACTCAAGTTCACTTGCCTCACATTTTTAACTTTCAACGTTATCAACTCAACAATGACGCTTCTAAAATACTTTTTGAATATCAAGACGCCATTTACCAGTTTGCTATCAACAGTCAAAAAATAATGCAACTTATAGGTACTGAGCTTAAGCCTTACGTTGCCAATTACAGCCAAGATGACCATGAAATCATTTACAGCAGTGAACGCTCTGGTAGTTGGCAGTTATGGTCTCTAAATCTAATAACAAACCAACATCAGCAACTTACAACACAAGGTGGCTACAGCGGCTACAAACTTAATAATGTGTTGTATTTTACCAAGTTTACACAGCCCGGAATTTGGCAACTGGAAGACGGGCAAGAGTCTGTAGTTGTGACGGATGTACCGGTGAGAAATTGGCTGAATTGGCGGCTCAGAGATAATGCGCTTTACTATGAAAAAGACAAAAGTATTTGGCGATTTGACCTGAAGACTAAACAAGAAAAGTTGTATTTCACCCCGCCACAACGATTTATTGGGCAGTTTGATATATTGCAAAACGGCGATGTGGTTTTCAGTGAGCTGAAGCAACCAAGTGGAGAGCTTTGGCAATTAGCCGTAAAAAATTAAAGTACAAACACAAAAAACCCAGCCGAGGCTGGGTTTTTATTGATTCTTGAAACGAATTACTTGATTTTCGCTTCTTTGAAGATCACGTGTTTACGAACCTTAGGGTCGAACTTTTTGATCTCCATTTTTTCAGGCATGTTACGCTTGTTCTTGTCGGTAGTGTAGAAATAACCAGTACCAGCAGTTGAAACTAAACGGATCTTATCACGCATGATTTAAGCTCCTTAAATTTTTTCGCCGCGAGCACGGATATCTACTAATACCGCGTCGATGCCTTTTTTATCGATAATACGCATACCTTTAGTAGTAGTGCGTAGAGAAACGAAACGCTTTTCGCTTTCAACCCAAAAACGGTGTGTTTGTAGGTTAGGTAGGAAGCGACGCTTAGTAGCGTTGCGCGCGTGCGAACGGTGGTTACCAACCACTGGGCGCTTACCTGTAACTTGACAGACTTTAGACATGTCTATGTATCTCCAATAACTTCGCTCGAGCTTAATTTTCCCTTAAAGGCCTTTTAACTGCGTGCCCTAGGTAAAATCAAAGGGCGCTCTTTATACAGTATCTACAGGCAGAGATCAAGGATCTGATCCTACTGAAATCAGCTCATGGGTAAATTTGATAGCGGCCAATTATAATGATCCGAAGCCCACTAGGAAAGTAAAAACTGCATTTAAATTGAACTAATTTATAAAATTTATACAAATATGCTGATTTAACGAGCAAATTTCTTTTTTGGCCCTTTCTACATCGTAATTTTCACTGTTTAATTTTCGTGCTTATACGTATATTTGGGCTGCAACACTCCACCAGCTACCTCACACTTCGAGTAAAAGCTGAGTGATCAAGCTCCATTCCATTTTGCTCAATTCAAAAGGACAACTTGAGAAAGCGAAACCCACCTGATAAAACAGCAACTCAGCTTAAATCAGTCCTCGTTCGGCAAACGAAATACAATGACTTCCGGCGACGATTAAATGGTCAAGTACATTAATATCGACCAGTGCCAAGCCTTGCTGCAATTTTTTCGTGATGAGTTTATCCGCTTCGCTGGGCTCTGCTACGCCCGATGGGTGGTTATGGGCAAAAATCACGGCTGCACAGTGGTATTTTAGTGCCGCCTTTACTACTTCTCTTGGATAAACCGAGGCCGCGTTAATTGTACCGTGAAACAACACTTCATCTTTTATCAGGCGATTTTGGTTGTCTAGATACAGCACCATAAACACTTCATGCCCAAGCCCCCGTAGTTGAGCACTCAAATAGTCACGTACCGCTGTCGGGTTTTGAAATACCGTTTCTCTTAAGCACTCTTCTTTTAGATAACGCCGGCTTAACTCCAAAACGGCCTGTAACTGAGTGTATTTGGCAACGCCTAAGCCTTTTAACGCTGAAAACTCTTCTAATGAGGCATTGAATAAACGCTGTAACGTTTGCTGTTCTTGTAACAGGGATTCGGCAAGCTCTATGGCATTTAACCCTTTGATCCCAGTGCGTAAAAAGATAGCCAATAACTCGGCATTTGATAATGCCTCAGGGCCTTGCTCTATTAACTTTTCTCTTGGCCGTGCGGATTTGGGTAAGGCTGATATTTGCATAATTTTTCCTTTTATGTGTTTGCCTCCATGGCATCCAAAGTGTAGCTACCAAAAAGTGAGAATTCAAAAATTATCACCGACTGTGATATCTTTAGTTTATTGATACTGTGATCGTATAAAACAAACATGCAAAGAAATAAACGCCTCTTACTTGGGATCAGCGGTGGTATCGCTGCTTACAAATGCGCAGAACTCGTTCGCCGCCTAAAAGAACAGCAAATAGATGTCAAAGTGGTGATGACGGAGTCTGCTAAGCACTTTATCACGCCACTGACAATGCAGGCGGTCTCTGGTGAAATCGTTTCTGACTCTTTGCTTGACCCACAAGCAGAAGCATCAATGGGCCATATCGAATTTGCAAAATGGGCAGACCTAGTGCTGGTTGCTCCAGCGACCTCAAATATCCTCGCCAAAATGGCAGCAGGTATTGCGGATGATTTACTGACCACATTACTGCTCGCAACGCCCGCGCCTGTTGCCGTAGCGCCGGCAATGAATCAACAGATGTATGCACATCTATCGACTCAAGCAAACCTCAATACCCTTGCTTCACGTCATGTCCAAATCTGGGGACCCGGTAAAGGCGAGCAAGCCTGCGGAGATGTAGGCGCAGGACGCATGCTGGAACCCCATGAGTTGGTGCAACTGTGTTTAGCTGCACTTCGCCCTACTGAGCAAGTATTAGCAGGAAAAACGGTAACTATCACCGCAGGACCGACGCGCGAAGCATTAGATCCGGTGCGTTTTATTACTAACCACAGTTCAGGAAAAATGGGTTTTAGTCTTGCTGAGGCGGCAAAGGCTTTAGGTGCAAGCGTAAATCTGATCGCAGGCCCGGTTTCACTGAATACCCCCACAGGAATTACTCGACTTGATGTAGAAAGTGCTGAGCAGATGCAACAAGCTGCACTCGAATATGCCGTACAATCAGATATTTTTATCGGCTGCGCTGCGGTCGCTGATTACCGTGCAGCCACCGTTGCCGAGCAAAAGATTAAAAAGCAAGGCGATGAAATCACACTTACACTGGTCAAAAACCCCGATATTATCGCCACTGTCGCAGCACTAAAACAGTCTCGTCCTTATACCGTTGGCTTTGCCGCTGAGACGCAGAATGTCGCCGAATATGCGCAAGGAAAATTGGTCAATAAAGGGTTGGATATGATCTGTGCGAATGATGTGTCGGATAGCACAGGTGGTTTTAATTCTGATAACAACACATTGACCCTATATTGGAAAAAAGACCGACTTGAACTCCCTCACTCTAGCAAAAAAGAGTTAGCACTTACTGTCATGCAAGCTATTGCCGAAAAGATAAAATAACCTTCATGTAAAAGACTGGAAAGAAACTGAATAAAACATTAACATGATACCCCGATAATGTGTAAACAAGTCGGGGTTTGCACTTCTGCGCATCACTCTCTGTGCTTAATAAACCCGACAAAAATAATATAACAATTAGAAAAATAAGGGAAATTTCATGCCAGCGACAAAACGTAGTAATCGCAAAGAGCAAATTCTTCAATCACTCGCACAAATGTTGGAAACCAGCCCAGGACAACGTATCACCACAGCTAAACTCGCTGCTGAAGTCGGGGTTTCAGAAGCTGCGCTTTATCGTCACTTTCCAAGTAAAGCGAGAATGTTTGAGGGGCTTATTGAGTTCATCGAAGATACGTTGCTGTCACGCATTAATTTAATCCTAGAAAACGAAAAAGAAACTCGTAACCGGATCTACAACATTCTTACTCTACTCCTAGCCTTTGCAGAGAAAAATCCTGGCATCACACGTATCTTAACGGGAGATGCACTACAAGGTGAGCAAGAACGTTTACGTGAACGAGTTCAAAGCTTATTTGAAAAGCTTGAGACACAATTCAAACAAGTTTTAAGAGAGCGCAAGCTGCGAGAAGGTAAGGCATTCACGAGTGAAGAAAGTGTACTGGCTAACTTATTCTTAGCTTTTGTTGAAGGTAAGATGAACCAGTTTGTAAGAAGTGACTTTAAAGCAAAACCAACCGCGCAATTCGATAAACAGTGGGTTGAGCTTGAGAAAATCTGGCTTTAAACACCTGCGGCTAGCCGCTTAAATACATCCGCACACCGCAGAGCATTTTAGTTTCACTGTTAAAAGTGATAAAAACACAATAAATAAAGACTAAAATGCTCTAGATATGACTCTAAAACTCTCTCTTCTAAGTGCGGCACTTTTTAGTGTAAGCAGCTTAGCAGCTAAACCCAGCCTTGAATTTAAAGACGTTTTTGATTTTCGTTACCCACAAGGTACAGTAATCTCCGAACAAGGTACATTCCTCGGCCTAAGTGCAAAGCCTTACCGTGGTGACAGCGAAGGCCAAGTGTATTCTCTCGACAATAAAGCACTGATTGCATCAGTTCCCCGTGGTACAAATCCAGTTATCAATAAAGGCGCTCAATGGGTTGGTTTTACCCAACGCCCTACCCTACTTGAAAAAGAAACTGCAGATAAAAAGAAGAAAAAAACGCTAAAGAACAACTTAGTGTTGGTGAACACCACAACCAAAGCACAACAAACTTTTAGCTCAGTTAAAGATTATCAACTTTCAGATGATGGCCTGTGGTTGGTGTATCGTGAGGATGCAAAAAAAGGCGACAAAAAGTCAGACGCAAAAGCGAATACAGACGAGCAAACTGATGAACTCAAAATCAGTGCAGATAAGGGTGATGACGCCTTAACGCTTGTAGTGCTGAACCTTTCTCACAATAAAAGTACTCGCTATGACAATATCGCAGCATACAAAGTTGCACCAAATAGTAACGCAATACTGGTCAATCAGCGCAGTGAGGACGGCAGTAAAAACCGTGTTGCTGTTATTGACTTAGCAAGCAATCAAATCACGAGTCTTATTGATGAGCCTGGTGTCTCTTTGGGAGACATTGCTTGGCAACCTAACTCACAACAAGTCGCTTTTTATTTGGGTAATTATGTCAACGATGACAAACGCCGTCGCAACTACCAGCTCAAATTATGGTCTCCAACAAGCAATAAAATTACCGACATCCACAACCCAAGCGGTTGGTTTTCAGGCAAAACAGCATCAATCAAATGGTCTGAAGACGGCTCACGACTGTTTTTTGAAAATCGTCCACAGCTTGAAGAAAAAACCAAAGTACTCAAATACACAGATGAAAGCTCGCTTTTTGATTACGATACCATTCGCCAACAAAAAGGCTTAAAGGTTTGGCACAATGCCGATCCTGAAATCAAAACTAGAGAAATAAAAACATGGAACGAAAGCCGCCGAGATCAACATTATCAAGCGGTTTACCATGTAAATGGCGAGCGTGTAGTGCAGCTTGAAAACCTTCAGGTGCCTTCTATTTCACTTCACACAAACGCAAACTTTGTGCTGGGCAGTGACGATACACCATACCTAAAGCAAATCATGTACAAAGGGTTTTATCGCGACTACTATAGCGTTGATATCGATAATGGTGATAAACAACTCATCGTTAAAGAAAGTTCAAACCGCCCTACTGTCGCGCCTGACGGTAAACATGCTGCCTATTTCGACGGTGAACAAGTCTGGTTGAAGTCGCTATCCACTCAACAGCTTACCCCAGTAAGCAAAGCGGTTAAAAACGCACTATTCGCGGATGATAAACATGATAAGCCAGAACCAAATAAAGGGTTTGGATTTGCTGGTTGGCAGCTCGATGGCTCGACGCTCTACGTCTACAGTAAATATGATATTTGGGCATTTGATACCAAAACAGCAAAAGCAACTCGGCTAACCGACGGCTATAAGACCCAAACACAATACCGCATTGAGTATAAAGATAAGGACAAACTAGGCTTTAACCCAGACGATACCTTACTGTTAAGTGCGCACAACCTCGAAAATAAACAAACGCATATTGCAACGCTTTCCCTACAAGATAACAAGTTGCAAACTGTTTTGTCTGGCGAAGCTAAATATAGTGTAGTGAGAAAAGCCAAAGAGGCGGACACTTATATTTTCACAAGACAGTCTTATCAAGAATTTCCTAATTATTGGATATCAGATAGTGGCTTTAATAACCCGTCAAAACTCACAGACTTAAACCCACAACAGCAGACATTTGCTTGGGGCCAAAAACCTGAACTTGTGAAGTACAAAGGCTACGATGGCGAAGATCTTCAAGGCGTGTTAATCAAACCTGCTGATTATAAAGCTGGTGATAAAGTGCCTGTGGTGATTTACTTCTACCGCTATATGAGCCAGCGCATGTATGACTTCCCGAAAATGGTGCTAAACCACAGACCAAACCTGCCAATGTATACCTCAAATGGTTATGCGATATTCTTGCCTGATATTCGTTTTGAAATTGGTCACCCTGGGCGCTCCGCAACACACACAATGCTCAATGCAGCGCAAGCGCTTATTGATAGAGGTGTTGCTGATCCAGATAAAATTGGCTTGCAGGGCCACTCTTGGGCTGGTTACCAAAGTGCATTTATGATCACACAGACGGATATGTTTAAAGCGGTTGTCTCTGGCGCACCAGTATCCAATATGACCTCTGCTTTCAGTGGGATCCGTTTAGAATCAGGTCTTGCAAGACAGTTCCAGTACGAAACAGGCCAAAGCCGTATCGGTAAACCGTTAACGGAGGCGCCTGAATTATACATAGAGAACTCTCCGGTATTTTACGCGGATAAGGTAAATACACCTATTTTGATCATGTTTGGTGATAAAGATGGGGCGGTTCCTTGGCAAGAAGGTATCCAATACTACTTAGCCCTAAGAAGACATGATAAAGATGCCATTTTCTTACAATACGAAGGTGAACCTCACCATCTGAAAAAGCTGCCTAATCAGTTGGACTATTCAATTCGCATGAAAGAGTACTTTGATTACCACCTGAAAGGGTTGCCACCAGCAGCGTGGATCAAATCAGGCGAGGCATTCATTGCTGAATAGTAATTATTCTGGGTACCTTTGAGGTACCCTTTTTATTTCTCAAAAATAGGTTATTTCAACTTATATCTTTATAATTTTGCTATAAAAACCTACCCCACGGCTCCTCCTGGCTACTTTACAGCCTAAGTGTTGAAGTTTCTGTAAATGCAATGTAAGTTCTATGCTGCAGGGAAATTTTCCTATTCTGCTAACAAAATACATAAGGAAATAAGATGAAACTTTCAAACCTATCAGCGAACATTAGGCTGTCTTTACTTGCCTGTTCAACGCTAACAGTGGGTGTATCTGGCATCGCTTATGCTGAACAGTCAGGCACCACAACAGCGAATACTGTCGAACGAATTGAAGTAACCGGTACACGAATCAAGCGAGCAGCAATGACTGGCGCGAGTCCTGTGACGAGTGTAACCGCTGAAGATATAGAAATCGCGGGCATTACCCGAGTTGAAGACCTATTGAACAACATGCCTGCGGTATTCGCAGATCAGACTTCAGGTACAGCAAACGGTGCTACTGGTACAGCAACCGTTGACCTTCGAAATTTAGGCCCTTCTAGAACACTAGTTTTAGTCAACGGCCGCCGATTACCCTCAGGCTCACCAGCTGGAATTGAGGGTGTTGGTGCCGACGTAAACCAAATCCCAGCCTCTTTGGTTGAGCGCGTAGATGTGCTAACCGGTGGTTCATCTGCAACATACGGCTCTGATGCTGTTGCTGGTGTTGTAAACTTTATTATGAAAGACGACTTTGAAGGCTTTGAAGTCGACTATCAAGGAAGCATTTACAACCATAAAAATGACCATAAAGACATGCAACGAGCGCTAACTGCCTCAGGCTTCGACATTCCTGATTCCTCAGTTACTGACGGTGATACTCATGATATATCTATGATTTTTGGTATCAACTCAGCTAACGATAAAGGCAATATTACAGGTTACCTCACTTGGCGTGAAATTGATGAAATCCGTCAGGACTCCCGTGATTTTAGTGCCTGCTCAATGAATATCAATCGTAGCAGAACGAGTTCAGCTCCAGGGCAAAGAATATGTCGTGGCTCTGGCACAATACCTGACGGTAGGATCACAGACCAAGCTAGCTATGACTTTAAAGTCGCAGGAGATGATCTAGTACCAACGGGTAATAGTGTCTATAACTTTGGCCCACTTAATTACTTCCAGCGTCCGGACAAGCGTAAAACATTTGGTTTGCTTGGCCATTACAATTTTACCGATCAACATACCTTTTATGCTGAATTGAACTACATGGATAACCGTACCGTGGCACAAATTGCGCCATCTGGTTCTTTCTTCAATGAAGTCGATATTAAATGTGATAACCCGCTTCTTTCAGCAAAACAACGAGAAGTTCTTTGCGGTGCCAATGGGCCTGCGGTCGATGGTGTTGTATCTGGCGCATTTATCGCAAAACGAAACGTAGAAGGAGGCCCTCGCCAAGATGATTTACGACACACCTCTACCCGTTTTGTATTAGGTATGAGAGGCGAAATTGATGATAACTGGACTTATGATGCATTCTTTAACTACGGAAATGTGTCTTATGAACAAACCTACCAAAACGACCTATCAAAACGTAAAATTGTTAGAGCCTTAAAAGCAACCACTGATGACAATGGCAAGATTGTCTGTGAGTCAGTTATTGATGGTAGCGATCCCGACTGTATCCCTTGGAATATATTCGACCCAGCAAATATTACCCAAGAGCAAATTGATTATCTTACCATTCCACTCTTTGCTCGCGGTGATACACGTTCAAAACAAATCAGTGGTTTCGTCACTGGGGACTTAACTGAATATGGCATAGTCGTGCCTGGCACTTCAACGGGCGTCGGTATTGTATTGGGTCTGGAACACCGCAAAGAAGCTATTGATTTTAATCCGGACATTAACTTCATTTCTAACGATGGCGCAGGTCAAGGTGGACCAAGAAAACCCGTTTCAGACCAGTTTGATGTAAATGAATTCTTTACTGAGCTAAATATTCCATTAATTGAAGATAGCTCATTTGCGGATTACATTACATTAGAACTCGCTTATCGCTATTCTGATTACTCAACAGATAAACAAACAGATACCTACAAAGCAGCGTTTGATATACGCATTAACGATAGTTTAGGTTTACGTACAAGCTATCAACGAGCAGTGCGTGCCGGTAACATTCAAGACTTGGCGAGACCGTCTTCACTTGCCCTAGTAAACTGGGACGACCCTTGTGCGGGAGCTAATCCAGCTTATACACTTGAGCAGTGTATGAGAACCGGTGTTACAGCAGACCAATATGGTTCTGTTTCTTCAAATCCAGCGGGGCAATACAATGCGATTGAAGCAGGAAACCCAGACCTCAAGCCTGAGAAGTCTGATACCTATTCATTTGGTATTCTTTATTCTCCTGAGTTTGTTGAAGGCTTAGATATCGCTGTAGATTACTTTGATATTACCGTTAACGACGCCATTCAACCTTTCCCAGTACAGTATATCGTAGAGCAATGTGCGATAGACAATAACGAAGAGCTCTGTGGCCTAATAAACCGTGGTGAAAAAACCGGTTCGCTTTGGTTAGGAGAAGATGCCGTAACCGCTACAGATACCAACATTGGTAGTGTAGAGACTTCAGGTATTGATTTTGATGCATCATACCGTTACACGTTACCTGAGGATATGGGTCTTTTAAGATTCTCTCTAATTGGTACATGGATGGAGAAGTTTGATACACAAAACGCACCAGGTGGGATTGTTGATAAGTGTGCCGGGAAATGGGATAAAAATGTATGCGAAAGCCCAGTTCCCGATATGCGTTATAACTTTAAAACAACTTGGGTAACTCCATGGGATGTGAATATTACAGCGACCTATCGTTACGTGAGTGAAGTGGAAGAGTTCTATCGTCCTACAGCTGCGGAATTGGCTGACCCATCAAAATCACCAATACTAGTACCATTGAGTGCAAGAGATTATGTTGATATTGCTGCAACATGGAACGCAACTGAAAACCTCTCATTCAGAGCCGGTATCAATAACGTGTTTGACAACACGCCACCGCTCGTTCCTGATGGCCCTACAACCTTCTCTAATGGTAACACCTATCCGGGGTTCCACGATATCCTAGGCCGTTACATCTTTGCAGGATTTACATTTAGAATGTAAGCACTTTAAATAGTAAATGGCTAATTGCTAGCCATTTACTATTATTTAGATGTCATTTCACTCAGTTTTTATTACATGTCGGGCAGCTGGGTGGACGAGTTGGCTCTCCAGGTACCATAACCATCCCTAGCTTTTTAGTCTGACCATAATTGCCATCATTCATAAATGCTTCCACATAATACGGTCCACCACCCATCGAAAATCTCATTCTTACCACAGCACTTCCAGTAAGTTGATTCTCCGCATTGTAAATTGCTTTGGTTACGCGCTTAGTGCCTCCGCTAAAATAATCACTTTTTGTCGTAACACCAACAATTACAGGTACATTAGGATCCAAAGCAGCTTCAGAGAATTGATCTAATTCAAAATCAATTTTTACTTCGTATTTATCACCATACGGATTTTTAACGGCTTCCATTTTGGGCATATCTTGAACAATTACACCTTTAGCAGAGCACTCATCACTCACTGTTGACCAGACTAAGCCTGCACCATATGTAGAATTAAACGCCAGATTAAAGTATGAATTTGAGTCCCAATTACTTCGGTCATTACCTAAACGACCCCTTTCAGAGTTGTAGTAGGCGACATCTCGAAGCATGTCATTTGGATTACCTACCTCTAGATCTGTTTTAAATCTGTAGCTCTGATTACGTAGAAGATAAGTAGGGCCTGATAATTTTGCAGAAGAGCTTGAATTTATACCGGGTAAAGATCTCAGAAATTCTACGACCGTGTAAAAACTTGGGGCTCGATACAAGTTCCAACCAGCTTCGATAGTAGCTGGTAATTCAAGTAAATTAAGCTCGTGTATTGTACTCTCTTCATATTTACAGCCGCTTGGAACTCCAACTGCAAATGCACTTCCAGAAAAAGTACATAGTAATATTATAATTTTTTTCACTTAAATATCCTTCTATGTGTTTAAAGAGATCAAAATTTAATCAACCTCTATGCAACGTTAGCAAAAAACACATTTCAGGTACAAGTTATTTTGGTAATCTTTATAAATGAGAATTTAAGCTGTAATCGGAAACTAACCTATGGGAACCATGTAACAGTGTCTTAATCAAAATACCGTTGTTTTTTCATGTGAGCATCAATTTGTTTGTGCAATATTCGCCCTATTTTGGATTTAGACTGAGTTGAGCTTCTGCACTAACTTCCTGTGTTGTAGATATCACAAACACATATTTCACTCTGCACCCTTAGGCTAAAATCGAAAAACTTTCCAAAAGCGACCCTCATAACAGATCATCACTGCACTTTTTAAAGGTTGCTTCATCAACGTATAAGACAAGTAATATACTTGTCTTAGGTCACTACTATACACTGTTCTGATTATCTAAAAACTCAAGTAACTCCTTTTCAGGCATAGGCTTTGCGAGTAAAAAACCCTGTACTTCATCACAGCCGAGCTTTTGTAACACCGTCATTTGCTCTTCTGTCTCAACGCCTTCCGCAATTGTTTTTAGGCCGAGATGCTGACCTAAAGAAATGACAAGATCGGCAATTGCACCGCTGTCATCATGAGGGATATCTTTGACAAAAGCACGGTCGATTTTAAGCCGTGCTAAAGGTAGTTTTTGCAAATAGCTCAAAGAAGAAAATCCAGTACCAAAGTCATCAATGGCCACCTCAACACCAAATTCCTGGAGTTCTTGAAGTGTATTGATCACCGAGTTTACTTCGTCCATGACTACACTTTCTGTCACTTCGAGCTCTATATGTTTAGGCTCTACATCAAACGACAAAATCGTATCTTTAACCTGCTGTGCATAGTTTGGCACCTTAAACTGCGGCACAGAGACGTTAACAGCAATGCTAAGCTCACCGAATCCCTGTTGCTGCAAAGTTGCCTGCAACTGACAGGCTTGTTCTAATACCCATTGGCCAATTTCGACAATAAGCCCTGCATTTTCCGCAAGCGGAACAAAAATCGCAGGGGAAATATAATTCCCATTTCCAGAAGGCCAACGTAATAAAGCCTCACAGCCAATCACCTTGCGATCAACAATGGAAAACTGAGGCTGATACCAGACCTCTAGTTTTTTCATCTCAAAATCTTGCCTGAGCTGTCTTATTAATCCCAGCTTCCAAGCCATTTTTTCTTCTAAGTCTGGGGTATACCAATCTAGTGGAATACTCGACTGCTTTGCTTGATTAAGTGCAATATACGCGAGTTTTAAGGTCTCTATTCCTTGCGGTTGGAAGTCTTCTTGACGGCACACTCCAATATGAAAGTGCATAGTCAACAAATGCTCCCCGACATGGTAGGGCACGCACAAGTTATCAATAAAAGACTCTTCATCAAACTGCGACTCAGGCATTAAAAAGCCAAACACATCTGCACCAATACGTGAAATTAACTGGGCCTCTGGAAACTCAATACTAATTCGCTCGGCAACCCCTAATAACAACAAGTTTCCAACTTCTTGGCCTAAACCGTTATTGATGTCAGAAAATTGGGCAATATCAACAAGAATAAAAACGAGAGATTGCTGCTGGTTAAAGTAAGACTCTATTTTCTCAATAAAGTTAGCGCGATTAGGCAGTTTGGTTAGATTATCCTTGTAAGCAACCTCACGCAACTCATTGAATAGCTTGATATTATCAAGACCAACACCAACGTTAGTCAGAAATATTTCAGCAAACTTCAATTGCGCTTCCGACGGCTCGCCCTCTAGCTCTAAATAAATGGCAGCCTTTTTGTTTTTGCTTTCAAGTAAGAAGGTAATGTCATGCGCGGTAGATTGGTGGGATTCGGTATCAATACAGTTTTGTACTTGCATGATGACACGACCATTATCAAGCTGCTCTATACCATGACCAAAAAATTCACGGTACTGCTCACTACCGCCAAACACCCTTAAATGCATATCATCATCTAGGTAGCCACTCACTAAGCCTTCGCCTGACGCATCTAAAATATTTGCCAATTGAGCGACAACTGCCGCTGCAAAGGAGCCCATATCGGTATGTCCGAGTATGGCACGAGAAGCTGAAAGGATCTGCTCTAGTACGTGGCTTTGCGCTTCGAGCTCACAAATTTGTTGATAAGAACGGATAGCGGTAAGCAACGAGGTAACCAGTTTGCTGCGGGTGAGCTCTGTCTTCATTTTATAATCGTTAATGTCGAACTCACGAATAACCTTTTCTTCCGGTGCATAACCCGGTTGTCCTGTACGCATAATAATACGTACTGCCATATTTTTTATTTCTTCGCGCACTCGACGAACGACATTAAGACCTGCGTCGTCGGTTTCCATCACCACATCAAGTAATAGGATGCTGATATTATTTTGTTCTTTTAAAATCTCAATGGCTTCTTTGCCAGAATAGGCGTGAAAAAACCTGAGCTTTTTACCCCAAAACTCTAAATTAGACAGCGCAAGTTTAGTAACAGAATGGATCTCTGGATCATCATCAACGACTAAGACATCCCAAAAAGCACTTGTCGTTTCTTCTTCTTGAGTAACTTCTTCGTGCTCTGCAAACAAATAATCTTCTTGCTCAGGTGCCATGTTTTACCCTTTAAATCCGCACTACTCTTTAATTATAGGCACTGATTCACTCCAGTGTTTACCATCTTACAAAATATGGTACATTTTTACTATTACAGTTCTGTTTGATTAACATACATGAAATATTATAGTCGAGCATAGAACAAAAGAGATGATTTAGCATACTTTTTACCAAAGAGGATTCTGTATCAAACGTTTATCTACTCCTATTAGAATGCTGATGATTTTAGCACTTGTTATCGTGATTGCTGGTTTAGCGATGCCACACCATTATAAAGTGGTAAAAAGCACCGATATTTCTGCAAATAACACAACACTTTCTCCATTGGTGTTATCCCATTGGCCGACATTATTTAATTGGCAAACAACTGAAGACATCCACTTTCGCATACTGCCAAAAAGACAGCGAGTAGGAGCCTCAGCAGTGTTAGTGCATCCTTGGGGAGAAGCAGAAATAACCATCACCAAAATCGACGAACAGAGTTTAGAGCTGTCATTACATTTAGACGATGAACATTTAGCCAAAATTAGCCTTAATTTATTTACCATTCAAGCCGATAAACAACTGACCATCACAATTGAAGGAAGAGCCAATACGCCCTTTATTGGCAGTTTCATCGCACTTTTTATGCAGCAGTATTTACAGCAACTCACTAACTCCGCGGTAAATCATATGCACACACGATATAAACTACGAGCTTGATATGGCAGTCAAAAATGCACAAGTAAAATCAGCCTTAGCGCTTTCGATTGAAGAAAAGCTCGGCTACCCTATGGTGAAACGGATCACACCACTTGTCACTCAAAATGACCGTTATCAGTCTGATAAGAATAAAGACAACCAATACACGGTGCGAACTCAACATGGCACACTAAAACGCGCCCTCAAGCGCCAACAACTAATCAAAATCCAGCGCCAGCAAAATCTTGAGGCCATTATGGGCATGGCGCTTACATTGTGCCCCGAGGTTACCGCCCGAGGTCGCCCAGACCCCGATTGGTTGGAGCACTTCATCACCCTTGCAGAAGACATTGCCAATCACTCCATGCAAAAATTGTGGGCAAAGATATTAGTAGGTGAAAGCATTACGCCTGGCACTTTTTCAATTAAAAGTCTGCAAACCCTAAAGATGATGACCCAACGTGAAGCAACTGCGTTACAAAGATGCGCTCCGCTGTGCGGCTACTTAGAAAAAGAAGACAGCTACCTTATTCTTCATGGCTACTATAAAAAGCCGTCTATTTTTGATTTGCTACGTAAAGGCAGCACTGAATCCATCAATTTAAGCCAAGCAGGGCTGAACTTCCCGAATATACTTACGCTGATGGACATTAATATCCTTTACCGGCAAGAAATTGAGTCCGCTTCACTACAAAAAGGACAGTCAATGCAGCTGGTGTATTTACGTAAAAAAATGACCTTAACGGCCAAATCCAATGACTTGGTGCTAAGCTATTACAAGCTGACACAAACCGGAGACGAGCTAAAAAAATTACTTCAAAGCCCGATAAATAAACAATACAAACAACTTGTAGAAAAGGCCTTTGAAAGCGAGTTTTCTCTCGAGTGGGAAGAGAGATAAAGAAACTATTCTATTTACCAAACAAAAACAGCTTGGTCGATCACTCGTACCAAGCCGCTAAAAGAGTAAACTACACTATCTTAGAAATGTAGTTGGATCCCTGCAAATGGACCAGAGACATCCAGGTCAGTGTAGATATCATCGATATCATCTAGCTCAAGTACCATAGAGCGGTAACCCACTTTTACCGCAACATCAACAGCCATATTGTCGATAAACTCATAAGCGATACCAATTTGATAATCTTGGATTTTGCTGTCATCAATTGCAAGCATGCTGCCTTCGGCAAAAACACTTAGCCCTGTAAGTGGTAAACCCACTTCACCGCGCAAATAACCGAGAGGAACAAAGCCTGAGAATTCAACTTCTTCTGTACGTGTTTGACCATTTGCAGTACCAGTTACCATGATAGAACCGTCAAACTGCTTAAAGTTCACACCAAAGTCTAACGTCAACAAGTCATTGTCTAGCACTTCGTAATACAATGTGTAGTCGATGTGGTTTAGATCTGCGTTTGTTGTCGCGTCAGTACCTACCGTATAAACTTGGCCGCCAAAGTCAAAAGACTCTGTTAACGTCGTTTGACCATTTAGCTCAAGCTCGGTATAGCGTAACTTGATATTTGGCACTAACGGTACTGGGTGCTCAAGTGCAGCATAGAAACTCGTAAAAGTTTCATCGTCAAAGTTAAAGGTTTGCATATTGCCTTTTTCAGCAAAGCTACCTTCGGTTTCGGTATCCCACCCTTCTGCACCGACATAAAGCCCGAGTACCGTGTCTGCGTGTGCAGCAGGTGCTAAGCAAGCGAGAGATAATGCCGCTGCTAAAAAGTGTTTTTTCATGATGTTATCCTTGCGCTAAAAGTTCACTAAGTTCGATGAGAGCCGCATTGGCTCGCGAAATATAATTTGCCATAACCAGAGAATGGTTCGCTACCAAGCCAAAGCCACTGCCGTTTAACACCATAGGGCTCCACACCGTCTCTTGAGTCGCCTCTAACTCTCTGATGATCTGCTGTAGGCTGACAAGTGCATTTTTCTTTTCAAGCACAGGTCTAAAGTCATGCTCTACCGCTTTCATATAGTGCAGTAACGCCCATGTGGCGCCTCTGGCTTCATAAAATACATCATCAATCTGCCACCAAGAGGTTTTCACCATATTATGGCTTGGCGTCATGGTTGCTTGATCAGCTGCCGAATCCCCAGCTAAATCGGTATTTAATCTGTCTTGCCCTACGCTCGCACTTAATCTTTGGCTTAAGCTGCCCATGCGCTTTTCGGCCTCTTTTAACCAAGCTCTCAAGTTATCAGCACGCGCATAAAACTGGCTATCGCGGTTACTATTATCAGAAATTTGAGTCAAATACTGACGTAGTAAATCATTACCTTTTTGATACTCACCCTCAGCACTTGGCCACATCCACGCTGTTGAACTGATATTAAACTGTGGCTGAGCTAGCTTTAAACTCGGGTGCTCTGTCGATTGAGATTGTGAACGACTAAAATCTTTACGCATCGAAAGCGTAAGATCTCGTGTCATCTCAAGCACACCGTACTCCCAAGCAGGCATGTTATCCATCATTACGCTTGGTGGCATCATGTCATTCGACAAATAACCGCCCGGCTTATTCAGCAATGTATCCGTCACTTTAATCAAGGTATGTGTCGTTACATATCCAGTGACCAATGTATTGCCATTTTTCTGCGCATCCGCTTTTGCAACTGCGACGACGTCAAACTGTTCTGGTTCCACACTCCAATATACGGCTATAACATAACCCAGAAGTATGACAGCGATAATGCCAGAGATGATTTTTCCCGTATGATTTCCCATTTAATACCTCACTGTTTTTAGTGATGAGAGTGATGTCCTGCGTTTGATTTTTCTTTGCCACCAAACATATCTGCAAGTGCGACGACTTCAGCCATTGTGAAGATCCTATCGCCATCAGCAAAATATAGCGTAAGCTTACGCTGCTCACCGACTTTTAATGTTTCTATTGGTTCAAACACCATTAAGTGATAACCACCAGGCTGAAATGTCACTGATTTCCCCGCTGGAATAACAAGCTCGTCAACGCGTTGCATTTTCATCATGTCTTCTTTATGTACATGCTCGTGAATTTCAACACGCTTAACACCCTCGAGCGCAGCCTTAACCAACACTTTATTTTGCTGTGTTGGGTTTTCAATAACGAGATAACCTGCAGTTGAAGGTGCTGCCGGTAAAAATGCACGCACGGTTGCGTTGTGAACAGAAAGTTGCTCCGAACCATGATGATGTTCACCATGCTCATGCCCTTGATGAGCTGAAGCGTTAAAGCCGATAAAAGTTGATAAAGCAAAAATTAAGGTTTTGATTACACTTGATTTCATGTTGGCTTTCCTTGGATTTATAACTGCAAATAACTATATCACAGATCCCAATTTAGCGTGTTTTTTATCTCCTATCACCAACAAAAACCACTACTCAAGCTTTTGCCTGAGCAGATTTGTCTACCACTAACCACACAATTGCAATAATACAGATGAGTGGAAATAGCACTATCAGCGAATTAAATAGCAATGTCATTACTAGCCCAATGAACACAATAAGGAGCAACCCTAAAACACCTGCGCTCAAGAGTGCTCCTAGCACCACCAGCGCTACAATTGCAAATAGCAACGTGAGTATTTCAAAGCCAAACCAACCTAGGTCAAATCCCATATCGAGTTGCAGATCGCTGATGTCTAACCATATTAGTGGCAGCGACACCCAAGATAGCGCCAATAAAAATACCAGCGCTAATAATATACCGGCCACGACTTTCATAGTGCCTACCTCGTCGCCGTTACTTAGTTTTCGTATTGCGCTTTTGGCATTGCAAACCAAGCGACGCCATACGCTAGCATTACAAATATTGGAAACTTAAAAAACAGCAATACCGTTAGTAAACGCGTTAACCAAATTGGCATATCAAAACGTTGTGCTAGTTGCGCACATACGCCACCAATTTTCTTTGAACTATTCATTTGAGACAGTGTTGATTGATATCTATTTTTCATCTTTATCCCCTTTCGCTTTGATTGCTCAGTTGGTGTAGGAGGCGAGCCTAGCTCGCCATTTTTTGCTTCAGTTGGGCTAATTCATCGTCGATTTGTTGTTGCTTTTGCTCATCTTCAAAGCGCTGCCATACATCAGGCTGCCCTAAGTCATAGGATTCGACTTCAGCTTCAAGGCGCGACACCTTACGCTCTAACTCGTCGAACTTGCGCGTTGCAGAGCGCATGTCGTCACTATTCAGCGTTTGTTTGATGGTTAACCTTGCCTTACCAGCTTCCAAGCGGCGCAACATGGCCTTTTCTTTTGCCTTTAATTGCTGAATTTTGCTTTGCAACTTGTCCGCATCTGCGCTGAGTTTTTCAAGTGCAGGCGTTAGGTCATCAATTTTTTGCTGTGCTTCTTGTGCTTTTTCGGTTTCTCGCTGCTTTTGCTCAAGGGCTGAGCGGGCAAGATCTTCACGACCTTTTTCAAGAGCATGTTCGGCTTTGCTTTGCCACGTTGTCGCAGCTTTGTTTGCTTGCTCAGCTTGACGCTGCGCTACTTTTTGTTGGCAAATAAGCTCAGCTGCCGTTGCACGACAATCAGATAGCGCTTCTTCTAAATCACGCACTAACTGAGTTGCCATTTTTTGTGGGTCTTCCGCTTTGTCTAGTAACGCGTTAAGTTCTGCTTTGATAAGGTCTTCAATTCTGTTGATGATGGTCATTGTTCGGCTCCTTTTATAATATAGTTAGACTATTCCAAGAGCCGTGCCAAAAATAAAAACAAAATTAAATCATTGAGTTAAGGTTTTTTGAAAAGAAAAATAGATTTATTGAGATACATTAAATAGTGAAAAAGACGATAAAATCGTCTTTTTCACACATAGGATTGGAGCAATATATTTTACACTTCAGGTACAAAAGACAGCGCCTTTTCCATCACTTCAATACCAGCCTCTTTTTTGTGACCGTTTTCTGATAAGTGACGACGGAAACCTCTCGCACCTGGCTGATTTTGAAAAATACCCAACATGTGACGCGCAATATGCCAAAAGTTTGCACCATTCGACATTTCACTTTCAAAGTAGTCATACATGCTTCTTACGACTTGATGGCGAGTTTGCGTAAACGCAGCTTCGCCATATAGCAGCTCATCAACCTGCGACAACATAAACGGATTGCTATAAGCCTCACGGCCAACCATGACGCCGTCAAGGTGAGCCAAATGATGCTGACATTCCTCAAGAGTTTTAACACCACCGTTAATACTGATATGCAGATCTGGATAGTCTTTCTTTAATTGATAAACACGAGGATAATCTAATGGTGGGATCTCACGGTTTTCTTTCGGGCTTAGGCCTTGCAACCATGCTTTACGGGCATGAATGATAAAGTCATCACAGCCCACCGCCTGCGAGGCTTCAATCAACGCCGTAAGAAACTCATAAGAGTCTTGTTCATCAATACCAATGCGCGTTTTTACCGTTACCGGAATACCCACTTCTGCCTTCATCGCCGCCACACAATCAGCAACGAGCTGAGGCTCAGCCATTAAACACGCCCCAAAGCGACCATTTTGCACGCGATCTGACGGGCAACCCACATTTAGGTTTACCTCACTGTAGCCATATTGCTCAGCACGCTTAGCACACTCTGCCAGCGCCTTAGGATCAGAGCCACCCAACTGCAATGCCACTGGCAACTCATGCGCACCAAATGCCAAATAATCCCCTTTACCAAAAATAATCGCACCTGTGGTGATCATTTCAGTATAAAGCACCGCATGTTTAGTCAGCTTGCGGTGAAAGGTTCTGCAATGGCGATCAGTCCAATCCAGCATCGGTGCTACACTAAAGCGGCGAAAGCCTGAATCGCTTATATTTACTGGCTTAAAGCCTGATTTCACTGAATTTTGCATAGTACCTCTATTGCTCTGGAACGCCTTGAATTTCAGCCAATTTCGATATACAGTCACCCTCATGTCACCCTCGCTGGGTAGGACAGATCAATAACTTACAGGAACTTCCTATGGCTGGTTATAGAATCGAAAAACGTAAGCTTAGCTCTGGCGAACTGCGCTATAAATGTATAGTTCGCGAGAAAAGCGAGGGTAAGATTATACACAATGAAAGCAAAACATTCAGCACAAAAGCACTTGCTGATACTTGGGGCAGAAAGCGATTGCAAGCGCTAGAAACAGAAAGGGTGACTGAAAAGAAAAATGTAGTCACCCTAGGCACCCTGCTTAATCTTTACTTTGAAAACCACGACCTTTGGAATAATACCGGCCGCACCAAAAAGTATGTGATTCAAATGCTGATGGATTGTGATATTGCCAAAATTCAGTCTAATGCACTTAAAGTAAGTGACGTGATCGAGCATTGCAGAAATCGTCGTGATGCTGGCGCAAGCCCTTCCACCATTTATCATGATGTTGCTTATTTACGCTCCGTGATGAAGTTGGCCTACCCAGTTTGGGACATTGACGCTAACTACAAAGTATTTGAAGATGCCGTGCCTGTGTTAATTGACATGGGACTGGCTGGCAAAAGCCAAAAGCGCACCCGCCGCCCAACAGGTGATGAACTGGCTCAACTGCGAGAGGGATTGGAAAAACGCATGTCTTATCGCTCTAATGGCACTAAGCGTATTCCTTACCTAGATATTCTAGACTTTAGCTTACTTACTTGTATGCGCATTGGCGAGGTATGTAAGATCACTTGGGATGACCTCAACACCGAGCACAAAACCGTTCTAGTCAGAGATAGAAAAGATCCCCGCAAAAAAGCCGGCAACCATATGATAGTGCCTTTACTGGGTGAATCATTCGATATTGCTCAGCGCCAACCCAAAACAGATGAGCGTATATTCCCCTATAACCCCAAGAGTGTTTCATCAGGATTTCAGCGGGTACGTAATGAATTAGGAATTGAAGATCTACGCTATCACGACCTACGCCGCGAGGGGGCTAGCCGCTTATTTGAAAAGGGCTATTCTATTGAAGAAGTTGCCCAAGTTACTGGGCACCGGAATTTAAACGTTCTTTGGCAGGTGTATACGCAGTTGTTTCCGCATAAATTGCATGAAAAAAGCAATTAACACGCAAAAAAGGGCTGTTAAACAGCCCTGAGACCTTAAGATTAGGATATTGCTTTTAAACTATACCCATCAAAAGTTTTATAAACACCATTTTCTAAATTTACTGGCTTACCACAACTAGTAACATAATCTTTCATTCCATCATATGTTCTCTCTGGGCCACTTAACGGCCGTGTTGTTATTTGCTCAACTTTCTCTAAAATTTCATAAGCTTTACCATTCTTGTCTTCAAATAATCCAACTCTATTAACTTTGTAAGCCATGCAGGCCTCCTTAAGTCTATTTAATTTACTTTAAATAAATTAAAAATAATTTAAATAATGACTAAGAGGTGCTATCATTTTTTCGCTAAATCAAATGAGAGTGACCCCTAATAGTCGCTTCTTGTATAAGGCCATATTAAAAATATGGCCTTTTCTATACCTGACTCGCAGTAGGTATAATTTGATTATATAGAGTTGTGGCTTTTTTAAGCAACCCTTGCTTGATCGTTTGCTTTTTTAAAAAGCAGTTATGTTTATAAGTAATACCTAATTCAAAGCCTCATCCAACGCCGCAACCAACTCATCATCCAACTTATTCGATGACTTGCTTGCCAAATGTTTGGCGGTGGCTAGGCACACCCGTTTGATAAATGCCTCGGTGGCCAGTTTGGTTAGTAGGTATTTTCCGATTGATGTTAGCATTTTCTATTCTCCAACTTAGTTACCCGGTCTTCGAGCGATTTAAACTTCTCTTTTGCCATGTCTTTAATCCATTTCACATCGGTTTTGATGGTGGCAACGGTGGCAATACCCACCCCAGCCTGAATTAAAATACCCAGTAATGCGCTGTCGCTCATGATTACCTCGCTTGTACGGTTTCGATGGTTTGGGGTGACACTTCGCCGTCTAGCAATACTTCGTATTCAGGGCGCAGACGCATATCAGCATCAAAAATGGTGTCCACAAGGGCTTGGTTTTGTGGGTTTAGTTTTATGATGGCTTCGAGCCACAGTTCATCTTTAACTTTGTAGCTAAAGTCGAGTTTTGACTTATCCAAGAAGAAGCCCGCCCACTCGCGCTTTATGTCGTGTGAGCCGTTGGCCTTAAACTGCAACTTGGCTAGTAGGTTGCCAAGCGGCTCGGTAAACGATTTTGAACCACTATCAATGTATTTGTAGACGTAGTACAAGCCGCCAACCGTCAGTAATAGGCTTAGGTTTTTACTGATAAAGTTACCCATAAAACCCCCACTTGAAACCCCGTTGGATTTGCTCAGCGGAATACGGTTGCTGGCCGTTTTCCATGGTTATCATGGCTTCAATCACCTTGGGGTATTCCTCGGGCGATAACGGCTTTTTACTGTCCACGCCCACCTTGTTTGACACGAACGCGATATAGTTGGCCGTGTCGTTTTCCACTGGCGGCGCCCATCGACTGATAATGCCCTCTATATTGGCAATACCATATTTAAAGGCGTAGGTTCGCAGGATACGGGCAGCAGCACGAATACCATGCTCGGCGGTTTCAAAAATGGCAAAGCGCCCGTCTGTACCTGCCAGCCCCACCCAGTTTTCACCCGCTTCAATGTTGAGCGGGTTGTTATTGCGGATACCCCGCGCGGTTTGTTGAGTCGTCATGTATACCCCAATACTTAAAACAATTAATGCCGTGATGATGTGTGGTGTTTGGAGCTTCATCAGTTATGCTCTGTTGTGATTTGAGCCGTACCACCGATGGCAAAAATAGCGTTATCACTCGATAACCGATTGAACGCTATCCACGACTCTGTACCAGTAACCGCATCACCATCATGGTCGATTAAGAACACCCTGTGATACCCCCACGAAAACGCCCTTTCGGTGACACCTTCCCACACTTTTTTGTCGCCCTGCTCCATTGCATGACCACCACTGTACCAGCCCATTTCTATGAGTTTCTCCGTGTCAGGCTCTCCCTCTGTAATAAATATTCGAGGACTATAACTACCGCGCGTTGGTACTGCTACCGCCTCCAATTCCACATCAATACTGAATGGAATACCATCCATTCGTCTTGGTATATAAATATCAACATAAGGGATACCTGCCGCCATCAGTTTACTGCGCGTCAACACTTCGCTATAAGCCCACTTATACTCACCTAGACGCTTGGGTACTGTCATTAATGGGGCTTTCGCATCATCGGTGATCCAGCAATTCACTTGCCCATAAACCTCAATATTGATTTCCTGCCCAGCCTTGTAGCGGCGGCCATTTTGTACAACACCGTTAATCACTTTTAAATCTTCGCCACCAAGCCAAAACTCAGAATCCATTTCAACACGAGCAACTATTCGGCTTGGGTCATCATCGAGTAATGTTTGAATACCATTACCAATGATTTTTTCTTCACCTCTTAACGTGCGAGGCCTATTCGATACTTCCTTAAAGTCAAAGGGAACATTGCCAACCCAAACAATGATTTCTTGATTTGGGGCGCTTACCTCAATGCGGTCATACTGAACATTGTGCAAACTCATGCCTTGCCATACTCGAGTTTCTAATACGGGGCTGCCCCCTTTAATGAGTTTGACCACGGTGTCTTGAGTTGCTTTAAGTACATGAAAGTAACGACCAGCCTTGTTGATTTCCACAAAGCCAAATTCGCCAGTGTGAGTTGGATAAATCATATCTATTATCTCCTAGATAGTGCCAAAACAGCCAAACCCATGCCGCCTAAACCTAAAAAGACGTACATCATGGTTTTGTTGGTGCTGATAGCGAGCTGCTGACCGTCCGAACGACTCGCGTGGTCGGCGAACTGCAGCGCTTGTTTGTGCGCCATGAGCGTTTGGTCATTAAACGTTTCTTGTGCCTTGGTTGTGGAATCCATAAATTGCAGCCCCAAGTCTTTAGCCAGATTGGATGCGTTATCCATGGAATACACGGCTACATCGGTCATGCGCGCGTTGGCGTTGTCGGTGGCATCAATGGTCATGCCTGCCAACTGTGCCGAGTTGTGCATTGAATCGCTTGCCACATCGGTAATGCGAGCGTTGGCATCGCCTAACGCATTCACTGTGGTGTCGAGCGTGTCCCCAGCAAAGCCCATCACATCGCTATTAATGCCCGCCGAGAGCGTCATCATTTCGCGGGCTAGGTCGCTGTTTTCTGTGATGGCATCACGGGTTAAAGCGTTTTGCGCGTCAATGCTGTCGGTGGCAATGTCGCTAGTAATGCCCATGGCGTTTTCACTGAGCACCATGGCATCGCGGCTGGTATCGCCCACTTGAGTTAATGCGCGTTCACCAAACACCATGGCGTCCGTCATCGCCCCGCCCGCTTGGGTTATCACTTCTTCCCCAAAGCTGAATGAATCCGCCAAGGTGCTGCCCGCAAAGTCGAGCGAGTCACGATTGATGTTACTGGCAAAGTCAAAACCGTCCCGTGTCATATCACTGGCGGTATCAAAGCCCGCAATACTGGCATCGGCCATATTGCCGCCAATGGTTTGAATTGCATCAACTAGCCCATGGTCGGTTTGGGTGATGTTGTATGTGTTGCCATCGCCATTGGTGATATAGCCGTTATTATCACCGTGCACCCCAATACTCGTGCTGGTATTGTTGGTGGTTTGACTTGATCTGCTTCTGGATTTACTGCCCATTTAAAGCCATCCTATAAATTGCATAGCCGTCCTCGTCTGTCGACTCGTACACAAATGAATAGGCCGACAATAAACGTTTTAACGCCTTGCGTTTGGTGTGGTACACAATCGAGGGGGCTTTGATGTGGTGTGCCAACGCCACAATACTTGGCGCAATCGACAGTAAGTTCTTACCCTCGGCACACACCACACACAGCCCGTCACGGTCATGGCGTAGCACGCAGTAACAGCCATCAAACTCAACCAGCGCCGCTAGACCTTGCGCCACTTCGGCTTTAATCGTTTCAAAGTCTTCTGCTGCCGCCGATTGAATATGATGAATTTCGCTAATGTGTGCGATACGCAAACCGCCCCCTATTTTTTCAACAAGTACAAAGCCGCAACGGCCACCACACCGATAATCAATAATTGATTGTTGGTGCCGCCGCCAAAATTGATGTTGCCGCCCGTAAAGCCGATTGATTGGGTTTGGTCGCCCGTGCCCGATGTTGCGCCCGAGCTAATGGGACTGCCCGCCCCATTGCTCAGGTTAGGCACTGCGCCCGTTGCCCCGAGCATTGCGCCAAACATTAGGCTTGCTCCTTGTCACGCAGCCAATCGCGAACGTAGTCGGCCACGATTGCGCCGACCACCGAGATGGCCACGCCGTACGCAAAGTATTTCAAGTTCTTTGGATTGTTCATTTCATTGCCTTCATTGCTAAAGCCACTACTAACAGCCCACCAAAGCCATACAACACGGTTTTTTGCGGTAAACCGAATACCATAGGCTCTTTAGGCTGCGCCGTTTGGGTTTTTGGAGCATCCACAAGCACCGCCGCGCCGTTGTCTAGCTCGGCGGCGTTCATGTGCTCTTTTTGGGTGACACCGTTGGACGATTTAACCGCTTTGACTTTCTCGTAATCGCCCCAGATTTTTAGCGCGTTACCCAAAAATGAGTTCGCGCCATCCCAAAAGCCACCACCGCTGTTTGTTGCCGCCATTGTTGGCGCTCCCTCTGGTTGCATAGCTCAACCCCCTTAGAATGTTGATTTGGCGTAATCGTCAAAGTAATGAACGACTACCTCAGCGCTGCCCGCTTCCGTGGCTTCTACCCGTAAGCGCATATCGTTGATGGTGTTATCGAGCGCCAATGCACTAAACACATCGCCAGATAAGAACAAATCAATGGCGTGCACGTTGGCACGCGGCGAGCGACCGCGCTGTTTAAGGTGGTGTTTGTGTAGTGCTGTAGGAATGTGGTCACGCCATTTCACGTTGTTAACCAAGAACTCAGCTGAGTCGATACCCGCCTTTTTAATCTCAATTAACGCGATTTTTGCACCCAATGGGCGTGGTAGGTTTTCAATTTCATTGATACCCACGGCAAAGTTGTAGCGGAACGAACGGCGTTTGAATAACCAACCAGGAGCGCTGGGCGATGACTTTTCAGCAAATGCTTTAATCACCGGGTCGGCCGCATCGGCGGCAATATCGAACTTAACTTGTGCAATCGACAAGCCCATGGTGCCAAGGGCAAAGAAACGCTGCTCAACCAATGATGGGTTTAACACACCTTGGATTTCAGGACGGGCAAAATACAGCGTGGCATAGCCCGCCGCTTGCTCGCGCTTAAAGTAAGCGTTTTCGTCAAGCAAATCTTGCAACGTGGCGTATTCGGTCAGTGTACGACCTTGCAGCTCAACTTTTAGGTTTTTGATTTGATCAGGCGTAACCCCCGCGTATTGCAGGTGAATTTTTTCGTAGGTACGGCCAACAGGCAGCGTTAACGACACACTGCCGCCAGCGGCCACACCTGTTAGATTATTAAGCGGAGAAACTTCTAACATTGCGCCCCCTTAACCTACGATTGTGCGTTTGATTGAACGAAGTGCGCGAACGTTACTGAGTACGGCAAGCACGCCCAATGTAACACCCACGGACGTTAAAACTGTTTTATTCATCATGCGATTTACCTGTTTTGTTGAAATAATCGCTAAGTAATAAATCAGGCGTTTCGCTCTTGGGGCAAACGGTTTTCGCTCTAGGGGGAGCGAAAAGAGCGAAATTTTCGCTCTTTTGGGTGATTTTTTATGCGGCTCGCAGTTGCTCAAAGGTGAGATTTTTGGCTTTGCCCGTTTTCAGATAGATGACTTTTGGCTCAATATTGCCAATGCCGCCCTTATATTTAATCAGATAATAAAGGCGCTCATCTTCATAATGGGCGTTGAGTTTGCTCAGTTGGTAAATGTCTTTAAGCTCGGCATCTAACTCAACCGATACTCGTTTGGCATCCGCTTGGGCTTCTTGTGCGCCCAGCACTTTACGGGGCGAGTTATTCCAAATGGTTTTGGGCACTTCTTGCGAACGCTGAAATACCGTGTGCAAAATCACACCGAACTTTCGCCCACCGGTTGCCAGCTCACCAATGATGGAATCGTCTTTGCCAGCGGTGTCGCTAAGCTTGGCCAGTTCCTCAATCACAACGTGCAATTCTCGGTTGCCGTCCGCCGCTTCCCACATGAGTTGACCAAACCAGTAAAGCTCGGCTTGCTTGGCTTTTTTAAGCTGATCGCCTTTTAATGACTTGGGGAACTCGGGGCTATAAGCCACAACAAACTTCTTGCCCGAGCGCCACGCATCGACAAAGGCTTGAGCGAATTGCTTTCGGGTGCTGAAGTGATGCACCGCACGACCACCAAGGCCATTAAAATGCCCTTTTTTGCGACCATCAAATTTATAATCGCCGTATAAATCGAAAATCGCGCATTGGTCGCCCACCAAATCAAGCAACTTCACGGCGGTGGTTTTGCCGCCGCCAGTGCCAGCCAAATAACATACGTGCCGTGCCTTTAGGGCGTTATTGGGGTTTATAGGCAAAATTCACCTCCTCTTTTGCTTCGCTTTTCGCTTCGGTTTCGCTTGCCGTATTGGCTTTTTCATGCGCTTTGATTTGCTTATACACCGACAGCGCCGCCGACCCGAGCACTAGCCCGAGTTCAATTTCTTCTTTCCAACGAGCCAGCCACGGCGGCATCCCACCTTTGCAGTACTTGCGTACCACTGGCGCGGCTTTTTCGGTGATGACTTCGCGGGTATCGTTGTCGATGGTCACGGGTGCTTCAATGTTCGACTCAATAAAGTCGGCCAATGACGATACGCCATACCCTGCCAGCGCACTAATGTCGCTGTCGGTCATTTCTTCCGTTTCGCTCACTTCGCCCGCTTGGGGTTCGCTGTGAGAATCGGCGGTAAACTTATCGAGATGGCTGTACTCTTCCGCCTGTGGCGATGGCTGCGACTCCGATTGCACCGAGGGCGAGCCAGCCCCAAAGGTTAAATCGTCCATGGCTGTCGCTATCGGTGTTTTCTGTAGTTCGCTCGGTAGTGGGTTCGCTTGATTTTGCATGTTCATTTGCTCCTAGTTCGCTATGGTGTTGCTCAATTTTCGGTGCCCATTCGTCTGGCGCTGGGGTGTGATGCGCCGTGACGTTTTCGGGTTCGCTTATTTTGCTTTGTAAAGCTTGTGGTTGCTGGTGTTGCTGGTTTATGGCTTTTGCCCATTTCGCTTGCAAATTCGCTCCGCTTCTTTGGTCTAATCCGCAGTTTTTGCAGTGCAAATACAATAGCTGTTTACCATTTTTGCGGCGGCGGATACTGGCGAACGAATCGCAGCCATCGCACTCAATTACGCCTAATTCCTCGTTAGTCGATTTCGCCATAAGTCGCCTCCAATATTTCTATTCGACTGACCATTTCTGAGAGCAAAGCCACGGTTTCATCCAGTGCCCCCTCTGCCAATTCGGTTTTTTTACCTGCTTTAAAGGCGGGTAACTTTTTCGCCTGGTCGATTTTGTCTTTGATTGACCTAACTATGTGTTGCATAACTCATTGACTCCTGCATTAGCTGTCCTCCGCTGACCCAGTAATGAGTCACGGTTTGGTTGATTTCGTCTGTTTCTTGATAAGTTGCTCCCCGAATTACCGCTTCGCGATGTTCTGGGGGAATTAAAACGATGGGATTTAATTTATCCCCGTGCCCGACCTGCCAATCATGGGCTGGGGTATTACAGTTATTTCCAGTGCTCCAAGGTGAGTCGCTGCCGCTCCTCTTTAAAAGCCACTGCGTGGCTCTAGTTACATACGTAGTACCATCTGAAACAATCCCGACTACGCGCTTTTTATCCTCGCCATAGTGGTTAGTGCCGTTGTCTTCTTTGGCTAAATCCACGGGGGCGGGACGCTCACCCAATGCGCCGCCGAGCAATTCGATAAATTCCGCAAAGCGGCTGTTATCCGCAGCCTCGAAAATCTCTTGGGCTATTTCCGACAGTTTTTCGACAGACTCTTTGGGCACACGGCGAAATTCACGCCAAAGGCCAACGGGTGCGCCACCGATAAACTGAAATTGACGAATACGCCAACGACTCGCCCACGCAGCCACATTCATCACAATGCCGTTTTCTGGCTCTATTGGCTGGCCTGTTTCGTCGTCGTACATATCATCCATGTGCGCGCCGTTAATATTTTTAGAAATATATTTGATGATGTAAGACACGGCATCGCCTTTGCTTTTGTCTTCAGGCGTGGCATCAAAACGATTTTTCGCGGCTCCTTCTTCATTGCCGTCATGTTGTAAAGCATAGCGGCGCAGGGTGTTGGTTACTGTGGGCTCGTCACTCGGCTTCATAAACAGCACCATGTGCCAATGCGGGGTTGCATCGGCATGAGGCTCAACAATACGTAAGCCAAACACTTTTACTTCAGCTTTGGATAGCTCAGCACGAACCTTTGCCCACTGCTTTACCAAATACTCTTGGGTTTCCCGTGGTGAAGCATTGTTGTATTTATCACTGTTAGCGTGGTACTTGGACGGTGCTGTGATGGTGTAAAACATGCAGGACATGCCCTGTTGTTCTGCCCACTCTTTGTAACCTCTGATCCGCACTATCATTTCAATGCGTCTGATCTCAGGGTTTGAAATAGACCCCTCGAATACTTTGGCAAGATCGATGGTATCGCCGTCTTTGCTTTCTAACTGCATAGACTCGACCCACTCGGCCTGTGACTTTTTGCTATGGCGAAACTCTTGCACCGCATCTTTACTGGCATAAGGGGAGATCCCTTTTTTGACCTGCCCCATAGTGATATTCAAATGCTCAAGCGTAGTGTCACGCAACCGGTCGAGCTTGCGCAGCCACCACATATCACATTGCATACGGCGAATACCGCGTTCTAATCGGTCGGCTAGCAAATGAGTATTACAACGCTGCCAGCTATCCTCTATTCGCGTGGACTTGGCGGCGTTAAACGTTGCTTGGTAAGGCGGCTTTATCCCCTGTGACAAAGTAAAATCGTGCATTGCGATATAACCTGCAAATACAAGTTGCTCTAAATCTTCCTCTGTCATTGAGTGAGTAAATTCGACAATACCCATTTGCTGGCAGATCGTCGCCAATTGTTTGGCTTTATCTTTACGGGCTTTTTTATTGTTTAATTCGCGGACGGTAAGTGGTGAACGCTCGATAATTTCGCTCACTCGCTCTGTGGTTTTGCGCAGATAAATATTGGCAGAACGCTCGGGGTTTTTAGCGCTGCTTGAGTTAAAACGTTTGGCATATTCGCGGGCAGCAATGCGGCGCAAACGATTGGTTGGTATTTGCGCCAGACGCTCTTTTACTTGCTCTGCGGTTTTATCAAACCCAAACATACCCCAACAATGAGGCGCAGCCCGTGTAATGGTAATGGGCTGCATCTTGGGGTTGTCGGTATTGGTATCAACCAGCTCCCAGCAAATAGGGAGTGAACGAGACTCAGGTGTCACACTCACAGCACAACCCGCTCATTCATGCGATTGCGGGCGGCCATCGCCAGCGCCGACTTTAATAACTGATTGCTACGCTCACCATTTTTACGCGCACGCTGTTCTTGCTCTAGGCGCTTGGCCTCTGCTTCACGCCTTGCCTTGTGCGCCCGAATTTGTGCGCGTAGTTGCTGAACTTTCATTACTTGGATTTCCCAATGGCTTGGGTCTGTGATCAGCTCTTTAACTTCAACAACGGTATGGCTCATGATTGCACACGCTCCCATTCAGCTCGGGCGCTGTCGTATTGTGCTTGGAGATAATCAGCCAAATCATTCACGTTAACGAATGTTGGCGCACGTTCAGAGTCGCGCATTTTGAATGTAGGAATTGGAAACTTACCCGCTTTGGCATGTTGCTCAGCGGTCTTTGGGTTTACACCAAAAAACTCTTTGCACACATCCCTTAGCGGAACCACTGGATTATTAAAACGAGCTAAAAGCGCAAAAGTCATATTCATCGCTATGTCCTTATTTCTCGTGATCAGATAACAGCTCACTTACTGAAACCTGACCATTCGTTAGTTTTGAAATTTTGTTGATGTACTTTGCCGGGGCTTGTCCATATTTATTTATCCAATCCCAAACCGAGGCTTGTTTAACACCTAATGCGTTGCCTAGCTTTGTCTGTCCACCATACAATTTTACTGCTCTTTTTATACCTTCCATAAAAAAACCACTAAAATACTGTCTATGGCGGTAATTTAATACTGCCAAACTGCGGTTGTCAATACCCCTTTTCGCTGTAAAATAGCTATTGACGGTAGTTGAAGATGATAAAAATATAATTCAGGCTGTTTAAGCACCTATAAGGGACTGTTATGAATATCGGAGAAAGAATAAGAAATAGACGTAAAGAGTTGGGCTTAACACAAGTGAAGCTATCTGAACTGGCAGATATGGCACAGCAAACACTTCAAAAGCTCGAATCAGGGAAAAGTCAGACTACAAAAAAACTAGATAAATTAGCAGAAGCTCTTAGCTGTACACCTGAATATTTGCAGTTTGGAGTTGGTGAACTTGATAACGCATCCATTGGACCCGAAATTAGAAATAGGCTTCCCTTGATCAGCTGGGTTCAAGCTGGCGCATGGGCTGATATTCAAGAAGTCAGTGAATTAGAAGCCGAACACTTTCTTTGCCCTGTTAATTGTAGCGATAAGTCTTTTATACTTAGAGTGCAAGGTGTAAGTATGGAACCAAAGTTCCAAGATGGTGATTTGATATTTGTCGATCCAGAAGCGGCCTGCGTTCATGGCTCTTATGTGGTGGCACGACTAGATGACGATAATCAGGCCACGTTTAAACAACTTATAATCGAAGGCGGGCAAAAATACCTAAAAGCACTAAACCCTAATTGGCCAGATCAACTTATTCCAATTAATGGGAATTGCACGCTAGTTGGCAGGGTTGTTTTTACTGGTAAGTCTTTGTAACAAGGGATAAAAGGAAATAATGCGTTTGTAGGCATAGTAAGCCCATGATGCCAACACTGTGAATATATTCTCTTTTTATCACTTTATATTGATCTTGCCTTTGGTACTTTCCTACTTTATAGTTATTAACAATAGTATCTTAATAAAACCAAGCCAAAAACAAGGCGAATAGGTACTGTTAGAACTTAAGAATCTTAACCGGAGATGATATTATGAACACAATGACCTACAGAGAAGAAGACTGGGGCTTTTAATAGCACTTTCTTAACAAGAAATAGAATTCACTAGAGGGGAGCTAAACGCTTCCCTTTTCATTTCAGGGAAACTTTATGTTAACAAGAATGCCTTACTGGCTCATAATCCTTATCGCTAGTACTACTTTATTTATACTGAGCAGCATAGCCTATCACGCTACGACCTATAGTATATTAGCACCGCTGGCTGTACTTGCATCTGCAGTCCTAGCTGTTACCGCTGCGACAATAACTATTAAGTCGAATAATCATACATTTATGCAAACAAACGCATTAGCCTTTCAACAGTCGCTTCTTACTGATGAAACCTATAAACGCAGCCTCGCTGACGTAAGAAAAGCAATAATAAATAGGGATAAAAAACCTTTAGTAGAGTTTGCAAAAGAACACTTAAGTGATGATGAGAAAAAAATAAAAATTAGTATAAATTATGTTCTCAACACTTGGGAGCGAGCTGGTAATGCAGTTAATCATGGGGTCTACGATGAGCTATACCTTTACCAAGCTTATCGCTCTATGGTAATTGATTTGGGAATATATTTTAGAGATTACATCCATGAAATACAGAAACTGAGGAACAACCCTTGGTTCTTTAAGCACTTTACAGATCTGGTTATGGTTTGGACTAAAAGAAGGAACCTTTACTCTGAATACCATACTGGTCAGCAGCTTACAGAGGTATATAAGATGTTAAATCGGATAAAAGTTGGAAAGCGGCCAAAATATAAACAAATTAAAAAGTTTGAAAGGTTAATTGAAAGATTTTCGAGGTAATACTCATATAAGACTTCTGAACCAAACATGGACTCTGTCAACTAAGCATGGATAGCTAAAATTCAAGGCAGTCACCCTAGTCGTTTAGGTGATCCTTTAATCACCCTTAAACCTTTATACACTTTAGCAATCAAGAAAATCCGTCCAATCCAGCATGGGTGCAACGCTAAAGCGGCGAAAGGCATCAACACAGTGGTTAGGTGTTTGTGGCTCAAAGGGTGGAGTAGGTTGTTGGCTCATGGTATGACTTTCTCAATCAGGTTTACTATCAATGGCCTGTACTAGTTATGTCTATAGCAGTACATAGCTCAAATAGGTGATTGCGTAGTATACCGCAGCTTCTAATACTTCGTTAAGTATAGACAGCGATTTATTGCCAATACCAAAAAGCCGCAAGTAATTGAACTTGCGGCTTTCGATTTGCTTAGGCTGCCGTCACAGTCTTATGGAGAGTTAAAGATACTCCTTCACTACCGCTACTTTATTTTTTGCGAACTGACTGTTTGGGTTTATCGCAAGTAACTGCTGATAGTGCTCAAGTGCTTGTGCATACTGCTTATTTAACTCATACGCTTGCGCGATGCTGTTGTGGTAATATGGCTGCTCGTTATTTTGTGTCAGTGCAAATTTAAAGATTTCGATACCATTATTAACTTGACCATCTTCAACAAGCTTATTGCCCCACTCCACCAAGATCTCTAAATCATACATTACACCGGTATCTTGCTGCGCTTTTGCAAACGTAGTCGCGAAGTCGGCAAAGCCTTGTTTATCTGTAAGCTGCTTTAAGTACGCCATTGGCTGGTAGGACTTTTTCTTATTAGCGCCGTTAAAGTTGGGAATATAGTAAGCGGCAATATTATCAACAAACTCAATGGGTAATCCACCCAACAGGTTAGTAAGTACAATCACGGAAACCTTGTCTTCAGGGTAGGTGATCACCGTAGTCGCGTTTCCTCCGCTTGCGCTGATCGCTGGGTGATATTTACGCTGAATCACTTGCCAGCCCATTGCATAGCCGTTTTCTTTGGTGTTAAAGGCTTCTGTACGCCCGTTGTTCAGCTTAACTGGCGTCCATAGCATATCTAACTCTTTAACCAGCTCGCCTTGTTGTAGTGATACAACATAGTTAGCTAGTTCCGTTGCGGTTGAACTCATTCCCGCGGCGGTTCTCAACATATAAGGGAATTCGCCGTAAAAGTTTTTGTAATTCTCCTCACCTAAATGAATATATTGGCGAGCCTGATTTGGCACCATAAGTTCAAGATAATCAAAACCTGCCTGCGCGGTTTGCGGCATATTGGCACGTGCTAACTGCATCTTGGTAATAAAAGCAGGAAACCCTTCAGGTGCATATTTATCAATGATTTTACCCAAAATCACATAGCCGGTTTGGTTATAACTAAAACGCGAGTTAGGTGTAAATTGAAGAGGCTGCTTTTGCACAGCTTGCCATGAGGCATCAATATCGTTCGGTACAATGGTTTCTAGGGCATAATTTGATGCAAGGATCGGCGGCAAACCTGTGGTGTGACCCATTAATTGATTAATTTTAAGTTGCTGCCAAGCCTTTGGTAAATCGGGTAAGTGCTTACCAATTTCATCGTCAATGTTTAGATAACCTTGCTCAGCGAGCTGTACAATCGCAACACCGGCAAACGCCTTTGTCATCGAATTAATCGGAAATAACGTCTGCTCAGTCACAGGAACTTGATGCTGTAAGTCTGCAAAACCATAACTTCCTTGCTTAATGATTTTATCGTCTTTAACCACGGCCAACTGTAAGCCCGGAATATGCCTTTCTTTCATGAGGGTTTTGATCAGCTTGTCTACCGACTCAGCCTTCACTATGGATGAAAATAATGCCGACCATAAAAGCGTGCCAAGCCATAACAGGGTTGATAGTAAAACTTTGTTGTTCTTGTACATGATAGTTCCATTACTCATTTTCGCTTGAGAGATGGCTCTATCTGTCCAAGTATTGTACCAACCTTAAAAGTCATTATTTGTCAGTAACTTAAATAAAATCAGCAAGTGAAAATTGGTGAATAAATTAATGAAAAGTGGTGAGATATACAAATAAATGGCGTTTTTAACAAGGTAACCGTGAGGTGATAAAGTGGGAGTCTCAAGCGTAAACATCTCATGTTGGGATGTTTACGCTTGAGGTGTGAGTCAGCCTATAAGCTGAAAAGTAAACACATCAATGCGTTATAAAACAGCACATTGGATTTAGTTTATCTATTTAGTGACACACTCGGTGGCACAATTTGCAAGCTAAAACACTCTCTAGTTATTCAAGGGAAGATCAGTTTTAAATTTACGATGGGCTAGCTTAATCCAGTCGAATAGGTCAATACTGATAATTACGGATAGCGTTCACTTATTGAAAATGGTGAGCCGCAGTAGGTGGTAGTAAAATAGCTGATTATACTGAACTTGTGTGTACAAACTTATAGTGATACATCAACACGCTTTATGCTAACAATAAAATATTTCACGCTAATAACAAAGAAACTCTAGATTAAACTCTTTCATATGAAAGGCATTAGCAAAAGTAAATTCATCGTAGCGCCCTGTCAGTGACAACATTACAGCATCCGGAACATCTATTTCCCCTTCATAACTATCTAACTGTAATGGTTTAAGGAATGATTCTTTTTCATTAATTTCAGTAAGCATTTCCAAAAGCTTAACAGAAATTTCTTCCGCCTGTTCCTCACTACAAGCATCAGTCAGAAGTGCGCAAAAAGATATATTGTATTCATCTGCATTTTCATCATTATCAGGGGAAATATAAACCCGTACAGAATCTATATTCTCCTGATTTTCCTGAAGAAAATCTGGGAACCATTTACCTTCTGCAGTATAGTAATATTTAAAGGCCCGATTAAACTTATCGGGGAAAGGTACTCTAGTATACTCTAGTCTTCTCCAATCTAAGAGGCGTCGCTTTTGCCAATGAGCAAGCTGTTCAAGCCTGATAAGCTCATCATGAAACAACTTCAAAATAGCTTCTTGATTTACTTTAGAAAGCTCAGTTTCTTTAAAGCTATAAAAGTCTTCACCTATTTTAAAAACTAATTTACTATAGTCTTGAGCATTTAATAGATGTTGATACTTTTCTTCATTAAACCTTTTCTCTTTCTTCCCTTGTAGGACTTCGATAGTGTTTCTAGAAGCAATCCCACACTCCTGCGTGAGCACTAATAAAATATTAGAAGGACCTACCTTTCCATCCGAGAATAGTCCAAATCGCCCTGCTTTTATGTCTTGAAAAATTGAATTATCGCTACCAATCCCCTTATCGAAAGTAAGAATTGTTCCCTGACGAATACCAATTTCAATCAACTCTTGCACTGACTAAACCTACCTCAAATTAGCCTACTTGACCTATACCAGCTAACCGAGTAGCAGCTAAGTTCGCATCAATTTTAACCTTTCTAAGCGTTATACTATCTAATTTATCACTTGCCTTTTCGAAATAAGGTATCATCTTTTCAAGGCTATCTTTGTTCGCAAGCAAATGCTGCACTAGTGTTTTCCTTTCAATAAGGACACTTCGCATGGCTTTGCATATGTCACCACTAAATGACTCTTCTATATGATTAACAAAGCAAGCGAGTTTAAAATATGGTTCCATATTTTTTACTTTACCTTTTCTATGCAAATCTAAAGAGGCCCTTGAAATATCAAGTAACTTAGCAATTTCTTGGATTTTTAACCCTAATACCCTCTGACATAGAGATACACAATCCTCAACATGTAATAATGCTGGCAAAGGCCGTTCGCTCTCTGCTTTAGTCTTTGGAGAGTAAATGACATAGGTGTTATTTTCTACATGTACTCTAGGAGGCAAAAATCTAGCTTCTTTTTCTGTATAAACCTCTATCGGAGGTGGCAACATTGCGGCTGGCCCACCAATACTAGCTAAATCATACACTTGCATAAACTTACTCCATCAATTCCCAAATTCCATTACAAACTTCAGCATTAATCATTTTATCAAATGTTAATCGGCCTTCTTTATACAACTCTTCTAAATGCTCTCTAATTTCGGTTTTATTGTCTTCAGGTGTAATTAATTTTGAACCTTGGGTATGCACTAGTGCGTAATGCTTACCAACCGAACTTTCTGGATATTCTACAGAAATCGGCATGCCTAATTTACTATCTGGTTCTATCAGAGTGTCCGGTAAAAGCTTTGGTAAGTTTCTTTGTTCACCTTCTCCCGTAGCCCCTATCGGTAGCTGCTCTAGAGATACCTGTACTTTCTCTCTTTTAGAGTCAAGAATTCGGCTAAAGTTTAGTCCGCCAAATTGAAAAAAGTCGTTGCCATTACTATAGAATTGACCTATGGGCAAAGTGACTCCTTGAAACATGTCTGCTAATTCACATTCCACAGGAATAAAGTGATCAACATAATGAAGTTCAATCTCACTAATTGGATTTTCTACGGCAAAGCCGCTTTCAATAAACTTCTCATAGAATGAATAGGCATCATCTAAAAAATGTTTATGATCGTCATATTCACTCAATCTGAACTCTAAAACTTGCTCCGAAATAATAGCGCAACGCTTACTATTAGCGGAAAAAAAACCAACCCTATCAACTGTTCCTTCTGAAAACTTAAAGTTTTCACCAGACTGATGTAATTCTAATTGATTAACTTTACTTACAACAATTCTTTCAAGACCAATTGTTTCTAGTTTATTAAGAACATCTTTATATTTGTCTTCAGCATATTTGCCAAACACCTTGCTAAATTTTAACTTAGCGGCAACGTATTTGACTGGCGGCTTTTGATATTTCACTTTTTATCCTATGAGCTCAGCTTAAAAGTAGACATTTTTTTTGACGTTTTATTTGACGTAATTATGAACTAATAGTTCCCTACTTTCAATTAATCTTATAAAACAGTAGCTGCTTTTTCAGAACAATTGAGCATAACGATAAATATACTTTCTCAAACATTAAAGCCTATTACCCATTTTTTAAACCCCTATCAACACATTGATTTACCAATATTTTTCATGTTAAAAATTACTAATCTAATGACTTTTTCTTTGATCAGTCTATCAGAGTATCGCAAAATAGTGGGCAAATACTTTAAAGTATTGATGTAAGGACGTAACTCTTCCATGGTGTGAAAAGAGGCTGCTTTTGCACAGCTTGCCATGAGGCTTCCACATCGTTCGGTACAATGGTTTCTAGGGCATAATTTGATGCCAGGATCGGCGGCAAACCTGTGGTATGACCCATTAATTGATTAATTTTGAGTTGCAGCCAAGCTTTAGGTAAATTAGGTAAGTGTTTACCAATTTCATCGTCAATGTTTAGATAACCTTGCTCAGCTAACTGTACAATCGCAACACCGGTAAACGCCTTTGTCATCGAATTAATCGGAAATAACGTCTGCTCAGTCACAGGCACTTGATGCTGTAAGTCTGCAAAACCATAACTTCCTTGCTTGATGATTTTATCGTCTTTAACCACGGCCAACTGTAAGCCCGGAATATGCCTTTCTTTCATGAGGGTTTTGATCAGCTTGTCTACCGACTCAGCCTTCACTAAGGATGAAAATAATGCCGACCATAAAAGCGTGCCAAACCATAACAGGGTTGATAGTAAAACTTTGTTGTTCTTGTACATGATAGTTCCATTACTCATTTTCGCTTGAGAGATGGCTCTATCTTTCCAAGTATTGTACCAACCATAAAAGTTATTTCTTATCAGTCACTTAAATGAATTCAACGAGAAAACACTGGTGAATAAATTAACGAAAAGTGGTGAGATATACAAATAAATGGCGTTTTTAACAAGGTAATCGTGAGGTGATAAAGTGGGAGTCTCAAGCGTAAACATCTCATGTAGGGATGTTTACGCTTGAGGTGTGAGTCAGCCTATAAGCCGGGTTCTGTTCACTCCCGAAGGAGATCGATAATCATTCGTCTAGGCCTAGGATCGCTCCTAGGCTCGAGCAACCTACCCGGTTCCGATGCGGGCCACACCATAAGGAACCCTATTTGGTCTTGCTCCGGGTGGAGTTTACCTTGCAACCAACTGTTACCAGTGGCCCGGTGCGCTCTTACCGCACCCTTTCACCCTTACCGGTCCCGAAGGACTTAGGCGGTCTTCTCTCTGCTGCACTTGTCGTAGGCTCACGCCCCCCAGCCGTTAGCTGGCACCCTGCCCATTGGAGCCCGGACTTTCCTCCCCCTGATCATTTTCGTCACAGGCAGCGATTATCCGGCTGACTCAGGCGGGCGATTATACGCACTTTAATGCAATAACGCACGCGATAAATTGCGTGTATTACGCTTCTCGCTCAGCAATGATAGCCTTATACAAGGCGTTCTTTTTTAGCCCTAAATATTCAGCTGCCACGCCGCAGGCCTTCTTCAATGGCATTTCAGGCTCTAGTAACTCAATCAGCTTTTTCGCTTCTGGCGTTAATGCTTGTTCATCTCTTTGTTCACCGGGTAGCATCAACACCAGCTCACCTTTTTGCTTTTCAGGCGTTGCGGTTAAAAACTCAATGAGCTCGATAACCGTGCCACTGAAAAAGGTTTCGTAGGTTTTGGTCAGTTCTTTAGCAAAAACGACTTGTTGTGTTTCGCCCAGCGCGATTTTCATATCTTCTAGACTCGCCATAATGCGGTGGGTGCTTTCGTACAAGATACTGGTGATGCCAGAGGCGACTGCATCTTTAAAAAATTGCTGACGCGCTTGGCTTTTTGCTGGTGAAAATCCCACGAATTGGAATTTATCTGTTGGTAAGCCTGAACAACTCACGGCAGCAATGGCGGCACACGCGCCAGGAACGGGAGTAACGGTAGCACCCGCTTCACGGCACAGGTTTACCACAGCATAGCCTGGATCGCTGATAAGCGGCGTACCCGCATCAGACACTAGCGCGATGTCTTTGCCTTCGTTTAACCAATCTAAAATTTGCTGCGCTTTTTGCTTCTCGTTGTGATCATGCAGTGCAAAAGTTTTTGCTTTAATGCTAAAGTGGCTCAATAATTTACCGGTGTGGCGCGTATCTTCGGCAGCGATTAAATCGACCTGACTTAACACTTTCAGTGCACGTTCACTGATGTCATCTAAATTACCTATTGGTGTCGCTACAATATGTAGGGTGCCGATTTTGTTTTCGTTGTGAAGATTAGCCATTGAGCTCTCCAATATCAGTCAGTAAGATATCCACTCAGTCGTGAAAAAGAAGGTTTGCCTGTGCAGTTTAAAAAGATAGCGCTTTTAGTTGCCATATTGTCGGGGTTATCCGCTTGTAGTACAAGCACAAATGTCACCAAATCCCCCCAAGAAACTAAAACAACTAAAGCCGTTAGCCAATCGGATGACAATGCCGCGTCGTTATTTGCAAAGGCGCAGAGTAAAGAAGGCGTTGTCAAAATCCAATTGCTATATGCAGCCAGAGACGCTGCTATCTTAGAAAAAGACTGGCAAATGTTAGAGCAAATTGGTTTAGCGATGGAAGCTAAAGCCAGTGTTGATCATATTCAAAACAAATTATATATCGCATATGCTCGCAAAGAATTATCGCAGTATGCCAATGCGTTAGCCATCCTAAACACGCTAGAGGGTAGACTCAACACCCCTGAACACCAAGCTTGGTATGAGTATTTACTGGGTAGTATTTATGCCTCGCAACAATTACCAAAAAAAGCGTTGGTTGAATACTTTAAAGCGGCCGATATTGCAAATGAACATAACTTAGCGGTGGCTGGGTTACACGAAGAGATTTGGCTCGCGCTACAGCAGCTATCAAGTTACGCCCTAGAGCGCTTTGATTCTGGCTCTGTTTTACAGCGTGGTTGGGTGACACTAGCTAAATATCAACAAATTTATTTGGGTTCGAGCGTCCAGCTCGACCAAGCCATGAATAATTGGCGTCGTCGTTTTGCTAATCACCCTGCGGTTGCTTTGCTGCCTAAAGATTTACAAGGTGCTGTTGCGCTCGAACCTTACCAAGTTAAAAGACTTGCGGTGTTATTACCACAATCTGGTGCGAGCGAGCGACTCGGTACAGCGCTTAAAAATGGTTTCTTGGCTGCCACTGACGAAGGGACGATTGAAGAAGTCTTCTTCATTGATGAAATGGCATCCGAGTCTGAAATCGTAACGCAACTTGCTGAGGCAAATGTCGATTTTGTCATTGGTCCATTATTAAAATCCAACGTTGAAAAACTACTCGCAGATAAAGGTTTTGCGGCTTACCCAACTTTGTTTTTAAATGCACGCGAAACGCTTACGCCTAGCAGTAGTGAACAGTACTTTTTTGCGCTTAATCCTGAGCATGAAGTCGAGCAAGCAATGAAGCACTTTCTTGCTAAAGGCTATAAAAAACCCATGTTACTGGCTCCAGCGAATGCCTCTGGTAAGCGTTTAATTGAGTATTTTGATCAAGGTTGGAAACGCTACAGTGAGACCGCACCAGAAGTAGGTTATTACACTAATAGTAAAAATATGGCGGATGTCATCACCGACATTTTAGAGGTGGACGCTTCAAAGTCACGCACTAGCGTCATCAAAAGTCTATTTCGCAAAGAGGTCAAAAGCGAAACACGCTCTAGACGCGACATTGATGCCATCTATATTTTAGGTGATGCAATGGAAACTCGACTGCTCAAACCTTATTTAGACGTCAATGTCAGTACATTTGCCGACAGGATCCCTTTATATGCCAGCTCTCGCAGCTATAGTAAACAAATTGATGTTACTGATAAGGGCGATTTAGAAGGACTTTATTTTACCGAGCAACCTTGGATGCTACCGGGTGCCGTTGAAAAAGCACCGCTTCGAGATGCCTATCAATCTTTATGGCCTGAGCAGGCCGACTTAGAGCAGCGCTTGTTTGCAATGGCATATGACGCCACAAATTTAGTCCCCGAGCTGCGCCAATTGGCTTGGCTCTCGGGGAAAAGTTTTGATGGCTTAACCGGCCAGCTTAGCATCCGCGGTGGCAGTGATGTTGTGCGAAAGCTCAGTTGGGCACAGTATCATAATAAACAAATTCGTTTGGTGAGCTTAGATGAACAGCCTCCACTACCATTATTTATGCAACAAGAGAAACCTGCGGGAGACTCTTTGGTCAGATAGGATATCTGGATGTTTAAAGGACTATTTAGCAACACACGGAGTAAGGGCGAGCATTTTGAGCAGATTGCGGAGCAATTCTTGGTAAAACAAGGATTAACCCCCGTCACCAGAAACTATCTCTGTAAATACGGAGAGATAGATCTCATTATGCGAGAGTCGCAAACCTTAGTGTTTATTGAAGTAAAGTATCGCGATAGCAGTCACTTTGGTGGCGCAATTAACGCACTATCAAAAACTAAGCTTCAAAGATTAAAGCGTAGTATTTATAATTATTTAGCACAGCAAAATTTGCATAACACGCAACTTAGAGTCGACTTTGTTGCCATTCAAGGGGCCGATCCCCCTGAAATAAACTGGATTAGAAATATTTTTTAGCATGCAAGAATCTATAAAGTCTATATTTACAGAGTCAATTCAAGCGCAGATAGCGGCAGGCGAAGTATTGCCTAAAGCACTAGAAACCGCAGCTATGACTATGGCTCAGAGCCTGATCAATGGCAATAAAATCATCTGCTGCGGCGCGCCAAGTAATCATATGTTGGCGCACCACTTCGCAACCATCTTAAGCAACTTTTACGAAACCGAACGCCCGTGTCTGCCCGCGATTGCACTAACGAATGAGCAATATAATTTGGCGTCACCAGAAAATGGTAAAGCCAGAGAGCGCTTTGCCAAGCAAATACGCGCATTCGCGCAGCAAGGAGACTTGCTGGTGGCGTATGCCATAAACGGGCAAGAAAAGACGGTTATTGGCGCAGTGGAAGCAGCCCTGACTAGAGATATGAAAGTCATCGCGTTAGTTGGCGATGATGGTGGTGAAATCACCGGCCTATTGGGCCCACAGGACGTAGAGATCCGGATCCCAAGTAAACGCCCAAGCCGGATAATCGAGTCACAACTATTCAATACTCACTGTTTAAGTGAGCTAATCGACGCAATTTTATTCCCTCAGGACGAAGTATGATGATGAGAATAACCTCTTTACTTGCCGCCATCTTGTTACTACAAGGGTGTGCTGCTGCGGTAGTTGCTGGTACAGCCGGTGCGGTGTCTGCTGCAAATGATAGACGCACTATCGGTGCACAAATTGACGATAACAATATCGAGATTAAAGGTACGCTTGCCATCAAAGAGATTAAGCGCCTTGCAGATCATGCCAATATCACGCTGGTGAGTGTTAATGGCGTAGTATTAATGATTGGTCAGGTCACTAATCAAGAAATGAAAACGGAAGCTGAGCGTGCGCTACAGAACGTTGCTGGGATTAAGCAAGTACATAATCAGTTGAGAATAAGCTCAAACATCGGCATCACGACGCAAACACATGATACGTGGCTAACCTCCAAAGTTAAAACCAAACTGCTGGCGGCCGACGAAGTCAATGGCGCAAATATTAAGGTAGTTACTGAAAATGCCGAAGTGTTCTTAATGGGCTTAGTCTCCAAACAAGAAGCAAACTCAGCCGTAGAAATCGCCAGAAATATTAATGGTGTCAAACGTGTGATTAAAGCCTTTGAGTACATCTAAACAATAGCCATAAAAAAACCTGCATCCGCAGGTTTTTTTATTTTATCACTCGAAGGTGAGAACCTTTTTTCTTTTCAGGTTCCGGCTTAGTCTCTGGCGATTGTGAGACTTCCGTCTCTTCTACCAAATCAAACTCTTCATCTTCAAAGATTTCTTCTTCAGGTGTAAATACCGTGCCTTCACCATTTTCTCTTGCATAGATAGCCAATACCGCACCGTTTGGCACATATACCTGCATCGGTTGACCACCAAACCGAGCGTTAAAGCTCAGCGCTTGATTGTCCATAGAGAAATTCGTCACAGCAGACGGGCTTACGTTCAACACAATTTGCCCTTCTTGCACAAATTGTGTTGGAACCTGTACCGAGGGAAAGTCTGCGTTCACCACTAAATGCGGTGTACATTCGTTATCAACAATCCACTCGTAAAACGCGCGTAGTAAGTAAGGACGATTAGACGTCATTACGATCTGATCTCACGCTCTGCATCCGTTAGCGATGCTTGGAATGAGTCACGCTCAAATAAACGCAGCATGTATTCTTTTAGCTCTTTGCTACCAGCACCATTCAGCTCAATACCAAGCTGTGGTAAACGCCAAAGTAGTGGAGCTAAATAACAATCAACTAAGCTGAACTCTTCACTCATGAAATAAGGTGCTTCATTGAAGATAGGTGCTACAGCTAGTAGTGCTTCGGTTAACTCTTTACGAGCTTGTACAGCTTCATCACCACCCGCAGAGACCTTTTCAGCAAGTGAATACCAGTCAGTTTCAATGCGGTGCATCATTAAACGACTACGACCACGCATTACTGGATATACAGGCATCAGAGGAGGATGCGGGAAGCGCTCGTCTAGATACTCCATAATGATATTCGCTTGGTACAAGCCAAGCTCACGATCGATTAGCGTAGGAACAGTGCCATACGGGTTAATCTCGTGTAGAGCTTCTGGTAAGTTGTCCTTTTCAGCCTGGTGAATATCAACACTTACACCTTTCTCAGCAAGTACGATACGTACCTGGTGACTGTACATACAGTTTGACCCAGAAAAAAGTGTCATTACAGGGCGCTTATTGGCAGCAACGGCCATGCCTACCTCCATTAAAAAACTAAAAGTAATTAAATCACTTTAAACAGCAAAAGGGGCGAACGCCCCTATTGCAAAAATCACCTTTGAATATTCAAATTAATGAACATCTCTCCAGTATTCTTTCTTCAAGAAGAATGCCAGGATGAAGAAGATAACTAAGAAACCAATAACCTTAATACCAATAGCTTCTGACTCTAGGCGAGAAGGCTCACCTACATAAGCTAAAAAGTTTGTAAGGTCACGTGCTGCTTGGTCATATTCATCAACACTCATCTCACCGGTACCATCTGTTTCAGTGCCGACAACTTTAGTCACTGTGTGACCGTGTTCTTCCACTTCTTCAGTGATCGGTGTTGGCAAGCCTTGTAACTCTTGTAGTACGTGAGGCATACCGACCAATGGGAAAACAACGTTGTTCACACCAAATGGGCGAGACTCATCTTTATAGAATGACTTCAAGTAAGTATAGATGTAGTCCGGAGACTTAACACGAGAGATAAGTGTTAAGTCCGGTGGCGCAGCACCAAACCATTTTGCAGCATCATCTTTAGCCATAGAGTTTTTAATATGGCTACCTACTTTTGAACCATCGAAAATAAGCGTTTCTTGACCAATTTCAGTTGGAATACCGATGTCACGGAAAGTACGCTCATAACGCTGATATTGCATTTGGTGACAGCCAAGGCAGTAGTTCATAAATAACTTAGCGCCGCGCTGTAAAGATGCTTTATCAGTTAAGTCATTATTTGCTTCCATCAAAGGCACTGATGGGCCCGCTGCCATCGATAACGTTGGCAACAATGCGAATAAACCGATTACTAGCTTTTTCATCATTTCGTCAACCTCGTTGGTAGTGGCTTCGTCTTCTCGTTTTTACTGTAGAAGAATAGCAACACGAAGAACATAAAATAAGTTACTGTCGTGATTTGCGACAATAGCGTTTTAAAGTCAGTTTGCGGTGTTGCACCAATCCAACCAAGGATAACGAATGTGACAACAAACTGAGCAATGTTCAACTTATGGAAACCACAACGGTAGCGAATTGAACGAACCGAACCACGGTCAATCCAAGGCAGTAGTGCCAATGCTACGATTGAAGCGCCCATTGCTAGTACACCAATTAGCTTGTCAGGGATAGCACGAAGGATTGCGTAGAATGGCGTAAAATACCAAACTGGGAAAATGTGCTCTGGCGTTTTCAGCGGGTTTGCAGCTTCAAAGTTTGGCGCTTCAAGGAAGAAACCGTTCATTTCTGGTGCAAAGAATACAATTGCGCAGAAGAAAATTAAGAAGCCAGCAACACCTAAGACATCTTTTACTGTGTAGTAAGGGTGGAATGGAATTGCATCCACAATATCTTTTTTATCAGTGTAGTATTCATGGAATTTAAATTTAGGTTTGTCTTCCTCAGCTACAGAGCCTTTCTTGCGCTTGATCTCAACACCGTCAGGGTTGTTTGAGCCTACTTCGTGCAGTGCAACAATATGAAGGAATACTAAGATAACCAGTACTAATGGTAGTGCAATAACGTGTAGTGCAAAGAAGCGGTTAAGCGTTGCACCAGAAATAACGTAGTCACCACGGATCCAAAGCGTTAAGTCATCACCAATTACCGGGATTGCACCGAATAATGAAATGATTACCTGAGCACCCCAGAAAGACATCTGACCCCATGGTAATAAGTAGCCCATGAAAGCTTCAGCCATTAGTGCTAGGAAGATAAACATACCGAACAACCACAGTAGTTCACGTGGCTTTTGATAAGAACCGTAGATCATACCGCGGAACATGTGAAGATAGACCACGATAAAGAATGCGGATGCGCCGGTAGAGTGTAGGTATCGTAATAACCAACCGTATTCAACATCACGCATGATGTATTCTACGGATGCAAATGCACCTTCAGCAGAAGGTACAAAGTTCATAGTTAGCCAGATACCCGTTACAATCTGGTTTACCAGTACTAGAATGGCGAGTGAACCAAACAAGTACCAGAAGTTAAAGTTTTTTGGCGCTGGGTATTGAGCAATGTGCATATTCCAGACGCGAGTCATCGGAATACGAGCATCGATCCAATCAACAACTTTGCCCACAACGCCCGTATTTGCTGCTTTATCTACATTAACAGACATTATGCAACCCCTTCTTCTTCACCTACCAAAATGGTAGTGTCGTCAATAAAGGTATACGGAGGGATCTCTAAGTTTAGTGGTGCAGGTACGTTTTGGAATACGCGCCCCGCCATATCAAACTTCGAACCGTGACAAGGACAGAAGAAACCACTATCAGTGCCTTCTACTTTTTCACCAAAGCTTCCGTTAAGGAAAGATGGTGAACATCCTAAGTGAGTACAAATCCCAACCGCGACGAAAAGCTCAGGTCGCTTAGAACGGAAACCGTTCTGCGCAGATGCCAACTGCTGTGGCTCTTCAGAGTTAGGATCACGAAGTTGGTCTTCGTGTTGCTTCATTTGTTCTAGCATTTTTGGTGTACGATTAACAATCCAAACTGGTTTGCCTCGCCACTCAACACGAATAAGTTGTCCAGACTCAAGTTTGCTGATATCTACTTCTACAGGCGCACCTGCAGATTTAGCTCGCTCACTTGGATTCCAGGACGCAATAAAAGGAACAGCAGCTCCAACCGCACCAACGCCACCTACAACAGAGGTAGCGATAGTTAAAAAGCGACGTCGGCTGTTGTCTACAGGCGCATTGCTCATCCACTTATCTCCACTTGATTCCCAACACTTGCTATATTGAGAACATCAGTTACAGCAGGTTAATTTAAGAAATTACAAAATAGACGCGATCATAAATAAATACCTTGATTAAAACAAGGTTATTCCAGATCCATGCCCGAATAAACCCGCAGAAAATCATCTATGATTACTTCGAGCATGAAACCGAGTATTTATGATATCGCATCTGACACAACAATATACTGACTAAGATCAACCCCCCGACTAAGGATACGCACCAAATCGCGTGACTGGATCTCAGGCCTTTCTACTTGCTTCGCCAATTGTAGCAAAAAAAACCGCCAAGTTACCGCTCGAATTGCACTAATTATTATATTTATTGAACTTTTTTAACTCGACGCGATATTTTTGAGCAAATAAGTAGGACAAAACGAATTAGATACCTCGTAAATACGAGAGATTGATGTGCACATAGGAGATGCTAAAAACAAAAAACCCAGCATAAGCTGGGTTTTTGAATTCTTGAAACGTAATAAATTAACGCTTAGAGAACTGTGTCTTCTTACGTGCTTTCTTAAGACCAACTTTCTTACGCTCAACTTTACGAGCATCGCGAGTAACAAAGCCAGCTTTACGTAGAGCTGGACGTAGAGACTCGTCAAACTCCATTAGTGCACGTGTGATACCGTGACGGATAGCACCCGCTTGACCAGTTGTACCACCACCTGCAACAGTGATGTATAGGTCAAACTTTTCTGTCATTTCAACTAGCTCTAAAGGCTGACGAACAACCATGCGAGAAGTTTCACGACCGAAGAACTCTTCTAAAGAGCGCTTATTGATTACGATGTTGCCAGTGCCTGGGCGTAGGAATACGCGAGCACTTGAACTTTTACGACGACCTGTACCGTAGTATTGATTTGCCATGATAGTGCTCCTTAAATGTCTAGAACCTGAGGCTGCTGCGCAGCGTGGTTGTGCTCGTTACCAGCGTAAACTTTAAGTTTACGGAACATTTCACGACCTAGAGGACCGCGAGGTAACATGCCTTTAACCGCTTTCTCGATGATCATTTCAGGCTTTTTAGCTTGAAGTTTCTCAAAGTTGATAGACTTAAGGCCACCTGGGTAACCAGAGTGAGCATAGTACATTTTGTCCTGAGTTTTGTTACCAGTTACAGTAACTTTCTCAGCGTTGATTACGATGATGTAGTCACCAGTGTCAACGTGTGGAGTATACTCAGCTTTGTGCTTACCGCGAAGGCGACGAGCGATTTCAGTAGCGATGCGACCTAAAGTTTTACCTTCAGCGTCAACTACGTACCAGTCACGTTTTACAGTTTCTGGTTTAGCAACAAACGTTTTCATTATAAAAATCCAAAGTTTTCAATTTTAAAACCACAGGCAGTCCTTGGACTACCGCTCTACTTGTATTTGCTTTAACCCCTTCGAGTTTAAGACTTTTATGCCGCTCAAGTCAGTGGCTAAGCCGACGAGGGCAATAGAACGCAACGTGGCAGGCCGCGGATTATAGCAAGCCTTCTGGGTGAAAACCAGCACTTGGTGCTTTTTTCTACAAGAAAATCTGAAGAATTTCGAAAAAAATAGAAAAGGCAAAAAATCCAACGAAATGACGACGTGTGCGTGACAAGGACTCGTTCAAATAAGATGTTTACAAACACCCACACCGAACAAGTCCTCTTAACAAAAAAGTAATTGCCGTTAGGCTAAATGCTCTTTTGCTAAATATTCATGGGATTGCATTTCTTGCAAGCGGCTAATGCAGCGTTTGAACTCAAAATTCAATGTACCTTCGGTATAAAGTTCAGTAATCGGCGCTGCAGCCGAGATGATAAGCGTTACATTACGCTCATAAAACTCATCGACAAGCGCAATAAAACGCCTTGCCGCATCATCGTTTTGCTGACCCATTTGCTTCACATTAGATAGAATCACTGTGTTATATAAGCGACTGATCTCCATGTAATCCACTTGCGAGCGAGCGGTTTCACATAGCGCTGGGAAATCAAACATAACAATACAATCAGACACTATTCGGGTTTGGATCATCCGACCTTCAATCTCAATCGCCTGTTCGGCTTTACCCGGCTCCGGAGAGAGTTTGTTAAAGTAGTCGAATAAGTTTTCATCCGCTTGTTTATCAAGTGGGCTGTGAAAAATTTCCGCTTGTTCCAACGTGCGTAAGCGATAGTCAATACCCGAGTCCACATTAACGACCTCAGTATTGGCTTTTACCAATTCAATGGCGGGTAAGAATCGCGCACGCTGTAAGCCATTTTTATACAAATCATCAGGCACAATATTCGATGTGGCCACTAACACGATACCGCGCGCAAACAGCGCCTGCATTAATCCACCCAGTAACATGGCATCAGTGATATCTTGAACGAAAAATTCATCGAAGCAGATAATGTCAGTTTCAGATTTGAACGTATCAGCGATGCTTTCCAGAGGATTTTTCACTTCATTAAGCTTTTTTAGCTCTGCGTGAACACGATGCATAAAGCGGTGAAAATGCACCCGCATTTTGCGCTCCGTCGGCAACGCATCGAAAAAGGTATCAACCAGATAAGTTTTACCGCGCCCCACTCCACCCCAAAAGTACAACCCTTTCACTTTTGGCGGCTCAGCTTTACCAAACAAGCGCGAGAAGAAGTTTTGTTTGACCGGGGGCTGATTGATAAGGTCGTCATACAATCGCTGTAAATGCTTTACGGCATTTTCTTGCGCGCTGTCATATTGAAAATCATCACGTTGTAGATCTTGCTGATATTTTTCCCAAGGCGTCATCGACTTAAATATTTTTTTACGATTTGTTTGTAGGTTATATTAACACGACTGTATTCACAGCGTATATTTAACTCTAACAGAGTTTTAATTTTATTTGCCGTTGAGGCACACAGGGAGAAACCTATGACTACCGTTACTTGGCTTGGATTACTGATCATTGTTGCCATTGCTGCATTCTTTTTAGGTGGCTTTGTAACGAAAAAGCAGTTCAAACATGACGAACTGGAAGTGCAAGCACAACAAGCTAAACACGACCTTGAGCAATATCGTCAAGACGTATCAGATCATCTTGCTAGCACCAAAAAACTAGTAAATAAAATGCAGGATAGCTATCAGCAACTGCTTACCCATGTGGAAGAAACCAACCAACTACTGACACAGGATCGTCCATCTCATCCTGCGGATCCTTTTTTCTCGAAAGAAACCACAGAACAACTACAAGCTTCTCTTCAAGCACGCCCAGAGAGAAGACGTAAACAAGATCCAAGTTTTGAGGCTCCACCTAGTGACTATGCCGAAGGTGAAACTGGGTTATTTTCTGGTCAAAAAAAAGAAAGTGAGCAAATTAAAGCCTCTTGATGAAACTTTTTGTTGACCCCATAGTCTTTAAAAGAAGTTATTGATTACTCATAAGGGGCTAATTATCAGCCCCTTATGACTTATATTAACGCTAATAGCGGAGTACTTCACGACTATGAAATTTAAACTATCTTTGTTATCGGCCGCTTTACTTTCTTCTAGCTTATTGCTGTTACCGCAGCAAAGCATGGCCAAACTTCCTGTTGCCGTAGACGGCCAACAACTACCAACGCTAGCACCTATGCTCGAAAAGGTCGCCCCGGGCGTTGTTAGTATCCAAGTAAAAGGTGCTAAAGAAGTGCGTCGCCGTGTCGACCCTTTCGACTTTTTCTTTGGACAACCCCAGCCTCGTAGTCAAAAGCGCCCTTTTAGCGGCCTCGGCTCAGGTGTCATCATTGATGCAGATAAAGGCTATGTCGTTACAAACAATCACGTTATTGATGATGCAGACGAAATGCTTGTCACCTTAAAGGATGGCAGAGAGTTTGAAGCTAAATTAATCGGTAGCGACGCCGAATCCGATATCGCATTGCTACAAATCGACGGCGAAGACCTAACAGAAATAAAACTCGCTAATTCAGACAAGTTGAGAGTGGGTGATTTCTCCGTTGCTATTGGTAACCCATTTGGATTAAGTCATACCGTCACCTCAGGAATAATCAGTGCACTAGGCCGTAGCGGCTTAAATATCGAAGGCTATGAAGACTTTATCCAAACAGATGCGGCAATCAACCAAGGTAACTCAGGTGGTGCGCTAGTTAACTTAAACGGCGAACTCATTGGTATTAACACTGCTATTTTAGGCGCGTCTGGCGGTAATGTCGGGATCGGCTTTGCTATTCCATCAAACATGATGAAAAACCTAGTGGATCAAATTGTTGAGTACGGAGAAGTTCGTCGCGGTTCATTGGGTATTTTGGGTCGTACTTTAGATGCTGGTCTTGCTAAAGCACAAGGCTTTGATGTCAAGCGCGGTGCTTATGTCATGCGCGTAGTGGAAGATTCAGCAGCGGACAAAGCGGGTCTGAAAGCCAATGATGTCATTGTCAGCCTCAACGGCGACGACATTGAAAGCTTTAATGAACTCCACGGTAAAGTGGCTACGATGGGTGAAGGTCGTGAAGTACGACTTGGTGTCTACCGTGATGGCAAAACCAAGTTTATCGACGTAGAGCTTGGTGGTAAGCAAGAAGAACAAGCGAATGCAGAGGATGTACATCCAAACCTACGAGGCGCGGTACTAGAGAGTGGCGAGCGCAATGGCAATGAAGGTGTCGTCATTACCTCAGTAGAACCTCGCTCACCAGCTGCACGTGTTGGCCTTGAAGAAGGCGATGTGATCATGCAAGTGAATCGTCAACGTGTCACTAGTGTTAAAGATATGTCTAAACTAATTAATGGTATTAAAGGCAATATCGTACTAGGGATTAAACGCGATCGCGAGACGGTTTTCTACCTCATTCAGTAACGAAATCGACAAATATTAAAAATGAAACACAGCGAAACTTGTCGCTGTGTTTTTTTTTGTGTCATTATTAGCAGTATTAGATAACGATAAATATAAGCTCTTGTGTTCAAATTAATTAAATTCATTTTTCCACCGCTGCTTGCCGGACTTGGGATCGCTTTTATCATCATTTGGTTTAATCCTGAGCTGAGGGATAACTTGCCAAAACTTGAGGCCCCACATATTCAGGCCCACCATATGAGTTTTGCTGATGCTGTAGAAAAAACGGCTCCAGCGGTCGTAACGATTTTTTCCGAGGGCTTTAGCAATCAGCCAAGATACCAGCGCCAAAATACGGTTAGAGAGCTTGGCTCTGGTGTTATTATGAGCCGAGATGGTTACATACTGACAAACTATCATGTGGTGAACAATGCCGACCAAATCATTGTACTTCTTCCTGATGGCCGCCAATATAGCGATACGCAACTGATAGGCTATGACACCATCACCGATTTAGCTTTATTAAAAATTCCAGCCGAGAATTTGCCTGTCATTCCTATCGATCATGACTACTCACCACGTGTCGGTGATGTGGTGCTCGCAATTGGTAACCCATTGAACATTGGACAAACCATTACGCAAGGCATTATCAGTGCAACAGGCAAACAGACTCTCACAGAAAGCCAGTTCAATAATTTGCTGCAAATGGATGCCGCGATTAATGTTGGTAACTCAGGTGGTGCCGTTGTCAATTCTAATGGCGCGCTAGTTGGCATTACCTCTGCACAATTTCGCACACGTTTGAATATTGATATCCAAGGTATCTCTTTTGCGATCCCTTATGATCTTGCACTGGACGTGATGCATAAACTTATTATGGATGGCAGAGTGATCCGGGGCTATCTCGGCTTTAGAGGCACGCCAGTTGATAATACAGGTAAAAGTGTAACGGATCTCTACACACCAATTGTCGGCCTTGCTGTGAGCGAATTAGACCCGCTAGGTCCCGCATGGCAAGCTGGCATGAAAGAGCATGATATTGTGGTTAAAGTAGGTGGAGAGCCTGTGACTAATCCGCAAAGTACACTGAAGACGATAGGCAATACCGCGCCTGGCACTAAACTCGAATTTGAAGTACTCAGAGGTGGTCAGCGCCTCACTATTACGGTGGAAGTCGCTGAACTCGAAACAGGGTTATATTAGGCAAAAAGGTTAAGCAAAAAGCGTCCCGGAAGACGCTTTTCGTTTTTTACCAATTTGCTTAATTATGCTCAGGTTTTACGGCGTTTTATATTTGCACCTAAACGGCTTAGCTTATCTTCTATCTTCTGATAACCCCTATCAACGTGATAGATGCGATCTACGATGGTTTCGCCTGTTGCAACAATACCCGTTAGGATAAGACTCGCTGAAGCGCGTAAATCGGTTGCCATAACCTGTGCACCAGATAACGACTCTGTCTCACCACAGATTGCAGTGTTGCCTTCTAAACGAATATTCGCGCCCATACGCTGTAACTCAGGCACATGCATAAAGCGGTTTTCAAAGATAGTTTCTGTGATTGTCGCGCTACCTTCAGCCACCACATTTAATGCAGTAAACTGAGCTTGCATGTCTGTTGGAAAGCCAGGATGTGGCATGGTTTTAATATTAACGGCTTTCAAAGCGCGTTGACGCATATCCACATAAATACTGTCTTCACTTACCTCAACAATAGCATTGGCGGCGCGTAGCTTTTCAAGCACAGGTTCAAGACTATGATAATCCGTGTTTTTACATAGTACTTCGCCTTTTGCCATTGCCGCAGCAACCAAAAAGGTCCCTGTTTCGATGCGATCAGGAAGGATTTTATGCTCACAACCATTAAGACGCTCAACGCCTTCTATCTCAATTCGGCTCGAACCTGCACCGCTGATCTTGGCGCCCATGGCAACTAAGCATTCAGCTAAGTTAATAATCTCTGGCTCTCGCGCAGCATTATCTATCACAGTTTTACCATCGGCGAGGGTTGCAGCCATCAGTAAGTTTTCAGTAGCACCAACGCTGACGGTTTCCATAAAGATCTCAGCGCCCCGAAGACGACCTTCGGTTACCGCATGGATATAACCATTTTCAACTTTGATCTTGGCGCCCATCTTCTCAAGGCCTGAAATATGCAGATCGACTGGACGAGCACCAATCGCACAGCCTCCCGGTAGGGAAACTTGCGCCTGACCAAATCTGGCAACTAATGGGCCTAACGCCAGTACCGACGCACGCATTTGCTTAACGAGTTCATAAGGTGCAAGCACGCTATTTACCGTTGCTCCGTTGATTTCTAAGATATCGCCGTCCCACTCAACTTCAGCGCCCAGTGTTTTTAATAAGGCTTCAGTGGTACCTATATCGCGTAAGTGCGGTACATTAGAAAAACGGCTTTTACCATCGCCAAGCAGAGCGGCGAATAAAATAGGTAGGGCTGCGTTTTTAGCCCCTGAAATAGTGACTTCACCGGCTAAAGTGGTGCCACCTTGGATAACAAACTGATCCATTGCGGCACTCCGTTATTGTGGAAGAATAAATTTGCGCTCTTTTTGCCATTCATCAGGTGTGAATGCACGAATACTAACAGCATGCATAGTGCCGTCTTTAATAGTATCCATCAGTGGGCCGTAGATCAGCTGTTCTCTTTTCAGCCTTCTTAATCCGTCAAAACACGTTCCAACAGCAATGACTTCGTAGTGACTACCATTAGCTTTGACGATGATCTCGTCAAGCGATAGTGTATCTCTCAATAAAGTTTCGACTTGATTTGTTTCCATTAGACTCACTCAAATAGGGTTGTCACCTGTCCCAACTCCATTAAATTTTGCAGTTGCTCAGGCGTATTTTTCAGCTCGAGACGAATGTCGCGCTGTTTCAATTGACCTAAAGAGTGAATTAACCAAGCTAAGCCCGCGGTGTCAACCCTTGTCACCTCAGAAAGGTTAAAATAGACGGTTGATTGTGCATTTTTCAACACTTGAACGATGGTCGACTGTTTCAGTGCGCTTGGTAAACTCGCTCTCGTAAGCTCACCAGTTAACACGATTTCACCTTTACTTTCGGTGAATGAAATATTAGGCGTCACCATCATCCCCTCTAAATTGCACCGGAAGCTTGCTCTTCTTATCTAACAGTTGGATCACATGCTCAATACCTTGCTGACGCAAAATACCATGTAGCTCCGATTGTTTGGCATCTAGTAAACTAATGCCTTCCGCCATCATGTCAAAAGCACGCCAGTCACCGTCTTGCCCGCGTCTAACTTTAAAATCAATTTTGATATCAGGCTTACCTGGTTCTACAATTTTGGTCTTAACAACCACCACAGCCTCATTCTCAAATGGGCGATGCTCACCAAATTCTACCTTTTGGTCTTTATATTGAGTAAATACACCAGCATAAGTCGCTACCAAGTAATTTTTGAATACCTCAATAAACTCTCTAATATGCTCGACAGCAGCGGCTTTCTCCTCTTTACTTTCAATGTTGCGAACCTTTTGAATATAAGAACCTAATACACGATACGCAGCATATTTGTAATCAATGTAAGGCAAGAGCTCTTCTTCTACGATAACGCGTAAGTGTTCTTTGTCTTTTTCAATGATATTTTGCTCTTTCGTAACACGCTGAAAAGTTTGCGCCGCAACTTGCTCTACCATTTTATAAGGATCGCTTGAGTCCACTTCTTTCGCCTGAACCAATGCGGTAGCCATCAATGCTACAAACAAAGTCAGACATTTTGCATAGATGTTTTTTAACATATTTACTCGCTCCCTTGATTAAATAGGAACTGACCAATTAGCTCTTCTAATACCAGTGCCGATTTTGTATCTGTGATCATGTCACCGTCTTTTAGCGCTTTTGTTTCCACACCAAAAAGAGACTCAAGATCAACGCTATCTTCACTCGTTACTTCCTGACCAAGACATTTTTGCTTCGCAGATTCAGCAGCAATAACCGGAGAAATACCTAAATACTGCTCACCTAAAATGCCCGACGTCAAAATCGAAACCGACGACGTATCGGAAAACTGACACTCGTAGTTTTTATCTAAACTCATTGAAACTACTGGCACGAACTCTTGTGGATGGATGTGAATTCCATCAACACGGCCAATCACAACCCCACCCACCTTAATTGGGGCACGAGTTTTCAACGAACCTATATTTTCGAACTTAGCATGCAAAGTGTAAGTTTCACCGTTGCCGCTTAAACCTGAGTTAGCCACCTTTAGCGCCAACATAACAAATGCAGCAATGCCCAATGCCACGAACAACCCAACTAAAATTTCTATTTTCCGTGTATTCATTTTTAAAACCTTTTAACTTGAGAACATAACCGCTGTTAATACAAAGTCAAAGCCAAGTACAGCCAGTGAAGAATGTACTACCGTCTCTGTCGTCGCTTTACTTATTCCTTCTGAAGTAGGAATACAGTCATAGCCTTTGTATAGCGCGATCCAAGTTACTAATAGTGCAAATACGAAACTCTTAATAAGACCATTTAAGATGTCTTGTTGAAACGACACTTGCGATTGCATAATTGACCAGAAGCTACCTGAATCTACGCCTAACCAATCAACACCCACCAAGTGTGCGCCTAAAATAGCGATCGCAGAGAATATCAGTGCGAGTAACGGCATACTAATAAAACCGGCCCAAAAACGAGGGGCAACCACGCGCTTAAGCGGGTCTATCGCCATCATTTCTAAACTAGATAATTGCTCCGTTGCCTTCATCAAACCGATTTCTGCAGTTAACGCACTGCCTGCACGTCCTGCAAATAAGAGTGCGGTTACCACAGGGCCCAGCTCTCTAAGTAAACTCAAAGCAACCAAAGGTCCAAGGCTATCTTCAGCACCATACCCAACTAACACGGTATAGCCTTGTAATGCCAATACCATGCCGATAAATAAACCAGACACCATGATAATCAACAATGATTGATGACCAACCATGTAAAGTTGCTTTATCAACAGCGGCGTGCCTTTTCGGAAATTAGGTAAGCTACATAGCGCCCCAAAAAGCATTGTTGTGGCACGGCCAAGTGCGGCAAAACGGCTGAGGGTTTTGTGGCCTAGTTTTTGTAAAAAGTCGACCATACTCACTCTCCTTGCAACAGCGCTTGCTGATAATCTGGCGCTTTAAAGTGGAATGGCACAGGACCATCCGCAAGGCCTTGTAAGAACTGCTGCACTAATGGCGATTCGTGTTCAAGCATCTGTTCAGGGGTTCCCGTACCAATCACACCTTGTTCAGCAATAATAACGACGTGGTCAGCAATGCTCAGTACTTCGGTGACATCATGGGTAACTATCAACGACGATAATCCCAACACTTCATTAAGCGACTTAATCAAGCGAACTAGAACACCCATGGAGATCGGATCCTGACCTGCAAACGGTTCATCGTACATGATTAATTCAGGATCAAGCGCAATAGAACGCGCTAAAGCCGCACGTCTTGCCATACCACCAGAAAGCTCTGCCGGCATTAAATCTTTTGCACCACGAAGGCCAACCGCTTGGAGTTTCATCAACACCACTAAACGGATTAACTCTTCAGATAATTCAGTATGCTCGCGCAGAGGAAACGCCACATTATCGAACACGCTCATATCAGTAAACAAAGCGCCACTTTGAAATAACATGCTCATGCGCGTTCGAGCTTGGTATAAAGCTGCTCGAGACATGTTAGGGATACTGTTTCCAGCAAAAAGAATATCACCGCTATCAGGCTTAAGCTGACCACCAATCAGTCGCAACATGGTGGTTTTACCAATGCCGCTCGGCCCCATTATTGCGGTAATTTTGCCTTTTGGTACGGAAAAGCTCATGTTTTTGTAGATGATCCTTTCACCCCGAGAGAAGGTTACATCCTTGATTTCTACAATTGACTGCGACAAGTCGCTCTCCAGATCCAGACTATATTCATCCAAGTATGATACTTTTTTTTCAAACAAGATGGAAAATCGTTTTGGTAAAATTTTGTAAGTAGTGAAATGTAACGGTTTGCTTATACTTTCCAGAGCGCTTTTGGTAGTATCTATCGAAATTTTAATCCTATTGGCTAGAGGTTCATGGTTTTATCGTTTGTTATTCTCATTCTTGGCTTTATTGCACTGGTTTGGAGTGCTGACCGCTTTGTTTTTGGTGCGGCCGCTCTTGCACGAAACTTTGGTGTACCAACATTAATTGTTGGTTTAACTATCGTGGCCATGGGTTCTTCAGCACCAGAAATGATGGTTGCTGCGCAAGCCTCTCTTGCAGATAAAACAGACACCGCCGTGGGCAATGCCATAGGTTCTAACATCGCCAATATCTTACTCGTTTTGGGTCTCACCGCGTTATTAAGGCCACTCTCCGTTGGCTCTGGTATTTTGCGCCGCGAAATGCCGCTGTTAGTCGTCGTTTCATTGGCAGCTTGGTATATCGTTAGTGATAACCACTTTAGTTTCGTAGAAGGTGTTTTGTTATTAGTCGGTTTCGCCGCTTTTCTTCTTGCACTTATCATTATCACCAAGCGTGGTGGTGGAGATAATGATGACCCATTTGTCAGTGAAGCCTGTGAAGAAGTGCCAAATAATATTCCAACTCAAAAAGCTGTTTTCTGGTTAATCGTGGGTATGATTTTACTGCCTATTAGCGCGGACTATCTCGTTGGCGCTGCGGTTGATATCGCCAAATATTTTGGCATGAGTGACCTGCTAATAGGATTAACCATTATCGCCGTTGGTACTAGTTTACCCGAGCTTGCTGCTTGTGTTGCTGGTGTACTAAAGAAGGAGGACGATCTAGCGCTTGGCAATATTATTGGTTCGAACATCTTTAATATATTGGCCGTGCTATCCATTGCTGGGATCATTAACCCATCCGTCCTCGACGCCAATATTGCGTCACGTGATATATTTATTATGCTTGGCGCGACACTGCTGCTTATCCTAATGAGCCTCAGCTTAACAGGTCAGCGCCGCATCAACCGCTTGGAAGGTGGCATACTTGTCGCAAGCTTCGTCGGTTATATTTACTACATCATTTAAGGAAGCCTTGTGACAACGAACCCATTTATTGATTCTGCAAATCAAGTTTTTGCTACCGAACTTGCAGCAATAGAAGAAGTGCAACAGTTTGTTGATCAGCAATTTGTAAAAGCCTGTGAAATTATGTTTGGCTGTCAAGGTCGCATCATCGTGATTGGCATGGGTAAGTCCGGCCACATCGGTAACAAAATCGCAGCGACACTCGCAAGTACTGGCAGCCCCGCATTTTTTGTTCATCCAGGTGAAGCAAGTCACGGCGACTTAGGTATGATCACCAAAGATGATGTGGTACTGATGATCTCCAACTCAGGGGAAACCCAAGAGGTGATCTCAATCCTACCTGTAATTAAGCGCTTAGGGGCCCCCGTTATTTCCATGACAGGCAACCCAAGCTCTACAATGGCTCGTAATGCGACGGTTCACCTTTGTGTTAAAGTATCAAAAGAAGCCTGCCCACTAGGACTTGCACCCACGGCCAGCACCACAGCTACGCTAGTGATGGGTGATGCGCTCGCGGTTGCGCTACTTGAAGCCAGAGGCTTTACGGCTGATGATTTTGCACTTTCCCACCCTGGTGGTAGTTTGGGAAGACGTCTACTACTAACCGTTGCTGATGTCATGCATCAAGGGGATGCAATCCCTATGGTCAATAGTCACTGCACAGTCAAAGAAGCTTTATTTGAAATGTCCGCAAAAAGTTTAGGTATGACGGCAATCGTAGATGAAAGCTCGCAATTACAAGGGATTTTTACCGATGGCGACTTGCGCCGTATTATCGAACAAAAGGTCGATATTCACACCACCCCAATCACGCAAGTAATGACGGCTAAAAGTACGACGGCACGCGCCGATATGCTCGCAGCTGAGGTACTCAATATTATGGAAACCAAACGGATTAACGGCTTGATTGTGGTGAACGAAAACAACATTCCGGTTGGCGCCTTGAATACGCAAGATTTACTTAGAGCGGGGGTGCTGTAATGCAATTTGAAGATTTATATCAGACGATTTCAACTGAAGCTTGGGAAAAAGCAAAACAAATCAAATTATTAATTTGCGATATTGATGGCGTATTCTCAGATGGCCGTATATACCTTGGTAACAATGGTGAAGAACTGAAAGCATTTAATACCAAAGACGGGTTTGGTATTAAGGCCTTGATTGATAGTGGTATCGAAGTCGCCGTTATCACAGGTAGACATTCACAAATAGTTCAGCAACGCATGACTAGTTTAAATGTAACTTATATTTACCAAGGTCAAGAAAACAAGTTAGTGGCATATGATGAACTGAAGACTAAGCTCAACCTTAATGATGACGAAATTGCATATATTGGTGATGATGGCCCAGATCTACCCGTAATGGAACGAGTTGGTTTTGCCGTTGCCGTCAATGATGCACATCCTCTTGTTAAACATATCGCCCATTACACGACCTTGATGCTAGGTGGCTTTGGTGCCGTGAGAGAACTAACTGATCTTCTAATGCTCAGCCAAAATCACTTATTGACTTCCAAAGGATCAAGTACATGACCGTATTACGTGTCATCTTACTCATTGTTTTCGCTTCTTTAATGGTATGGATGTGGTCGCCCATGTTTAATCCATCAGAGGCGGATCCAGCAAAAGAAGATGAACCGTTAGCTAAACCCGATTATGTTGCAACCACGCTTCAGCAAACGACCTATAGTGAAAATGGCTTATTAAACTATCAGGTAACTGCTGATAAGATGGAGTTGTATCAAGATCTTGGCTTTAGTCACTTTGAAAAGCCCATTTTCACCTTATATAACGGTGAACAGAATTGGCAAATAAGCGCATTAGAAGCAACCCTATACGAAAACAACACCTTGATATTAGAGGGCAATGTGTTGGCAAAGAATTTAACGCCTAACGCCATGATCACGGATATCAATGCCGATAATGTAAGAGTTGAAATTAAGCAAAAATTGATGAAGTCGGAACACCCTGTCGTTATCAACGGTCCTAGTCTTAGGATCACAGGTAAAGGACTGCATGCGGATCTACAAAAGCAAGTGATCGAACTCATCAACCACACAAAGACAATTTATTATGACCAGTAAAATCATTAACAAACTAGTTTTCATCGGCTTGCTTGCAAGTTCTACTCTAGCAATTGCTGCAGAACAAAATGAAGTCATTATTGATGCTGGCCGTCAGCAAGCTCAACTGCAAAGCAACATCGGTATTTTTGAACAGAATGTTGTTATTATTCATGGCAACAGAAAGATAAATGCCGATCGCCTAGAGGTCCACCGCCGCGCGGAGCTCGGCATTAACAAGCAACTGCTTGTGGCAACTGGCAGCCCTGCCACTTTTAGCGAACGTCAACCCGATGGCAACTTGCTAGAAGCCAAAGCAAATGAAATCCGTTACGACGTAGCGAAGGGAACCCTAGTGATTTCTGGTGATGCTGAAATCAATCAAACTGGGCAAAAAATCAATGCTCAAGTCATCACCTATGACATTGAAAAGCAATTGATCAGCGCTGAGCGCTCAGACCAAGAAGACTCTCGAGTAAGAACCATCCTTGTTCCTGTTGATGACAAAAAAGACGCTAAAGAGAAAAAAGCGCAGGAAGAAGGTAACAATTAATGAGCGAGCTCAAAGCAACTGGTCTAGCAAAGAGTTATAAAGGTCGTCAGGTCGTCAAAAATGTTGGTTTAAGTGTTCAGGCTGGCAGTATTGTAGGCTTATTAGGACCAAATGGTGCAGGTAAAACCACTACGTTCTACATGATTGTAGGGTTAGTACCAAGCGACAAAGGCTATATTCAGATTGATGACGAAGATATCACTTTGTTACCGATGCACAGCCGCGCACGACTTGGTATTGGCTATCTACCGCAAGAGTCTTCAATCTTTAGAAAACTCACGGTCTATCAAAATTTGATGGCGATTTTAGAAACTCGAAAAGACTTATCTAAAGTTGAAAGAGAAGCTGAACTAAACGAGTTACTGGATGAGTTTAATATTCAACACATTCGCGACTCACAGGGCATGGCATTGTCGGGAGGCGAAAGAAGACGAGTCGAAATTGCTCGCGCTTTAGCCGCAAACCCTAAGTTTATCCTGTTAGATGAACCTTTTGCTGGTGTTGATCCTATTTCGGTGTTAGATATAAAGACAATCATAGAGCACCTAAAAAACCGTGGTATCGGTGTGCTTATCACCGATCATAACGTTAGAGAAACACTGGACGTATGTGAAAAAGCCTACATCGTTTCACATGGTGAGTTAATCGCTGCAGGCACGCCAGAACATGTTTTGGCAGATCAAACCGTAAGAGATGTCTACCTAGGCGAACAATTCAAGCTATAGTTAAGACGTAGTATTAATAACTGTTAAAAAGGATTGTTAGAGATACATGAGGCAATCATTACAGCTGCGCATGGGGCAGCAACTTACAATGACTCCGCAACTGCAACAAGCCATTCGCTTGCTGCAGCTTAGTACATTGGATCTGCAACAAGAAATACAAGAAGCATTAGACAGCAATCCATTGTTGGAAGTGGAAGAAGGTGATAATACTGACGGCGAAAACGCTGACCAACACAGCCAAGAAAAGAGCCGTGCTGACGACAATCAAGATTCAGCCGATGAAACGCAGGTTAGTGACTATGAGATAGACTCAGATACCGCCATGAGCAAAGACACTGTGAGCGATGACCTTGCCATGGATGTCACTTGGGACGAGTATATGAGTGCAGCGCCTGCTGCAAGCTCAGGTCCACTTCCCGATGACGATAATGTTTATCAAGGGGAAACCTCTGAATCTCTCCACGATTATCTCATGTGGCAACTCGAACTGACACCATTTAGTCCAACAGATAGAGCTATTGCGATTGCGATTATTGAAGCTGTCGACCTGTCAGGCATTCTAACACTGTCTTGCGAAGACATTTTAGAAAGCATTAATGACGAGAATAGCGAAGAGCCTATTGAGCTAGATGAAGTCGAAGCCGTACTCAAACGCATTCAGCTTTTTGACCCTGTCGGTATCGCAGCGCGTAGTTTACAAGAATGCTTATGCATTCAGCTAAACCAATTCGCCCCAGATACCCCATGGATTGCCGAAACAAAAATGATCCTGACAGAGCATATCGACTTGCTTGCCAGCCGTGACTATCGAACTTTGGCTAAGAAAACGCGCCTTAAAGAAGCCGATCTCAAAGAGGTCATGACGTTAATACATAGCCTTAACCCAAAGCCTGCGGCAAGCATTATTCATGAAGAGCCTGAATATGTGATCCCTGACGTATCGGTGAAAAAAGTAAAAGGTCGTTGGGTCGTAGAGCTAAATCCTGATGCTATGCCTAAAATAAGAGTAAATGACCATTACGCTGCGATGTCTAGAACGGCGAAATCCAGTACGGATAGTCAGTTTATTCGCTCACATTTACAAGAAGCAAAGTGGTTTATTAAAAGCTTAGAAAGCCGAAATGATACTTTATTAAAAGTTACCAATTGCATTGTGCAACAACAACAGGCATTCTTTGAACATGGCCCCGAAGCAATGCGCCCTATGGTGCTAAATGATGTTGCTGAAATGGTTGAGATGCATGAGTCCACAATTTCCCGTGTGACAACACAAAAATACATGCATACACCTCGGGGAATATTTGAGCTGAAGTATTTCTTCTCTAGCCATGTAAGTACGGAAAATGGAGGTGAGTGCTCTTCTACAGCAATTAGAGCACTTATCAAAAAGCTGATAGCTGCAGAGAATACCGCGAAGCCATTGAGTGACAGCAAAATTGCAGATATCTTAGCTGAGCAAGGAATTAAGGTAGCGAGACGTACGATTGCAAAATATCGTGAATCCCTAGCCATTCCACCGTCAAATCAGCGTAAAAGCTTGATATAAGACGTAAAACCCAAGAAGGAAAAATGCTTATGCAACTAAATCTAACTGGTCGCCATGTAGAAATTACTGACTCATTAAGAGACTATGTCACCAACAAGTTTGCGAAGCTAGAAAGGCACTTTGATCATATCAATAATGTGCATGTGATCCTTGATGTCGAGAAACTAGTACAAAAAGCAGAAGCAACATTACACGTAAACGGCGGCGAGCTATTTGCATCAACAGAGCATCAAGATATGTATGCCGCAATTGATGGCCTTATCGACAAGCTAGATCGTCAAGTTATTAAACACAAAGAGAAGCTCACTCGACACTAAGATGAAATTAAGTGAATTAGTGAACAAGGACTGCAGTAAAGCTGCGGTCCTTTTTAATAGCAAAAAACGTATTTTAGAATACATCAGCGAACTGGCTCATAGCCAAATTCCAAATACCAGTCAGCATGCTATCTTGGACGCCTTAATGGCGCGAGAGAAATTGGGCAGCACAGGGATCGGTAAAGGCATTGCCATTCCCCATGGTCGACTTGAAGGTTTGGATAAAATCCTTGCAATGGTGCTTGTCAGCGAGCAAGGGATCCAGTTTGAAGCCATAGATAAGCAGCCTGTCGATATTTTTGTCGCGTTCATCGTACCTGAAGGTGATAATCAACAACACCTGAAGACCTTAGCGGCGATTGCTGATACACTCAAAGACAAGTCTTTTTGCAAAATGCTTAGGCAAGCAAAAAGTGATGATGAGTTATATGCAGTGATCCAAGGTGAACTTGATGAGTGATGACGAAAAAGGACTCGAGCTTATCATTATCAGTGGCCGCTCAGGCTCTGGTAAATCTGTAGCGCTTCGAGTATTGGAAGACTTAGGCTACTATTGTGTGGATAACATTCCGGTCAATTTGCTGCCGTCTTTAGTCCGCAGTGTTTCGGACAATTATAATAAAATTGCAGTCAGTATTGATGTTAGAAACTTACCTAAAGAACAGGACGAGTTTAATGACATTCTTGAATACTTACCAGGCTTTGCCAAACCTACCCTGTTTTATTTAGACAGTGACGATCAAACCCTGATAAAGCGCTTCTCAGAAACACGCCGTTTGCACCCTCTTTCACTGCATAATCTTCCATTAGATGTTGCGATAAAGAAAGAACGGGAATTGTTAGACGTGCTGATCACTCGCGCCGATTTTCTCATTGATACTACAGGCCTGAGCGTTCATCAACTTGCAGAAGATATCCGCGAAAAAATCTTAGGTAAAAAAGACAAACAACTCATTATTACCTTTGAATCTTTCGGCTTTAAACACGGCATCCCAAAACAAGCGGATTACGTTTTTGATGCGCGCTTTTTACCCAACCCACATTGGGAGCCTGAGCTTAAGCCGCTAACTGGCTTAGATCAGCCAGTCAAAGACTATTTGTCGAGTCACAGCATCGTGCAAAAGTTTACTTGGCAGATCCAAACCTTCGTACAAACTTGGTTACCACACTTAGAGCGTAACAATCGCAGTTATCTAACGATCGCAATAGGATGTACAGGTGGGCAACATCGCTCGGTATACTTAGCGCAAACCATTGGTGAACGTTTTGCTAAAACCCATCCCAACGTCAAAATTCGTCACCGAGAGCAAGAGGGTTAAATGTTAGAAGATACGTTTTTAATCCAAAACAAACTCGGCCTGCACGCTCGAGCAGCGACGGTTCTTGCGCAATTAGCAACCCAATTTGATGCCGAAGTGACCTTATATCAAGGAGACAAAAGTGCTGCTGCTGACAGCGTACTAGCGCTGTTGTTACTTGAAAGCAGCCAAGGGAAAGAAGTCCGAGTGATTTGTGAAGGTCCTGATGCTCAGTATGCACTAGACGCCATTGGCGGACTGATAGAAAATAAGTTTAATGAATCCGAGTAATCGTCAGTAAAACAATAAGGCCTGATTCATTTACTCCCTGCTAATCTCCCCCTCCTCCGTAACCAAAGTGGTCTAATAAGTCTCTCATAATTAAGCGTAAACCTTGGTAGTTCCTAATAAACTGAGTTACACTGTAATACCAATTTAGGTTTCTTTCGTGCAGTAAAGCGAGTTGCCGGAAAATCCTACTTTATCGTTGCGTACACCTTTAACGTGTATTAACGATAGCAACCCACCAGCAGAAACAACACGAATAAAATTCAAATTAAGAAATTGATTTCTGCGATAAAATAAATGAATAGGGTTAACTTAATCACGTTAGCCACCATTAATATCAAAAAGGATGCCTATGCCTGAAGTATTTGAACAAGACTACACACTGGAACAACTCCAAAAGGTAACTAACGCCTTAAACAGTGGTCAGTTTGTTCAAGTTAGGCGTATGCTCGCAGAAACAGCACCTTGTGACACTGCACTGCTTTTAGAATCATCCCCTCATAAAGTTCGCTCTATGCTGTGGCAGCTTGTTGACCCAGATATCCAAGGGGATGTCTTAGAGGAACTGTCAGAGGACGTAAGACTTGGGATCATCGCCCAGATGGAGCCGGAGCTAATTGCCGCCGCTACAGAAGACATGGACGACGATGACCTTGGTGATGTCCTAAGAAGCCTGCCTGATACCGTCTACCAAGACGTTATCGGTGCGATGGATAGCCAAGATAGAGAACGTGCGACACAAGCTTTGTCCTACAAGGAACACTCTGCCGGTGCGCTAATGAGCACCGACACGGTCACTATTCGACCCGATGTTACCTTAGAAGTTGTATTTAGATATCTACGCCTTAAAGGCGAATTGCCAGATGGTACGGACGAGTTGTATGTAGTTGATAAAGACAACTGCTTTTTAGGCACACTGCCTGTCAATACCTTATTAACTAAGTCTCCTGACAGTATGGTTCGAGACTTGATGGATGAAGATAAGGAAACGATCCCTATCTCCATGGATGAGTCTGAAGTGGCGCAGCTTTTTGAGCGTCATAACTGGATCTCAGCTCCCGTCGTTGACGATAACGCCCATTTGCTTGGCCGTGTCACCATTGATGACGTTGTTGACGTTATTCGTGAAGATGCTGAGCACAGCTTGTTAAGTATGGCAGGTCTTGAAGATGAAGAAGACACCTTTGCGCCAGTTTTAAAAAGTAGCCAGCGCCGCTCTATTTGGCTTGGGATTAACCTGCTAACTGCCTTGATGGCTGCGTTTGTTGCAAGCTTCTTCGAAGGTACTTTGGATATTTTACCTATTCTCGCGGTGTTAAATGGCATAGTACCAAGTATGGGCGGCGTTGCCGGTAGCCAAACGCTAACCCTAGTGATTCGCGGTATTGCCCTTGGTCATATTAACCAGACTAACCAAAAGTTTTTAATGGGTAAAGAGCTGGCGATCGGCGCCTTAAACGGCGTGCTGTGGTCTGTCTTGATCGCTGGGGTTATTGCTATATGGCAGTGGGATTTTACACTCGGTGCTGTAATTGCCTTCGCAATGTTTATGAACTTAGTCGCAGCGGGTATCGCGGGTGCCAGTATTCCAATTATGTTAAAGAAAATGAATATCGATCCAGCGCTAGCTGGTAGTGTGGTACTAACAACCGTTACCGATATTGTCGGGATCTTTGCATTCCTTGGCACCGCAACTTGGTTATTAGTGTAGCAGTAACAGTGTCGAAACGGCGGGAAATGCTGGTTAAAACCAGCATTTCTTGAGCTGAGAGAGGGAGTTATTCGCCCGCTATTTGCATATTATTGAGTAGTATAGAGCCGGTTTGTACTGCGCCTCGGCATTCAATATCAGCGCCAACGCCTTCAATCCCCATAAACATATCTTTTAAATTACCAGCGATAGTAATTTCACTTACAGGATATTGAAGTTCTCCATTTTCGACCCAAAAACCAGCAGCTCCCCTAGAGTAATCACCTGTTACCGTATTAACACCTTGCCCCATAAGTTCAGTGACTAACAAACCAGTGCCCATCGACGCAAGTAGGCTGGTTAAATCGTCGTGTGTTGGTTTTACTAACCAGTTATGGATCCCACCTGCGTGACCTGTCGCTTGCATATTCATTCTACGTGCAGCATAGCTTGCCAATAAGTAAGTATTGAGCACGCCATCTGTGATAATTTCACGGTCGATGGTTTTTACACCTTCGCTATCGAAAGGACTCGAAGCAAGCCCTCTTAATAAATGTGGCTTCTCTTCAATGTTAACGCAGCGATTAAAAATTTGTGTGTCTAAAGAATCCAACAAGAAGCTAGACTTACGATATAGCGCGCCGCCACCAATACCTGACACTAAGTGCCCAAATAAGCTGTTAGCAATATCCGCTCGAAAAATAACAGGCACTTTGCGCGTTGACACCTTACGACTGCCTAATTTTGCAAGCGTTGATTGTGCCGCCTCTAAACCGACTTCTTCAGGGGATTTTAGCTCCGTGTGCACGCGAGATAACGCATATGCAGAGTCCCGTTGCATTTGCTCACCCTCTTTACCAATCACCATGGTGCTCAGGCTGTGTCTGGTACGTGGGAACCCTGCAATTAAGCCATGACTATTGCCATATACACGGATCCCTTGGTGGCTCGATAAGCTCGCGCCATCAGAATTCACGATTCGAGGATCGAATGCTAACGCAGCTTTTTCAGCAGTAATACATTGCTCAATGGCTTCATCAGGAGAAACTTGCCAAGGATGGAAAAGATCTAAATCTGCTGGTGACATCTCTAGCAAGGCTTTATCCGCCACACCATTACAGGGGTCATCCGAGGTAAATCGAGCAATATCTACGGCTTTTTCAACCACTGAGCGCAGGGCTTCAGGACTCAGATCCGCGGTTGATGCTGAGCCTTTATGATTACCCACATAAACGCTGATACCAAGACCACCATCTTGATTAAACTCAATGGTTTCAACCTCTCCCATTCGTGTACTTACAGACAGACCAGAGGTACTAGACATCGCCGCTTCTGCCGAGGTTGCACCTAGTTTTTTAGCATGCGCTAACACATCGGCAACTGCATTTTTCACATCATCAATTTGATTATATATAGGGTGTTGTTGAGGTTGAGTCATAGATACCTTATCCGCTCGCTCGTCTAACTAAAACATATTAGTTAATATGCTATCACAGCTACTAACTATTGTAGTGATCAATTGTGGTATACTCTAATGTTAGAGACCTTAATATTTACTAGTATAGACAAGACCGATGGCTAAACACGAGCAAACGACCGAAGAAGAGATTATTTACGTTTCAAAAAGCGAGCTTAAGCGCGAAGCGCTTGAGTTGCATGAACTAGGCTGTGAAATCGCAGGGCTTGGCAAGAAGCAGCGTGAGAAGTTACCTCTAACGGACGAGCTTAAAGAGGCCATGACTGTTGCGGATAGGATCCGTGCTAAAACAGATGCTTACCGTCGTCATATGAACTACATTGCCAAGACATTGCGTAGTACTCCAAATGTCGAAGATATTCAGGCTGCGATGGATTTGATGCTAAATAAGAACAATAAAGCAGACGTATTGCTGAATAAGATTGAGCTTATTCGCGATGAAGTGATTGCCAAAGGAGATAGCAAGATTAATGAGCTATTGGATAAGTATCCTGAACTTGAGCGTCAAAAAATGCGCCAGATGGCGCGCCAAGCAAGTAAAGAAGTAAAAGCTGAGAAGCCAGGCAAAGCCTACAAAGAGCTGTTCCAGTATTTAAAAGAAGCGATTATGCCGTAACGCAGTGTTGTGGCTCTGATACAACATAAAAAGGCGCTGATGCGCCTTTTTACTTATGATTAGGGCCTGTTTACCTTTCAAGTTTGTTTTTGCAGGTAGTATTACGCTGTGCCACCGACAGTAATTTCGTCAATCTTCAAACTCGGTTGACCGACTCCCACAGGGACGCTTTGACCATCTTTACCACATACCCCAACGCCTCTATCAAGCGCAAGGTCATTGCCTACCATAGAGACCTTTTTCATCACCTCTGGGCCATTGCCTATAAGCGTTGCACCTTTAATTGGTTGGGTTATCTTACCATTCTCAATTAAGTAGGCTTCAGACGCTGAGAATACAAATTTACCGGAGGTAATATCCACTTGACCACCGCCAAAGTTACTAGCAAAAATGCCTTTATCTACGCTACGAATGATCTCTTCTTGACTGTGCTCACCCGCAAGCATGTAGGTATTTGTCATTCTCGGCATCGGCAAATGGGCATAAGACTCACGACGCGCATTACCTGTAGGCGCCACGCCCATTAAGCTCGCGTTTTGCTTATCTTGCATATAGCCTTTCAAAATACCATTTTCAATCAGTACGTTGTATGCCGCTGGCGTACCTTCATCGTCCACATTCAAAGAGCCGCGACGGTCGGCTATCGTGCCATCATCCACCACAGTACAAAGACTCGAAGCGACTTGTTCACCTATTTTGCCACTGAATGCAGAGGCACCTTTACGGTTAAAATCACCTTCTAGGCCATGTCCAACAGCTTCGTGTAACAAAACGCCCGGCCAACCAGAACCGAGCACCACAGGCATCGCACCTGCTGGTGCATCAATGGCTTCAAGATTCACGCGTGCTTGGCGCACAGCTTCTTTGGCAAACTGCATCCATCTCGGTGCACCGTCTACTAACTCTTTAAAGTAACCATAATCTAAACGCGCACCACCACCGGCACTACCACGCTCTCTGCGACCATTTTTCTCAAGGAGTACCGAACAATTTAAACGTATTAACGGGCGAATGTCGGTTGCAAATGTACCGTCGCTTGCGGCAATTAACACTTCTTCATATACCGCAGACAGCGAACTGACTACTTGCTGCGCCTCAGGCGCTAAATCGCGAATGCACTGTTCAAGCTCTCTAAGTAAAGCCACTTTATCCGCATCACTCATGCTGGTAATTGGCTGTGCTGGTTGAAATTGAATGGGTGCTTTTACGTCGCTAAATACTTGAACTTTACTGCTTTCGCCAGCTTGCGCAATGCTACGCGCAGCTTCTGCTGCTTTGGTTAACGCTTCAATATTGATGGCATCAGAATAACTAAAGCCAGTCTTCTCACCACTCACTGCACGCACACCAACACCACGTTCGATGTTGTAGCTGCCGTCTTTGACTATGCCGTCTTCCAGCACCCAAGTTTCGTGGTAGCTTGATTGAAAGTACAGATCGGCATAATTTACTTTGTGCTGATGAATATACTCGAGAGTCTGTGATAATTGCTCACGTGTCAGCTGGCTATTGGTCAGTAAATTCCGCTCTACATTACTCATAAAAACTCACTTTTAAATCGGTTATGATCCGCAACCGGCATTTTTTGCCGGATCGAATCAAGAAACGCACTATCTAGCTGCTGTGAAATAGGTTCTAAATTCGCACCAGAGTCAATTAAGACTTCACCCCAAGGCGATACAATTAAACTGTGTCCATAGGTTTCTCGGCCATTTTCATGACAACCTACTTGCGCGGCTGCAACTACATAGCATTGGTTTTCTATCGCCCTCGCCTGTAATAATGGCTGCCAGTGTGCCTTACCCGTTGCACAGGTAAAAGCACTCGGGACTAAAAATAGCTCAGCTCCCTTCGCTCTCATCATTTGGAACAAACCTGGAAAGCGCAGATCATAACACACGCTTAATCCAATTCTGCCAAATGGACTATCCACTACCACGACATCCTGTCCACGCTCTGTTCGCTCAGACTCTCGATATTGTTTAGTTTTGTCACTCACATCGGCGTCAAATAGATGGATCTTATTATAGCGTGCTACGATTTCGCCACTCGAATCAAATAAGTAACTCGCAGCCAGATATTTATCGCTCTGGCTTGGTATCGCGATGGTACCTGCCGCCAACCAAATGCTATATTGTTGACAAAGCGCTGAAAGCTCTCCAAGCAGTGCTTCATTATGCTGCGCGTATTCCCAAGTCTGTTGCGCATTGTCGCAAAACGCCAGCCAAGTTTCAGGTAAACAAACTAAGGTTGGCTCTTCCACCACTAACTTAACCAGCTGACTTTTAAGGTAATCTATATTTGTTTGGGGTGCTTTAGCCGAGCACATTGGCAATGCAATCACCTTAGCCATTACCACTTTCCTTATTTTGCGACACAAGAGGTTGCTCACTATGCTTAAGTGTAGCACTTGGATGTGATTCTGAGCTCAATGCTGGTGCTTCTTTATTGGTATTCTCATCAACTCCATCTGGCATAGCCTCTTCACTAGGAGGCACAACCGGTTTGGGTAACTCAATTTCTTTACTCTTACGATCAACCTCGGTAACCACTGGCTCTTGCATCGTTCCGGTGATTTTAAAATTAATCTCAGAGATCACTCGCGCCGAGTGGATAACCTTATCTAATGCCAGTGCAGCTAACCCCGTCACAGGGTTCACCGCCCATGCCATAATCACAGGTAAACTCGACGTGACTTGAGGTGCGACGGCTAAATCATAATTAATTTCGTGAGTATTGAGATCGGCATAGCCACGTATCGTTAGATCCGCAGGCACGCCATCGAGCTTCGCATCTTCAGTGATCGCAATACCATTCGTTAGTTGTACCGAACCACTCATACTGTTATAGAAAAAGCCTTTAGAAAACACATCTCTAAAGTCCAAGCGTAACTTTCTGATCAAAGAGTCCAAACTCAGCAATGAAAAGACACGTGCTCCTTTGTCGCTTATTTCTGCCAAGTGGCCCTCTCCTAAGCGCCAAGTCAACTCGCCACCTAGGCTAGGTAAATCCATTTCGTATGGCGCGCCTTGCCAATTGAGGACAAAATCTATGTTGGCGCGGGAGTCTTTAATTGTCGAAGTAATATCAAACTCATCCGTTAGTTCACCAAAGTCATTGCTGTTTAACGCGCCGCTTAGCGTCGTTTTACCTTGCTCAAACCGGCCACTGGCATTGAGTTTATGATCTTTTTTGTCAATCACTAACTCTGAAATATTGAGTCTATTACCATCCCCAAACAACGACATATTGACCTGATCTAACTGATATTCATCAACTTTACAGTCACCGCACACAAATTCGGTTGCAGGTAAGCTCAACAACCAATCTAATGAGTGAACGTCTTTTTCCACTGTCTCTTGCGCTTGCGGCTCCGACTTAGGTAAATTTAGACGTAAATAATCACTATTAATGTGAATAGGCCGGCTTGAGTTTGACGCTGGAATAGCCACTTGTGAGCGCATTTCTTTACTATTGATTTTAAGCTGCATCGCGCCGTCAATCGCGGCCATAGTAAAGTCAACATCATGGAAAGGGATCTCAGAGAATGTTACTTTTGAGAAAGAACCATTTACCTGATTCAGTGCTGGTAGAAATGCAGGGTCGGAACCTGAATTTGGCGCTTTGATAATGCGGTTGATCAGTGGTAACCAAGGCAACAGCTCGACTTCTTGTTGTTTGATTGTGATATCAAAACCGGATGCATTTAAGCCTTCATCTTTACTGCCAATTATCAGGTGTGCATTACGCATCGCACCGGATCCATTTTCAACGATGCCATTAAAATACAATTGATTATCTAGGCTTGCCGTAACAAGATTCGAAATATCATCCCCTAATACAGTGCCGCTTAGCAGTTTAGCTTGATCAGCAGGTTTTCCGAATGGATCGGGTAAGTGACTCGCGATCCCCCGTAAGTCACTAGCAAATTTGGCTTTATAGTTAAATCCTGCATTGGCAAAATTAAGGATAAGCTCAGTGCTCAGCACGCTATTGCCTTCAAAGTAGCCGTCAATAATTCCATTTGCGTGCGGTTGCAGTTGCTCAACCCCAGCTTCAAGACTGACCTTGGTCGTTACTTGATAATTTTGCTTATCTCCGCTTCCTGATAAGTCCAACGACAGGGGCATGTCCAGCCACTTAGCGGTCAAATTATTCACTTTGATAGTGTCATCATCGAAGCTAACCACACCTTTCACTTGCTGTAATTGCATGCCAGGCTTTGCCAAAAAGACAGGATTGTTGTCTAGGTAGATGTCACCTTTAGCATGTACGGCACCTGATTTCAGGTCGACGACCAATTGCACATCCCCTTTTGCATCACCTTTACCTTGAACAATATCTAATATATTCGCGAGTGGATCTGCGAGCGGCGTTGCCGCAAAGAAAGGCTGTAGCGTGCTCGCTTCTGTGGAGTGACTAATATCAACAGTCAGCACATCAGCGTGATTTAGATCCGCAATACTCACAACGACACCCTCATCAATACTTTGATTAACAAGTTCTCCACGGTGTGCGTAGATATCCATTCTTTCGTTTTCGAAGTGTAGTGTGACATCCCCTGAAGTAACGCTAGGCCAATCCGGTGCAAAACCAAAAGTAACATCATTCAAACGTGATTTAACTTCAAACTGACCTTGCTTATCAGCGAATGGAAATTGTGAAAGCGCCCCACTCAGTAAGACTTGAGTCTGCAAGTGCTGACCACCTTGGATCCCTGCTTCTAAATAGTCAACTAAGCTTTTACGCATAATACTGACAGGAAAGTACTGTGAAGCGATTTCACCACGCCCACCGAGTAGCTCCGCATATAAATCAAGCCGAGGGTCATCTGATAACTGCAAGGAAAATTCTGTAGCTAACGCTACGTCTTGATTACTAAGCCAAAAGTTGGGACTGGAAACTTGCCAGCCTTGTGCTTGTTGATTGCGAATATAGACATCACCACTGAGCTGCTGGAGCTTAATATTATCTTTGAAGGTCTCTTTGGATAGTAATTCAGTTTGTTCAGCACTTAAATTGAGCCTAACTTGCTCATCAGTCGCACTCACCTCTAATCTGGTACCATAAATTCCCGGGATCCCATGAAATGGCTCAAAAGCTATCTCTTCAATAACTCCCCATGCCGCAAAAGCGTTATTAGTACCAAGACTGAATTTCGCTGCGCTCAGTTGACCATTGGGATTCATGCCATACAGCAAATCTCGTCCAGGGAATTTAGCAAGTTGTGCTAACTCAGCTAAAAAGTTGGCGTTAATATCCTTTAACCAAAAGGTCTTGTTATCTTTATGCCATTTCGCTTCAAATAAAATAGGAGCAAGCGCTTCTAGATTGCGACTAAACTGGATACCACTACTTTGCACCCACCAACCTTGCTGATCTGGCTTTAACAGAAATTGCGCATCGTCTAATGCCAATGTGCGCTGATTTTCATCTTCTTGCCAAGTCAAGGTACTGGGTTTGATATCCACTGTGATATCTTGCAATGTACCTTCCTCGAAACCCAACCATAGCTGAGCATTGATGTCTGCTTTTAGGTCTGGATGCGCTAAGGTGATAAGCTCTTCTAGCCAATCTACCGGATTAACCTTATCCGCGGATACATAGATATTCCCCGCCAATTCGCGTAGCTTTCGTCCCGACAAAGAAAGACGAGCGTTAAACTGGCCTTGAGAAAATCCCGGTAATGCGATTTCTCCTGCCCCCTCATGTAATGCACTAGAGTTTTGCCACACCAAATCTTTCAATAATAAACTGTGGGTCTTACCACTAGAAAAGGTGATATTAAGACGACTGTTTTGCACCGCAAAATGCCCAACATCACCTAAGAAAAGGCTTTCAATTAATGCTTGCTGCTCAAAAGCACCTTGATCTTGAGCCGCGCTTAATTTGCTCAGATCTATATCGGCCTCAAACCCTTCCAGTACAAAATAGTTAGATGCGATCTGCATTTGTCGTACAGACTCAAATACATTGAGCTGCAAAGAGGTTTTGGCAATATTAATGGAGATTGGCGAGTCTTTATTGTCTTTAAAAGAGAGCGATTCCAACACCAGAGCAGGCCCATTGCCTTCCCAACTCGCACTGATCTGGCCAATACTAATATCAACATTCAGTTGCTTTTGGATCAGCGCTTCGATGTTACTTCTATAATCATTAACATAGGGCAAGGCGTACTTCAGCGCAGACACCAGCACCGCGAGTGTCACTAAAGTGATCGCAAAGATTTGCCACGCTTTACGCAGGCAGAAAAAACAGACGGCCTTAGCCTGCATGTACCGCTACCCTTTACATCATTACTACGTCAAACTGCTCTTGGCTATATAAGCTCTCAGTTTGAATGCTAACCTGCTTACCAATAAATAATTCAAGCTCAGCTAAATTATGATACTCATCGTTGATCAAGGCTTCGCTCACCGCTGGCGAGGCATAAACCATAAACTTGTCGGCATCATAAGCACGATTCACACGCACGATTTCCCGTAGGATCTCATAACAAACGGTTTCGACCGTTTTTAGTGAACCACGACCGGAGCAAGATGGACACACATCACAAAGAATATGCTCTAGACTTTCGCGCGTGCGCTTGCGGGTCATTTCTACAAGACCAAGTGCAGAGAGTCCATTGATATTGGCTTTCGCTCGGTCTTTAGACAACGCAGTTTCTAAAGAGTGCAATACTCGGCGTTTATGCTCGTCAGATACCATATCAATAAAGTCGATAATAATGATACCACCAAGGTTTCGTAACCTTAGTTGCCGCGCAATTGCTGACGTTGCTTCAACATTGGTATTAAAAATCGTCTCTTCGAGGTTACGATGGCCAACGAACGCGCCAGTATTGACATCAACCGTTGTCATTGCTTCTGTTTGGTCAATGATAAGGTAGCCACCAGACTTTAACTCAACCTTTCGATGTAGTGCCTTTTGGATCTCAGTTTCAACATCAAACAAGTCAAAAATGGGACGCTCACCTGGGTAATACTCAAGTGCACTTGCAAGCTGGGGAACAAACTCTTCAGTGAAAAGTTTTAGCTCTTGGTAAGTTAACTTTGAGTCAACACGGATACGCTCCATGTCCTCACCAACATAATCACGCAAGGTGCGAAATGCTAAGGTAAGATCCTCATGCAAAATTTTTGCTTTGCTCGTTTTGCGGCGGCGAGTTACAATTTTCTGCCAAAGCTTTTTCAAAAACTCCGCATCATGCTGTAACTCAGCTTCCGAAGCGCCTTCAGCAGCGGTACGAACGATAAAACCACCGTTTTCGTCATTATATTGTGCAACGATCTCTTTTAACCGGTCACGCTCTTGTTCGGTTTCAATACGTTGACTCACTCCCACATGCGTCGCATCAGGCATAAACACCAAATAACGTGAGGGAATAGTGATATCCGTTGTCAGTCTAGCGCCTTTTGTGCCAAGCGGATCTTTGACTACTTGTACCATAATGAACTGGCCTTGTTTCACCAGCTCACGAATGTCCTGCACTTTCTTAACTGGGGACTCGGCCACCCCCTCTTCGATAGAAGCGCTGTTCACGATATCTGACGCATGTAGGAATGCCGCTTTTTCCAAACCGATGTCCACAAAAGCAGCCTGCATACCAGGAAGAACTCGGCTTACTTTGCCAAGATAAATATTACCGACGATGCCTAGGTTACCGATCCGTTCAACTTGAACTTCTTGCAGCACCCCATTTTCGATTAAGGCTACGCGACTTTCACTTGGGGTGACATTGATTAGTAGTTCGCTACTCATATTTTATTTTAAAAACCGTTGAATTAATTCGTCTGTCTCATATAAAGGTAAGCCGACAACTGCAAAATAGCTACCTTGGATCTCAGTTACAAAGCGTCCACCTACCCCTTGGATCCCGTAACCACCCGCTTTATCTTGCGGCTCGTTGGTGTCCCAGTAGGCATCAATTTCAGTTTCGCTCAGCGTTTTAAAAGTCACATTGGTCACAATCACATCGCTCAGTACTTTGCTTGTATCTGCAAGTGCAATCGCCGTCATCACCTGATGCGTATTACCAGAAAGACGCTGCATCATCGCTTTGAAATCCGCTTTATCACGAGGCTTACCAAGCGCTTCTCCGTCAATGACAACCACAGTGTCACTGCCAAGAACCGGCTTGTCGGTATACCCTAGCGCCACACCTGATTGCGCTTTTAAACACGCTAAACGCTCTACAAGCTGTAATGCGCTTTCATCGTCTAGCGGACTTTCATCAGCATCAACACTAAATTGCTCGAACGAATAGCCCAGCTGAGAAAGTAGCGCTTTGCGACGTGGAGAAGCCGAAGCTAAATATAAAGAGATAGACATTATCTGATCCTAAACTGTCTACGATATTTTCTCAGCAGTGGGAATATCCACAGCCAGCACACCATGCCCGTAACCGCAGGCCACAGATAATGCGGGTTAAAGTAGATATCAAGCAAGAAATGATTAAGCCAAAATTGTAACAAATGATAGAGCGCGAGAAATAGCCCGATCAGCACTGCTTGCTGCCAGATGGAGAAATTACGAATTTTCTGAAAGTTGCTGGCGGTAATATAAATACAAATGGAATAGGTCAACGAGTTCACCCCGAGTGGCGCGCCCATCGCTAAATCTATTATTAGGCCGGTCATCCAAGCCCAACCAATATTCACACGGTGAGGAACGGCCAAAGACCAGTACATCAGCACCAATAATACCCAGTCAGGACGAAATGGTTCAAGTGAAAAAGGCAACGGCATAAGTGCCATGATTAACGCAACAAAGACACTCAATGCAATCAATAAGTTGCTATGTTTACTCATGATTTATTGCCTCTTGGCTGCGTTTACCTAACACCACGAGTAAGCGAATGCGATCTAGTTGTGCAATCGGCTCTGCCTGTACTTGTGCAAATGGTAGGCCTTCGTCTCGGTCTATCTCAGTAACTACAGCCACCGGATAGCCTTCAGGGAAAGTACCACCAAGCCCGGAAGTGACCAACACATCGCCAATGCGAATATCCATGCTATGCGGTACATGAGCAAGGCGAACATTATTGATTTTACCCGTCCCCTCAACCACAGTGCGAACGTCATTACGCAATATTCTGACCGGTGTCGCATGGGTGGTATCTGTCATAAGCAGCACTCTTGAGGTCGTTGTACCGACTTGAGTTAGCTGCCCAACAATGCCCATTTCGTCAATAACAGCCTGCCCTTCGCTTATCCCATCAATAGTACCGCGATTAATCACCACCTGATGACTATAAGGGTTCGAATGAACAGACAACACTTGAGATATTAAACGTTGATTGGTTTCCCTAGCCGAAGCACCTAATAAGGCGCGCAATTCTTGATTTTCTTTTTGCAAAAACTGAAGTTGCTGTAATTGCTCACTCTGTATTAATTGTTTTTCTCTGAGTGCTTGGTTTTCTTGTTGCAGCTTTTCTCTGGTATTGAGACTTTTCAGGCCCAAGTTGAACGCTTCATAAGGAATGTTAGCAACGTACAGTAGCGGACTGACCAAAGTGTTTAAACTGGTTCGCACCATAGTCCCACCAACTGTGTAACGGTCACCAATGATCAGAATAATACTAAGCACAACTGCGACAGTAAGTCGCAGTTGTAAAGGAACGGTTCGGCCAAATAATAAATTCATCAGTCGTAACTAAATACGTCACCACCGTGCATGTCTATCATCTCTAACGCTTTACCACCACCTCTTGCCACACAAGTTAATGGATCATCGGCAACCACCACTGGAATACCGGTTTCTTCCATCAACAAACGGTCTAAGTCTTTGAGTAATGCGCCACCACCTGTTAATACCATGCCGTGGGCAGAAATATCAGAGGCAAGCTCTGGTGGCGACTGCTCTAGCGCAACCATTACTGCACTTACAATCCCCATCAAAGGCTCTTGTAACGCTTCTAGGATTTCATGCGAATTGAGTGTGAAAGAGCGTGGTACCCCCTCAGCTAAGTTACGGCCGCGAACCTCAATCTCAATCGGTGTTTCACTCTTAAACGCTGAGCCTATTTCATGTTTGATATGCTCAGCCGTCGCTTCACCAATCAGGCTTCCGAAGTTACGACGTACATAGTTAATAATCGCTTCATCAAACTTATCACCACCGATACGTACTGAAGACGAATAAACAACACCATTTAGTGAGATAATCGCCACTTCCGTCGTACCACCACCGATATCAACAACCATTGAACCCGTTGCTTCAGATACTGGTAAGCCAGCACCAATTGCAGCAGCCATTGGCTCTTCAATTAAGTACACTTCACGTGCACCAGCACCCATTGCGGATTCACGGATAGCACGCTTTTCAACTTGCGTTGCACCACAAGGTACGCAAATAAGTACACGAGGGCTTGGACGCATGAAGTTATTATTGTGCACCTGTTTGATAAAGTGCTGTAACATTTTTTCTGTTACATAGAAGTCTGCAATCACCCCGTCTTTCATCGGGCGAATAGCTTTGATGTTACCCGGCGTTCGACCTAGCATTTGCTTAGCCGCAGTACCTACTGATGCAACGCTTTTTGGGCCACCAGCTCGCTCCTGACGAATCGCCACCACCGATGGCTCATTCAGTACGATGCCTTCTTCTTTTACATAAATAAGTGTGTTTGCCGTCCCTAAATCGATAGAGAGATCGTTAGAAAATAATCCGCGTAATTTTTTAAACATGAGGCTGGGTGACCTTTCAGAATTCTGTCAAACAAAGCAGCATCACCTGCTGCTCTTAATTTACTACTTATCGCTCTCGAACAAGTCGAAAACCTATATAATTCGCTCTAAAATCTGGCGCTAACGCTAAGCGAGTTGACACTCGAGCCAAACTCGGCGCGAAGTTCCATGCACCGCCACGCACTGTAACATCGCTCTGAGAAGCACGCTTTTGCGTCCACTCCCAAACGTTTCCTACAGTATCATATAAGCCATAGCTATTCGGTGAAAATTGGGCAACTGGTGAAGGACTTTTATTAGACCACTCACTGCCACACCAACCACAATTAGCTAGGTTTCTTCCGATTTCATTACCCCATGGGTACTCAGATGCAGTGCCTGCACGCGCCGCATATTCCCATTCAACTTCATTGGGTAATCTAAATTGCTGCCCTTTTTCACCAGATAACCAGTTGGCATATGCTTTGGCATCGTCATAGGCAACACACACAACGGGAAAATTATCTGATTGCTCGTAACCTGGGTTTTCCCAATTATATTCAAGCTCCCAAACCGGTTCGCCATTTTTATAGTATGCGCAGCCTTTACCTTGTTCGGCTAAGGTTTTATATCCTGTGCTTTGCGCAAAACGGCGAAAAGCCGCCACTGTAACCTCAGTGCTCTGCATGGCATATGAATGGCTCAACACTTTTTCAACAACGGGACGCTCATTTGGTAAACCATTACCCGTCAGGTCGCCCATTTTAAAAGTGCCCGCAGGGATAATAGCGAGCTTATTTTCGGTGGTTGCTACGGCGACCACTTGTACTTGTTGCGCTTCAGGCTCAGGCTTTTTCGTTACAACAGACGTTACCGATTGGCGTTTCTTCACCAATTTCGCATTAATGGTTTGCGCAGCTCGTAGGTTAATGCGTGCTTTATAAGGTTCATAACCTAATTTCCGGATCTCAACATCATAAAATCCAGCAGGAATTGCTACTGTCGTTTTTGTCGCGCCGTAACTGACTCCATTAATAAATACTTCGTCGTCGTAAACATTTGATCTTAAAGTTAACTCGACTGTTTTATCAGCCGTTTGTGACTTTTTTACAAGAGGGGTCTCCACGACGGGCTGCTTTGTAATAGTCGCAACTTCAACCGGCTCACTTTGTTCGTCCGAAAAAGTCAGTTGGTTATCACTGTAGACTGTCGAGTAGTTCGACTGGTAATTTACGGCAAGCGGAGTGCCATACTCAGCACAATAACGATTGTCTAAGCTCAACAAGTTACATAAGCGGCTGCTATTTACATCACCACGCATCGTCACACTGAGGTTAACGTTGTAGTTGCCTTGTCCACTAAACCCACTATTTACAACATGGCTGCTAACCACTTGAACCTGCGCGCCAGCCATATTGCGTTTTGGCTCAACAACACGACTCTCGGTTAGGTTTGCAAAAATCTGGTCAATAAAGCGCTTGGTAGCTTTTTGAAGCCCCATTTGCTGACCACGCTGCTCACAAGCCGCCAAGGTCTCTGTGCGTTTACAGTTAATCGTGTGATCTACTTCTAGTGTACCTTCACGAGTAAACTCATTACGTAGTCGCTCTACTCGCGCTGTGCCAAGCTGATCTTTTAAGTTTTCAAGCGTATTTACTAAGGTGTGCTTAGTCACACGGACTTGCTCAATATCTTTACGTTGTGATGCGATCGCCGCAATTTGCATCGCAATGTCTTCTTTGTTCTGCTTGTGATCTGTCACAGCTTGTTGATACCGCGTTTGCGCAGAAGAAATATCAATGGAAGGATCATCAATTAGCCGACGATACAACTCATTCATTGCATCTAAGGCCTGATTTTTTTCTTTGTCTAACTCACCTGAACGTTTTCTCAATAACTCAAGTTGAGACTGCAGACGCGTTTCCTCTGCTAGGTGTTTTTCTAAAACAACCGAGTATCTGTCTAATTCGCTTTGCTTGTTAGACAATTCAGACTCGATGGCAGTGACCGTTGCAGTATCTTGCGCCATAGCGCTTTGAGCAACAGTACCCATGGCCAGAATCGAGGCCGAGACAATAAAAGTTAAAGGAGCAATTCGCATATGTTCCATTCCCAACAGCGGCAATTGTTTGGTCTTGTTATTTCTTATAGTTAGGGCTCTATGCTATGTACTTACAAAGTAAAACACAAGCTTTGCACAATTAATATCTGAGTTTACAACTATTAACCAGCGTCTTGCCAGTTTTTAGCTGAGATTTTGTCTATTTTTCTCTAACATCGCGATGTGTTACTAATTCGAGTCCAAAATAGAAGATAGGTAATCAAGAAGGTATGATAACCTCTGGAGTGAAACGCTCGGGTTATTTATTATAGTGCGCAAAATATCAAACTGATTTCATCATGCAAACCATCACCAATATCGCCGAGTCACCAATCCAAACTATTCACCACCCGACATTGGATAAATACGGTTTAACGTTGCGGGTTAAGCGTGATGATTTGCTCCACCCGGTGATCCAAGGAAACAAATGGCGTAAGCTAAAATACAATATACTCCACCTAAAGCAAGCTGGCCTTGAAGAGTTAGTCACTTTTGGCGGGGCGTTTTCCAATCACTTATATGCTACCAGCATGGCGTGCAAACTTTTCGCAATCAAAGGTCACTTAATTGTTAGAGGCCCAGAGATTGACCGGCACAACCCAACGCTAAAAATGGCAAGCGCTTGCGGGCTAACACTTCACCCCGTGAGTCGAGTCGAATATCGGCAAAGAAATCAACCTGAATACATTCAAACTCTGCAAGCCAAGTTTAATAATGCTTATCTCATACCAGAAGGCGGCACTAATGCACTTGCACTGCAAGGCGTTGAAGAGTTAGCGCAATCCTTGCCTCAAAGCGATTATGTCATGACAGCTGTGGGCAGTGGTGGCACAGTGGCAGGACTAATCTCGGGATTACCTAACCACACGCAGGTTTTAGGCGTTACGGTACTAAAAGGTGCTGAATACCTAGCACAGGAGATACATGAATTAATCACAATTCAGCGCTGCGCGCCATGGCAGCTACTCCAGGATTTTCACCACGGAGGTTACGCCAAGACTACACCTGAATTGCTGAGTTTTTGTCATGAAATGAAGGTGAAATATCGTTTGCCTCTAGAGCCTATTTACACTGGTAAACTGTTTTACGCTATTTTCACTTTGGCTCAACAAGGATACTTCAAAAGAGGTAGTGTGATCACCGCAATCCATACCGGCGGTTTACAAGGATTAGATGGTTTGAGATATTTGGCTAATAAAAAGTCGGCCTAATCAGCTCATGCGGTTAGCGTTTTAGTGAATATCAGCGAGCTGTTGTAACGGTGCGGAGAAATAATGCCCTTGGGCCCCTTTCACTCCAAGCCCTTTGATACAACTCAATTCAGCAACGGTTTCAACCCCCACTGCATATACTGGAATACCTAAGCTTCTTGCTTGAGCGACTATTTGCTTAACTGTGCGTTTACGATACGCAGACTTTTCAATGCCGTGTACCAGCTCGCAGCTGAGCTTGATAGCTTTTACCAACTCGGCAAGCGGTGTGCGCCCTAGCGTAAGAGCTTGTGTAACGTTATCCAAATAAATATCGCACCCAAGTCGGTTCAACCTATCAAAAGCTGCTAGCAATCGCTCTCCATGTTGATAGACCTCTTCTATGCTAAGTTCAAAGCCTATTGCCGCACCACTATGAGACGCAATGAGCTGTCCCTCTAGCCAATCAATAAACTGGCTATCCACCCAGCTCGAGATGTGTAAGTTAATGCTTACCTTACCAAAACTCCTTTCCTGCTCATAAACAGACAACACCTGCTTCACTATCGCTCTATCCAGAAACTGAAATTGCTCTGGAGTATAAAGGTGTTGCATCACCTGCTTGGCCGAAATTCGCCCCATTTCTTTGTGAGTCACTCTTAGTAGCGCTTCGCTTACAATTACGTCTTCGGCTAAAAAGTCGAACAACGGCTGGAAGAATAAGGAAAACTGTCCGGCTTTCAAATAACTCAGCAAAGCTTCACCGTCTTCGTTAAGGCGTTTTGCCAATAACTCTGTGAGATGCACTAGATGAGTATGTTGCCACACTTGATTTTGCGCAATTGAAAGCGCTGATTTTGCGCTTTGATAAACCTGTGTCTGTTGTTTATTTTCCTGATAAAAACAAGCGCCAAGTTTCACTTTGCTGCGAGATAAATCCCCCCGAAACTCTAGCAATACTCGATAAACGATTTCGTGCATTTGCTTTGCCAAGTCCATACCTTTAGTCGCCCCTATCTGCTTTACTGTCACGGCTAATGCCCCTGAAGCTAGATATTTAACTGCCACCGTCCCAAACTCTCCAACGCCTTTAACCAGCGCAAGCTGAAAATGTAACTGCAGATCAACTTCTTTAGGCGTACTGCACTGCCAATGGATTAACGCAAATAATGCATACTGCCCTTCTGGAGCGGGGGCTGGTAAAGCCACAGGCTTTTGCGCATGTGAGGTAGACTCAACCTTACCGTATAAAAACCACCACCGATGTACGAATAACACCAGTCCAATTGACAATAAATTGAAAAATATCAATATATATCCATGACTTATCCATATAGATTCATGGTACAAGGTAACGGTTTGGTCATTGGCAACAAATTGGTGCTCTTCTGCATTCGCAACAGGTAACAATGAAAAACCATACTTCGTAGCTATTTCACTTACTCCCGCAGCAAAAGCTTCAGTTGATAGCTGAGAAATTTCAGCCGCGGCTTCTTCGCCTTGCGTGTGAACCTGAAGGTGCAGTAAATGATTAAGAAGGAAATTTAGACACAACAACACCGCCAAACTTACCGCGACTAGCTTTTTTTGATACTGACGACTAAATCCATCTAACAGCTGAATTGGCATAATGTTTTTATTGGGTGGAAAGATAACTGAAGTGTTGTTCAAAATAGTGCAAAACTCAAGCGAGATGCGGCTTTTAATTGTACAGAAAGGATAAGCAACTGAGCCAAAACTAGAAATGCGTTAAGTTTATTAATCGTACAAGATGGTAAGCTTTATCTAAGCTTACTCTTCACCATTTTCTTAGAGATATTTATACCAGTAAAAAACAAAAACCCCAGCATGATGCTAGGGTTTTCGTAGATGCTATACCACCATTTAGAACGGAATATCATCATCAAAGTCAATTGGTGGCTCCATAGGATTTGAGCTACCACCTGATTGACCATTGTTTTGGTTCTGTTGTGGTGCAAAGCCACCTTGAGACTGGCCACCAAATCCAGAAGACTGCTGAGAATTCTGTTGCGATTGCTGTGGTGCGAATCCACCTTGCTGCTGGTTTGACTGGCTTTGCTGTGGCTGCGAATATTGCTGCTGAGGCGCTTGATTATAGCTTTGCTGGCCATAATTATTTTGCTGCTGTTGACCACCTTGGTACTGGCCGCCACCTTGACCCTGCTGCTCGCCACGGCCACCTAGCATTTGCATTTGGCCACCCATGTCCACCACGATTTCCGTTGTGTACTTTTCTTGGCCGCTTTGATCTGTCCACTTACGAGTCTGTAGACGACCTTCAATGTACACCTGCGAGCCTTTTCTTAAATACTCACCCGCAACTTCCGCAAGTTTGCCAAACAACACCACACGGTGCCATTCTGTGCGCTCTTGCAATTGACCGGTGTTTTTATCTTTCCAGCTATCCGTAGTTGCAATGCTGATGTTAGCCACGCCGTTACCGTTTGGCATATAGCGAACTTCAGGATCTTGGCCCAGATTACCTACCAAAATTACTTTATTAACACCACGTGCCATGGCATTGTCTCCTCACACTATGACAAGCCCAGCACTTGCTTGGCTTGCTTCAAATCAAAAATTTTATCATCTACTTTTAGGTAGCTACGATTCTCATCTCTCACTACCGTGGCCTCAAGTACCCCAGGTAATGAAACCAATTGGTCTGCCAATTCCGTCGCTTGTTGCTCATTTTCTACAGCAGAAACTAAGCTGATCGCTTTGCTCTTAGGTGGCACTTGCATGCCCCATGCGATAACAAACCATATTACCCCAATAATGGCCGTCGCGGCAAATATCGTATCGACCGCAAAATTTTGTGCCAAGATACCACCCAAAGCACCACCTATAAATGCACCTAGAAACTGGCCAGATGAAAATACTCCCATCGCCGATCCCTTTTGGTTTGCTGGAGCTATGCGAGAAACCAACGCAGGCATAGTTGCTTCGAGAAAATTAAAGGCAATAAAATAGACCAGCATTGCACCTGCGATCATCCACAGTGAATCTACAAAGTAATACAAAGTAACTGAGCTTACCACTAACATTGCAATAGACAGCAAGAATGTCTGCTTTTCTTTTTGTTTGCGGATTGCCACTATCATCATCGGTGCCATCAAAATAAAGGCGAGTAAAAATACCGGAATATAGAGTTGCCAGTGCCTATCTGCAGCAAGACCATCACGGATCAACTGGCCTGGCAAGGCTACAAAAATTGTAGTCAGCGTCAAATGCAATAGCAACACCCCAAGATCGAGCCTCAGTAGCTGTGGGTTTTGCACCAAGCGACGAATATCTGCAAAGCTTGCTATTGTGTCACCTTTTGGGGCTTTATTTACCGCATTTGGCACCATAAAGGTAATGATAGCGATACCTACAATTGCCAATACCGCCGTCAGCCAGAAGATCCCTTCGATACCAAAAGACGCCGCAATCATTGGTCCTAATAACATGGCTACAGCAAAGCTCATACCTATGCACATGCCAATGACCGCCATTACCTTCGGACGCTGCTCGTCACGGCTCAAATCCGCAGCAAGCGCAAGTAAAGCACTTGCAATCGCGCCCATGCCCTGTAGGGCTCTACCAAATGTCACCCAATAGATTGAATCCGCTAATGCCGCGATAACGGATCCTAATGCAAATACCAACAACCCACCAATGATGATTGGCTTACGACCGAACTTATCAGACAGCCAACCCATAGGTATCTGGAGTACAGCTTGAGTCAAACCATAAGCACCAATAGCCAAACCAATCCACAGTGGCGAGACATCCTGTAAAGACTGGCCGTAAACAGCTAACACAGGCATCAGCATAAACAAACCAAGCATGCGGAAAGCGAAAACGCCAGCAAGAGAAATCGCGGCGCGCTTTTCAGTTGGATTTAAAGAGTCATTAGACATAAGGCGGTATTCATCACTATCGAAAATCACGCGCAAGTTTAACAAACTCTTTTCTTAACTTACACTAGCGCGAACGGATCTTTGCAATGCGATTGTTACCATCATGATTTTGAACGGCTTACTTCGAGAGAAAAAAGCGCTAGGCTAGTTGGTGCCGTACTTGGCCGTGATCTGATCTAATTTTCCGCTACGTTTAACCCGTTCAAATGCTTGACTCAAACGCTGCAAACGCTCGCTCGAGGTGCGTGCCTTGCTAAAGGCAAAATATACTGGGTTTTCGTTAATAACCAACGGGCTAATCGCAAACTTTTCAAAATCAGGGTTATTTTTACTTTGATACAGGATGTTGAATTTTTCTTCTAAAAACCCTGCTATCCGTCCTTTTTTGAGCAAATTCAATTTTACCTGATTGTCGGGTACATAAATAAATTGTGTTTCACTGTCGGTACGACGCGCAAGGCGAGCTGTAAACGCCTCACCGTAATAAGCATTACGCTGAATAGCGATGGGCTTTGACAGATGGAATAACGACTCAAGTGAGTCAAGCTGATGAGGCTCGCCTGAGTTCATTGCAAAAACAATCGTTTCCATTCGTTGAGGACCAATAAAATGCGCAAACTGTTCACGTACCGGTGTTTTTGTGACGCTCAAAATAAGATCGATATCGCCCTCCTCTAAAAGCTTCAGCGCCCGACCCCAAGGAATACTTACGAAACGATAGCTACACCCTGCTTCATCCAACAAGGCTTTAGCGAAATCAACATCCATACCGTGCCAAACAAGGTCGTCATTTAACTTAGACTGCGCAGCATAATTCTCAAACCGTACCACCAGCTCACAGGCGAAGACATTTTGGCAAAGCAGCGCCAAAAGCAATAAAAGTCGATACAAAATCAATATCCCAAGTTGATCGGTTTAATAAGTTTAGTTCGTTTAGCAGAGATAACTTAATTTTGTATTCGGGATGCGGTAATCTGTTCACTTCACATCATGCTTTGACTAATCCAGGTTTCAATTTAGTGGATTAGTATCGCGTACTCAGTACAGCGCACGAAAAAACACAAGGGTCGTATGGATAAAATAGAAGTTAGGGGTGCCCGCACCCACAATTTAAAAGACATTTCACTCACCATTCCAAGAGACAAGTTGATAGTGATCACGGGTCTTTCTGGCTCAGGGAAGTCGTCTTTAGCATTTGACACCTTATACGCAGAAGGCCAGCGTCGTTATGTTGAGTCTTTGTCTGCGTACGCGAGGCAGTTTTTATCGCTGATGGAAAAACCAGATGTGGATCACATTGAGGGCTTGTCTCCCGCGATTTCCATTGAACAGAAGTCGACTTCTCATAACCCACGCTCAACCGTGGGAACCATTACCGAAATATACGACTATTTAAGGTTACTCTTTGCCCGAGTGGGTGAACCGAGATGCCCTACGCATGATTTACCGTTAGCCGCACAAACCATCAGTCAAATGGTTGATACTGTGTTGGCGCTACCCGAGGGTAGCAAACTCATGCTGCTTGCACCGGTGGTGAAAAACCGTAAAGGTGAGCACGTAAAACTGCTAGAAGAGCTTGCGAGCCAAGGTTTTATTCGTGCACGTATTGATGGCGAGGTGTGCGATCTCTCAGATCCACCAACGCTAGAGTTACAGAAAAAACATACCATAGAAGTCGTGGTGGATCGTTTCAAAGTTAAAGCAGGGCTTGAGCAGCGGTTAGCCGAATCTTTTGAAACCGCGCTTGATTTGGCTGATGGCATTGCGCAAATCGCCTATATGGATGATAGCGACGCAGACGAACTGATCTTCTCGGCCAACTTTGCCTGTCCAACTTGTGGCTATGCCATGAGCGAACTTGAACCACGACTGTTTTCTTTCAATAACCCCGCAGGTGCGTGCCAAAGCTGTGATGGTTTGGGGGTAAAGCAGTATTTTGATCCCAAACGTGTAGTGCAAAACCCAGAACTAAGCTTGTCTGGCGGTGCAATCAAAGGGTGGGATAAACGCAGTTTTTACTATTTTCAGATGCTAAGTTCGGTTGCCGAGCAATATGGATTTGATTTAGAAACGCCATTTCAGGATCTGCCGAGTAAATTTCAAAAAGTGGTTTTAGAAGGCTCAGGCAAAACTAAAATCGCGTTTAAGTATCGTAATGACAGAGGCGATCTTATCACCCGCAATCACGAGTTCGAAGGCGTGTTAAACAACATGAATCGCCGTTATCGGGAAACGGAGTCCAGTTCAGTAAGAGAAGAGCTTGCCAAATATCAAACCAGCCAAGCGTGCCCAAGTTGCCATGGCTCACGACTGCGCGAAGAAGCTCGCCATGTGTTTATCGGCTCGACCAACCTGCCAACTGTAACAACGATGAGTATCGGCGAAGCCAGTCAATTTTTTATCGACTTAGCACTCACAGGCCAAAAAGCACAAATTGCGGACAAAATACTCAAAGAGATCCGCGACCGTTTATCTTTCTTGATCAATGTAGGCCTAAACTACCTCTCTTTGGAGCGTAGTGCTGATACTTTATCTGGCGGTGAAGCTCAGCGGATCCGTCTTGCAAGCCAAATTGGCGCCGGCCTCGTGGGGGTAATGTACGTATTGGATGAGCCTTCAATTGGTCTACATCAGCGCGATAACGACCGTTTACTTAAAACACTCACGCACTTAAGAGATCTTGGCAACACCGTGATTGTGGTAGAGCACGACGAAGATGCCATTCGTGCAGCCGATCACATCATCGATATCGGTCCAGGCGCCGGCGTACACGGCGGCTATGTCGTCGCTGAGGGAACTCGCGATGAGATAATGCAAAGTAAAGACTCATTAACTGGTCAATATCTCAGTGGCGAGAAATGCATTGAAGTTCCAGCGCAACGTCATCAATGTGATGACAAGTGGCTTGAGCTTAAAGGCGCGACGGGCAACAACCTAAAAAGTGTCGATTTAAAAGTACCAGTTGGTCTAATGACCTGCATAACAGGGGTATCTGGTTCTGGTAAATCTACCCTCATTAATGACACCCTATTCAAGCTTGCTCATCAGGAATTAAACGGTGCAACAACGCAAGAAGCTGCACCATATGAATCAGTTCATGGGCTAGATCACTTCGATAAAGTTATCGATATTGATCAAAGTCCTATCGGTCGCACACCACGTTCAAACCCAGCAACTTATACAGGGATCTTTACCGCTATCCGCGAATTATTTGCAGGAACACAAGAATCGCGTTCACGCGGTTATAAGGTTGGCCGCTTTAGTTTTAACGTTAAAGGCGGTCGCTGTGAGGCCTGTCAAGGCGATGGAGTTATCAAGGTTGAGATGCACTTCCTGCCGGATGTCTATGTTCCTTGCGATGTCTGTACTGGTAAGCGCTATAACCGTGAAACACTGGAAGTACTGTATAAAGGTAAAAATATCCACGAAGTGTTGGAAATGACAGTTGAGGACGCCCGGGAATTTTTTGATAAGATTCCCGCAATCAATCGCAAACTACAAACTTTAATGGACGTTGGCCTCTCCTACATTCGTTTAGGGCAAGCCGCCACGACTTTGTCCGGTGGTGAAGCGCAGCGTGTTAAACTCGCTCGTGAACTATCAAAACGAGATACCGGCAAAACACTCTACATTCTCGATGAGCCAACCACAGGTCTGCACTTCCATGATATTCAACAGCTACTCGCGGTATTACATCGTTTGCGCGATCATGGTAATACCGTGTTGGTTATCGAGCACAATCTAGATGTCATCAAAACCGCAGACTGGATTGTAGACTTAGGTCCAGAGGGGGGAGCTGGAGGCGGTCAAATACTCGTCTCAGGTACGCCTGAAACGGTGGCTAACTTTGCAGCTTCGCATACAGGTAAGTACCTTAAGCCCTTATTGTCTTAATTTCTAAAAGTCTCTATTATTGGTGCATAATAATTACAAATTCATTTATTATGCATCAACTTCTCGCGCCAAAAAACTTAACCGCGTACCTAGCAAGGCTGCGCTTTTCCATCGGCCAATTTTGGCAAAGCCTAACACTGGCTCAACGCTATTATTTAGTTAGTTTTATCATTTTTATGTTCAGCTTGAGTGAAACTGAAGATGATAACTTCACCGCTTTTTTGATCTTAATAACCACAGTAACGGCGCTATGTTATGAATTCTGGCCAAGGATCATGACCTTTTGGGAAAGTGTGCCAGGTAAAGCACTGATACTGTTATTTTATGCCTTTATCGCTAACTTTGTGTTAGTGCAAGCTGATGGCCGTATCAACGATTTAACTGGGGTCAGCACGGATAATTTCCCTTACACACATAATTTGAGTGTGTTGTTATCGTTACCTACTTGGTTTTTTATTACCAGTACCTTCTTGTTGATTCTCGCGCAACTCTTTATGACATGCTATGTCGTTGTACTTTTCCTGCTTAAACCATTACGTATAAAGCCTTTTTGGCATCAGAACCACTATCGTTATCCAGCAACAACAGCAATCATCAGGTTGATCATGTGTTTTGTTTTATTGGCTTTCTTGGTGCTCGGCATCGCTAAATCAGGTGCTTCAACCGCATTTACTGAGTTTTCTTCTGATTTCAAAATAGATGAGGACGGAATTTCTTTCCATGCCAACGCGAAAGAATCACGCTTAGCAGACTCCGAAGAAGAAAACGAAGGATCATCGGAAACTCAACCACAAGTGGCCGACATGAGTGGCGGTACTCCACAACAAGATGAAACACAGTCCACTGCAGATGAGCCGGAGTCGTTAACGGTATCTATTAATAACGATTCTAACCCAGATTTACATGAGCAAGGCAAAAACTATAACGATGTGCTTAACCAAATATTGGCTTACTTTATCTTTCGCTTTGAGTCTGACGGAAACTCACGCTGTGAACATAGCGAAGGCAGTAATATTGTTGAATTAAACGATTATGAGATCTTAGAGATCATGCCGGATAACGCCGCGGAATACGGCTACACCTATACAGTAAAGCCTTGTATTTCAGCGGCAATTGGTCACCAGTTTAAGCCGCAGCAACCATAAAAGTGCCTAGCGCATCGCGCTCTTGCTGACTCAGCGGTTGAGATTGCTTAACCGCAAAGTCATATCGCACCATAATGGTTTTACCTTCAGCACAGCATTCTCCATGCTGCCAAGCCTGCTGCAAAATCACAAATGAGCTGTTGCCGATATGTTCAACAGCCGTTTTTATTTCGACTTCCTGACCATAAAATAGCTCCCCTTTAAAGGTGACTTCGACTTTGGCAACAATCAATTTCCACTCTTTTGGATTTAAATCTGGTGTAAATATTTTGAAAATAGGTGTGCGCGCGGCTTCAAACCACACAGGGAGTACGGTATTGTTGATATGTCCAAGCACATCTGTGTCGCAAAAACGCGGCATAAGCTTTTCAGACAGCATAATAACTCCAATAAAAACTAGGGAAAAACATGAGTGATTTTATTCGCGTTTACGATAACGCACTCAGTTCAGACTTTTGCGATGAATTCGTAAAGACCTTCGATCAAAGTCCACATTTAAAACAGGGGACTACATCTGGTGGTGTCGACTTGAGTAAAAAAGTCAGTCACGACCTTTATTTAAATTCCTATCCTGACTATGCCAAACAGTTACAACACATTCAACAGGTTACGGCAAAGCACTTATTTGAGTACCTTGAAGAACATTTCTTTATGATCATCGGTGCATTTGGACTTAAAGTGTATCACCCCAAAACTGGTGAACCTGTCGATCTCACTGTGGATAACTTTGAAGAAGTCGGCAAGCCACAACTCCCGGTCCTTGCTCAACAGCTATTTCGTTTAGGCGCTATCCAAGCTCAACGCTATCAAATAAATAAAGGCGGCTACCCCTACTGGCACAGCGAAGTCTACCCTCAACATGACCATAATGAAGCCTTACACCGAGTGCTGTTATTTATGTTCTACCTTAATGATGTCGAGGAAGGTGGCGAGACCGAGTTTTATTATCAGCAGCGTAAAATTGCCCCAGTAAAAGGTTCTATGGTGATAGCACCAGGGTATTTTACACATACACATAGAGGCAATATTCCGGTTTCTAATGATAAGTATATACTCACTTCGTGGGTGTTATTTAATAGAGCAGAGCAACTCTATGGTACGCCCAAATAAGCTACCTCTATACTTCAGGGGCTGTTGAACTCAAGCATAAAAGATAACAGCCCCCACAGAACTTATTTAACCTGAGGTTTGGATAAGGAATGGACTAACTCACTGTTTTTTAATCACCTTAAACTATCTTCTTATCTAGCCAGAGAGTTTTGGGGATAACTCCGCTTCCGCGTCCTGCTCTCGCTAAGGTAGCTACATCCTGTAGGCAAGGCGAATTTACGCACCAATAGCTGGCTATTGGAAGTGAATTCAACGCAGTTAGCGCTAAAACTGGCTGCTAGAAAGGCATTAATTATCCGCAGCTCAGGTTATTTAGCTTTGGTAAATTCAGCCCACTCTATCAGCATGGGTAAAAAATCTTCATAGCCACACACCGCCATCATACCCGATTCATCTAAAGCCAGTGCGTCTTCTTGGTATTGTGCTATGTCATCACTTTCATGAAACAGAGCGTGGCTTTCAAATAATGCTTCTTGCGGCGTGAACGTGGCTCGGATCTCTTTTCCAGCCAACACAAGCTCTTCTTTTTGATTTGGCAGGTTTTCAAGCTGTGTCAGCAGGCTGACAATACGCTCATGTGCAAGCTCTTCGCTCAGCCACCGACCTATCAACGCATGCTCGTCATTTAAGCGAGCTCGAAACCCAGAAAGTGGGTCACGAATAAACTGGTATTCCATCTTTACTTCTTAACTAAATCACCTTGTTTTATTATACCTAAGTGGCGTCCGCTAAGCATTCATTGATAGAATTACCTTTTAACCACTCGATTGTTGGTCAACGCATGTCGCCTGTTGAGATCTTATTTCCTCTCATCTTTATCGTTATTTCTGGGTTTTTGAGTGCAAAGATTGGCTTTATCGCCATCAATCAGCTTGATGGCTTGCGTACTTTTATCTTTAATTTATGTATTCCTGTACTGTTATTTAGCAGTATGGTGCAAGCAGATCTGAAAAGCCTCGCGACGGGTCCCTTGTTATTATCCTTTTATCTCCCAGTCGCTCTGACTTATGCAGGCTTATACCTATTTCTCTTTAAAGCGCAACATCGTTCAAAAACAGACAGTGCAGCATTAGCATTAAGTGGCACCTACTCTAATACCGTGTTAGTCGGATTACCGATTATCTTAATGACACTCGGTGAGCAAGCCGCTGCCATGGTATTTATGATTATTACATTCCACAGTGCAATGCTGTTTTTTATGACTTTTTTACTGGCAGCAAGACACAAAAATAAGGTGGATATTGTGAAACCCCTGCTGCTCAATCCAATAGTGATAAGTATTTCGAGCGGTTTGATATTAAACATTGCAGGGTTAAAACTACCAAGCTTAATACATGAAAGCTTTAGTTGGTTGGCAAAACCAGCCATTCCAGGGGCGCTATTTATTCTGGGTGCGAGCTTGGTACAGTATGGCGTGCGGGGAAAGTTACAGGGTGCAATATGGCTAAGTGCAGTAAAACTGATACTACTACCGGGATTGGTTTATCTCTTTGCCACTTATTTAGGATTGGCAACTCAACAAGTTCAGGTGGTGACTTTAATGAGTGCCTCTCCGCTGGGAGTCAATGCCTATCTTGTTGCTAGGCAGCTCGACAGCCAACAAGCAACGCTTGCGGCTACCGTTGTGCTGTCTACTGTGCTGAGTATGATCAGCCTGACTGGGTGGTTATACTTTTTGGTATAACCGTTAATACCTAGGCGGCGTATACTTAGCAGCATCAATAATAGCCCACAAATGGAAAACGGCTGCAATCACAGGTGGAACCAATAAAAACCACAGTGCATACCCACCTACAACAACAATTGCGAAGATTAAAGCCGCCAATATACGACCTTGAACCAACTGACCAAGGCCAGGGAAAAAGACGTTACAAATCGCTGCAATTACATTACCACCAGAACCTTGTCCAGACATAGTTACCTCTCTTAGTTACTTAAAGTCTTTCTTTTTAATATATCAGATTTCATGCCAATCCTAACGCTTTGATTTTAAAAGAAACCAATGAAACTCATTATTTTCTGTTCACTATAAGTTAGCCTAAACCACTAACTTTTAGCTTAAAGTTTAGCTATATTATTATGCGTAATTCAATCACTTTGATTTACATAAAATAATAATGAAAACAGGATGTCTTATGCTTGGCAAGTTTACCACCCCGCTAACAAAATTAGTCGACAAGTATCTACCCGATCCATTTGTGATTGTACTTTTACTCACTTTTTTGGTGATGGTACTCGCTACATTGTATACTCCAGCAACGCCTGTCATGGTGCTTGAGGCATGGGGTAATGGCTTTTGGAAGCTGCTTACTTTTGCGATGCAAATGTTGTTAGTTTTATTATGTGGTCACATGCTTGCTGTTACCCCTCCAATAGCGAAAGCGCTAGACCGTATCGCAGGCCTAGCTAAAACTCCTTCTCAAGCAATTATACTCACCACCTTTGTTGCGATGAGCGCCAGCTGGATAAATTGGGGGTTTGGCTTAGTAGTCGGGGCTTTGTTTGCAAAGGCCATCGCTCGAAAAGTGAAAGTTGATTATCGCCTGTTAGTGGCTAGTGCTTACTCTGGTTTTGTTGTTTGGCACGCAGGCCTATCAGGCTCAGTCCCCCTGACTATCGCAACTCCGGGGCACTTTAGTGAAAAGAGCATAGGTATTGTTACCACTTCAGAGACAATCTTTGCACCATTTAACCTACTCATCGTACTCAGTATTTTTATCGTTTTACCACTTATAAATAAACTAATGCTTCCCAAAGATGATGACGCAGTTATTGTTGATAAAGAAAAGCTCATTGAACAAAGTAATGATATCAGTACCCACAATACTCCGGCTGCAAAATTAGAAAATGCCTCATGGCTTGGTATGTTAGGAGGAGCAATCGGTCTTAGCTACTTGGGCTTTTACTTTATTTTTAATGCAGGCACATTGACATTGAATATCGTTATAGCCCTGTTTTTGTTCTTAGCCATGCTGCTACACAAAACCCCTGCAAATATTCTCAATAGCCTACAACAAGCAATTCAAGGTGGTGCCGGTATCGTGATCCAGTTTCCTTTTTATGCTGGGATCATGGCTATGATGGTCGAAACTGGACTAGCGCAACAAATATCTCAAGGATTTGTTTCTATTAGCAGTCAATGGACATTACCGCTGTGGAGCTTTTTAAGTGCAGGCCTTGTAAATATATTTGTGCCTTCAGGTGGCGGTCAGTGGGCAGTACAAGCACCAATTATTATTCCCGCAGCAGAAGCACTTAATGCAGACATAGCCAGAGTCGCGATGGCAGTTGCATGGGGTGATGCTTGGACTAACCTGATCCAGCCTTTTTGGGCACTGCCGGTACTTGCAATTGCAGGTCTTAAAGCCAAAGATATTATGGGATTTTGCCTAGTACAATTGCTGGTAACGGGTGTAATTATCGCAACTTTATTGTTGCTGCCCCTGTAAGAAGGTGCGTAATGCACCTTCTTACACAGATTAACTTGATAAAATTTTCATTGGTAAGCTTAGGATTGGATTCTCTGAATCAGCAAAATGCATCATTACCGCAACATGACCTGTAATAACAACTATATACATAATGGCGCTGACCACTTGCCCATATCGGTCAAGGGGTAATAAGTGACTATAATTACGGCCACGCCACTCAATCAGGATTTCAAAACTACCAATCAAAATGAATATTACCAGTAGGATTAAGCCAAAGGTGTAACTTATCCAAAGGCCGAATAATACTCCTGCCATACACGCCAATAACCCCACCCAAGAGCGCATTGAAAAGCTTATGCTTTTTAGAACATGCCCACCATCTAACGGCAAAATGGGTAGTAAATTGAATAAGTTCAACAGCGCACTTAATACTGCAACACCAGCAAAGATTTCCATCTCTGTCGCGTAATACAACACCACTCCAAGGATTGAGGTTATCAAACCAAAGGCCGGTCCCATCAACGAAATAACTACATCTTGCCAGCGGGTCGTGATCTTATCGTCACTTACAGCCAGACCACCAACAAAAGGGATCAAATAGATACCTTTTGTTTTAATTCCAAAATAGCGCATCGCGCGGACGTGGCCATATTCATGAACGACTAAGCAAGCCACAAGCATAAGCGCAAACTGCCAAGAAAATAGCCATGCGTACCCTGCCACGGATGCACCAGCCAAGGCAGCTTTGACCACTTTGGCACTTTTAAATAACTTCAAGCCCAATGCCGCCAAACCAAATAAGCTGCGTTTTTCTTTAGGTGTTTCAGTGCTCACTTCAAGCCACTGAAGTTCAGCTCCATTTACTGCAATCCCAAGTAACCCCTGAGGTAACTGCTCTGTATTTACCGCCAGTGTTTGTCCATCAATGGTCGCGAAAATGCCATTATGTTGCTCTTCAAAAGTAATCGCTTGCTGCTCAACAAAAAGCTGCACTACTTGTTGTTGGTTAAAAAAGATAGATACCGCTTTGTCCGCTAGCGAAAGCTCGACTCTATTCATATTCAGATCCAAAGGTCATTTGGGGCATTATCGCTAAAAGCGTCCGCTTCATAAAGTTCTGTCGAAATCTGAATTAGAAAAATGCAGGCAAAGTGTCATTATTGCGCTTCAAATTGAGTAAAAATCACCTTTTAAAGCATTTTGAGATTTGAGCACTTTAAATTATTTGTACTAGACTTTAAGGAGGTAAGGTATACGAAGGAATTGTTAATGTCATTAGCAAAACATCGGATAATGGTAGTAGATGATTCACCCGCGATCCTCGTCGTAATGCAAGCTATTATGACTGAGCTTGGCATTGAACATGTCACAACCTGCTCAAGTGCGGTGAATGCTGTAGAAAAAATACGGCAGACTCCTCATCAATTTGACGCCATTTTTACAGATCTCAATATGCCCGAAATGGATGGCATGGAGTTTATTCGCCAACTGGGAGAGCTAAGGTTCTCCGGCGGCATTATTATAATTTCCGAAATGGACGAGAAGATTATTGATCTAGCAACCAACCTTGCCAGACAGTCCAATGCACATCTTATCGGCAATATTTCTAAGCCCGTACAATTGGTTGATGTCGAGCGCATGCTCAAAAAAATGGAGACGTATACTGCTGTTAAACGTAGCCGCATTGAAAAAGTGACCGAAAGCGATCTTTTGCACGCCATTAGTCACAACGAAATTACGCCTTACTATCAGCCAAAGGTTCACCGTGGTGACAAAAAGATAAAAAGTGTCGAAGTGCTTGCCCGTATTGTGTCTAAAAATACCGAGGAAGTTATTTTACCGGATCATTTCATTGGTGTGGCCGAGGATACCGACCTAATCAATATCATTACCTTCCAGCTTTTTGAAAAGGCAACGGATGAGTTTAAGACAATCAAGTCTGAGCTTAATTATCCGATTAAAATGGCCTTTAATTTATCACCTGTACAATTAAATGATCTGAGCTGCCCAGATAAACTGGCACTTATTCTAGAAATAAACCGTTTAAAGCCTAGTGATATCATTTTAGAAATTACTGAAAACCAACCGATGAATCAGTCTATTCAACTGGAAACAATGAACCGGTTACGGATCCGAGGGTTTGATATTTCTTTAGATGACTTTGGTACTGGATTTACCAATATTCAGCAATTAAAGTCTTTGCCGTTTACCGAGATCAAAATCGACCGCTCTTTGATAACCCATGTGGAATCCGATCGCTTTTCACAGGTACTTATCGACAGCTTAATCGACATCGCGCAAAATCAACAGTTAGACATAGTAGCTGAAGGTATAGAGCGGATTGAAGAGCTACAATACCTTGACCGCTACAAGCATAGCCTGTTAATGCAGGGCTTTTTAATCAGTAAACCTAAACCACTAACAGACCTAGTCGGGTGGATACACTCTTGGCAGCGTATGATTAATTCGAACCCTTAACCTCTGGAGAGGCAGTTTCCTCTCCATCGCTTTGCGTTTCAGACGCTTCTTCAGCTTCGTCGCTGTCTTCAATCAAATTATCATGATTATCAACGCGCTCTCGCCACTTTTGCTTAGCAGCAGCTTGCATATTGGTGGTTTGCTCTCGCTCATCAACAATATCCATTCCCATTAATGATTCAAGCAAATCTTCTAAAGTCACTATGCCTTGTACATCGCCATATTCATCAATAACAAGCGCAATGTGTAGACGCTTTGCCAGTAACGCTTTAAATAGTTCTGGCGCAGCTAGCGTTTCCGGTACGGTATAAAGAGGGCGAGATAGCTTACCAATTTTATAGTCTTCTCCAAGCCTATGATAAGCAAGCATAATGTCATTTTTGTGCACAAAGCCGATAATGTCGTCTGTATTTTTATCAAATACCAACACCCGAGAAAAAGCAACCGAACCATGCTCAGACAAATACTCGTGCACTGTCATATCTTTATGCACCTTAAACAGTACCGTTCTTGGTGTCATGATGCTTTCGAGTTTGGCGTGGCGAAAGCGTAATAAACTACGAATGGTTTCAGTCTCGTCCTGATGCAGTGCACCTGCTTCAGAGCCAATCTCCGCCATCGCTTCGATTTCTTGACGAATATAGTGAGCCTCATCTTCTTTACGGCCTATCACTTTTGTAAGTTGGTCAGACATCCACACAAATGGCTTCAATATTCGAACTAGCCATACCAACACACTGGAAACGATAGGTGTTAATCCGCGCCAATAAGTCGCCCCTAAGGTCTTCGGAATGATTTCTGATAGCACCAAAACCAGTAGCGTCATCACCGCTGACGCAATACCAACAGCTGCATCTGAAAATACCACAGCAGCTTGCGCGCCAACCCCTGCAGCACCGGCGGTATGCGCAACGGTGTTTAACGTTAGAATGGCAGATAAAGGCTGATCAATATTGTCTTTAAGGCGTTGAACTCGCGATGCTAATGCATCATTGTCTTGCTTTAAGATCCCTATATGACTTGGCGTAATACTAAGTAGCACCGCTTCCATCACCGAACAGATAAAAGAGATAGCTATTGCCAAAAACATGTAGGTTAATAATAAAACCAAGTAAATTCTCCTCTTTATTCAACGCTAAGTGTTTGCTTAACCGCATACGTTATGTTGCTCATCAACACAGACTATTAAATTTAGGACGTCTATCGCAGCAATACAACCGGTTCAAAATACTATGATATAGTTTTATCGTATAATTACCTACAATAGGCGCACATAAATGAAACTACGTACAGCCGTCACTCTACTATTTACGGCAGTCTCAACACAACTTTCAGCAAGCCCATTAGACGAATCAAAAATACAATTTTTGGGTCCCATCGCAGGCGAATCAACAATAAAGCCAGCTGATACGCCTCATCGTGATGCAATTATTGAAAACCTGCTACCATCATTACAACAAGACGTCAAACAGGTAACGCTATTCAATAATGAGAGCAAATGGCAGCCTCTAAACAAAACTACACAATTAACGATACCTGGATTGCAGGCTCTAAAATTTAATTTCACTACTGAACGTTTTGTTTCAGGTAAGCTAAAGCTTGAGGGCATCGAGAAAGCCAAAGTTTTTCTAAATGGAGAGCCAGTCTCCGGTGTTAAAGAGGTTCAGCTTGATGTCGTCAAGGGCGATCATCAAATTCTCGTTATCGCTGAGCAGGTAAATGACTGGAATAAGGTTGCTCTCAGCTTTGAAGGCGAAGCAGCGCATGACGTTATCACGCTAACAGAAAAACAAACCAAAGCGCTGTCTGCAAAGCAGTTGTTTGATGCTCCAACGGTGAGTGCTATCTCACTTGCACCTAACGGCGAATATTACATTTCGACCGTCCGCCACTACGATGATGAAAAAGGCAACTCAGCAATCACCGAAACTGCTTTATACAATGAAGATGGTGACATGCTTTACAGTTTCGATGGTATGAGTGCAAATAGCTTTGCATGGCGTGATGACAGCAGCAAACTCACTTATTTAAAAGATAATAAAGCTTACATCCTTGATCTAAAAACCTTTAAACGTACTCAAGTTGCTACTAAGCTCAATGGCGCGAATAGTATCGAGTTTTTTGATAATGACACGCTTATTTTTGCTTGGACCAACAGCGGCAAAGAAGAAGGCAAACTGACTAAACATTATCAAGGATTAGAAGATAGATGGTCATATGCCCGGACCCAGTCACAAATCTTCTTACTTGATATCAAAAGTGGGCTACTTAATCCTGTGACCGTTGGCGCACAAAGCCACAGCTTGGCCGACTTTGACGCACAAGCAAACACGGTTTTAGCAACGCGTAATAAGCAAGACTACGCGCAACCTCCTCACATGTTGACAGAGCTAATAGAAATCGATCTATCAAACAATCAGCAAAGTGTTATTGGTCAGTATCGTACGTTTAGCGGCGCGCAATACACTAAAAATGGTATTTATGTAACTGCAGGTCCTGATTTTGCAGAAGGTGCGGGGCGCAACTTACCTGAAGGTATGCTCGCGAATAATTATGACGGCCAACTTTATTGGATAGATCGCAAAGGCAACGATGTAAAAGCACTGAGTAAAAACTTTGACCCAGCCATAGGCAGCTTTACCGTACTCAATAATGGCGATGTGGTACTAAAAGCGACTGACCAAGATCGTCAACAGCTTTTCTTCTTCGACGAAAGTAAGTCTACTTTCAAACGCTTAAACACCGGGCTGGATGTTGTCGCGAACTATTCTGTGTCTAGTGAACGTAACCCAGAGATCTTGTTCACGGGAACTACAGCATCAACTCCGCAACAGTTAAAAACCATGTCAACCTCAGATAAGCGAGCTGACACGCTCTGGGACTCAGCAAATATCGCATACCAGAACGCAGAAATCGCCAACCTAGAAGAGTTTAATTTTACCAATACTGAAGGCGTGGAGATTAAAGGCCGCGTGTATCTACCACACGATTTAGACAAAGCTAAAAAATACCCAGCACTCGTTTATTATTACGGCGGCACTTCTCCAGTGACTCGTGGCTTTACAGGGCGTTATCCATTTAACTTATGGGCAGCAAATGGCTATGTTGTTTATGTCTTGCAACCAACAGGTGCGACAGGTTTCGGTCAGAAGTTCTCAGCAGAACACGTCAATGCTTGGGGTGAACACACCGCTAACGATATCATCATGGGTACCAAAGAGTTTGTGAAAGCCTACCCTTTCGTTGATGACAAGCGTTTAGGTAATTTAGGCGCTTCTTACGGCGGCTTCATGACTATGCTGCTGACAACAAAAACTGATTTGTTCTCAGCTTCTATCTCACATGCTGGTATTTCTAATATTACTTCATACTGGGGTCAAGGCTGGTGGGGTTATTTGTATTCTGGCGAGGCCTCAAAAGGAAGTTTCCCCTGGAACAATCCAACGCTTTACTCACAACATAGCCCGGTATTTAATGCAGACAAAGTAACAACACCATTATTGTTAATTCACGGTGACGCGGATACCAATGTGCCGCCAGGTGAAAGTCATAATATGTATACCGCATTGAAGATCCTTGGCCAAGATGTTGAATTGGTCGAATACAAAGGCGCAGATCATCAAATTTTTGCTCGTGACAAGCGCTTCCATTGGTGGAACACCATGCTGGCTTATTTCGACAAGCATTTAAAAAAAGAGCCACAATGGTGGGAACATCTATACGGTAAGTAATCAATGCTAGGCGGCACTCTGTGCCGCCTTTTTGTTTATGGAAGCAGCAATCAAACACATCATTGTATATAATTTAATAATAAAGCTCTGTTTCCCCTTGATCGAACTAGGTTGTCAGGTTAACGTGCCAGATACAGAGTTGTAAGAATTCGTTTCATGCACTTCCAAGCAGCGATCTCTCAGTGTTATATTTACGACAATTAAACAACAATTAACAGTGAAAACATGAGCATAAAGGTTTTATTAGTTGAAGATGATGAACTCTTAGCAAAGCGGCTGTGTAGTCACTTTGAAAATACCGAGTTCAGTATCACTGTAGACAATACGGGTGCTACTGCGCTTGAGCTTATTCAAGCTCAAACCCAAAACCCATTTGCACTTGCTATTGTTGATGTTGTTTTACCCGCCACTGATGGCCTGCAACTCGCGAAAGAAATTAATACCTTATCAGACCTTGGTGTCATCATGCTTTCTAGTCGAGACTCTCAAGCCGATAGAATCGCAGGTCTTGCGCAAGGTGCTGATGACTACGTCTGTAAGCCTGTTGATACGCTTGAGCTTGAACTGCGTATGCGTGCCTTATACAAACGTTTAGTTGGTAATAAAGACGATGAATCGGAAGAATTTATTGAATATGCAGACTTTAAACTACACCCTGATAACCGTACCTTAATCAATCAACATGGCATTGAGTCTCGACTTACCGAAGCAGAGCATAAAGTGTTGATTTGTCTTATTTCCAATGCTGGAAGGGCAACATCCAGAGAGCGTATTTCAGAAGACATTGGGCAACCTGATTGGAGCCCAAGTGACAGAACGGTTGATGTCTTAGTTGGCCGACTACGCAAAAAACTCGGCGATGAAAAAGAGCAAAAACGCATTGTTACGGTTCGCGGTAAAGGTTATATGTTGTCAGCTTAACCTTTACCAATAATACACTCCCTATCTATTGAAGTGCCGTTAGCTAATACTGTGTTAGCTGACCTAACAACCTCTCCAGCGCGCGATAACTAAGCGCTTCCTTTAAATGTGACAAGCTAATATTAGGTGTAGAGCTCAGATCCGCTATGGTACGCGCAACTTTGATTATTCGATGATATGAACGTGGTGATAGCTTTAGTTTTTCTGCTGCCTTTGCTAGAAATAAACTTTCAGCATCAGCAAGATAGCAGATATGGTTTAGCTCTTTTACACTCAGTTGGTCGTTACATTTTCCCTGACGTGCTAAAGCTGTTTTATAGGCCTGCTCCACCCTAGCTCTTATTATTGCACTAGACTCTCCATCATGCTGTGACTGTAGCTCTTCTGTTTTTAGACGAGGTAATTCTACCTGTAGATCTATTCGGTCTAAAAATGGACCTGAAATCTTAGCCAAATAGCGCAATACTTGATCTGGAGACGCTCTTTTGTCAGTGTAACAACCTGTAGGACTGGGATTTAATGCTGCGATCAGTTGAAAGTTTGCAGGGTAATCAACTTGCCGAGCTGCGCGCGAAATCGTTACCATGCCCGTTTCCATCGGCTCACGTAATGAATCCAGTACCTTCCTATCAAATTCTGGTAACTCGTCCAAAAATAGAACGCCATTATTTGACAATGATATCTCCCCAGGCTTAGGGTTTGACGAGCCTCCAACCAAGGCTACTGCAGAGCAAGTATGATGTGGAGCTCTAAAAGGCCTTGTTTTCCAGTTTGATTGGCTGATGGTTTTTCCCAGTATGGAATAGATAGAAGCCGTTTCTAACGCCTGATTATCCGTCATTAATGGCATTATCGTAGGTAAGCGCTGAGCAAGCATCGATTTTCCAGTACCAGGAGGACCAAGAAATAAAACGTTATGCCCACCTGCCGCGGCTATTTCTAGTACTCGCTTTGCCCCCTCTTGCCCTTTCACCTCAGCCATATCCAGCAAGCTCCCACCTGAAGCTTGTATATTTAAATCGTCTGGGTAGAGTTGATTAAACCTAAGTGATTGCTGGCCGCTTAAGCCTAACCATGCTGTACGCAAGCAGCTTATAGCAACACGATTAGCATCAGCGGCAAGGCTCGCAACTGCATCGTTACCAGTAGGTAGGTAAGCAGTTCGCCCCTCCTTCGCTGCTGCAATAACAGATGGCAAAATCGCAGTGACCGTCCTCAGCTCACCATTTAACGCAAGCTCACCATAAAACTCTTTATCAGCAATAGCATGGCTATCTAACTGCCCTGATGCGACAAGAACACCGAGTGCGATTGCAAAGTCAAAGCGGCCACCGTCTTTGGGTAGATCTGCTGGTGCTAAGTTTACTGTGATACGCTGTTCTGGAAATAAAAAGCCAGCATTAACAAGCGCACTACGGACGCGTTCTTTGGCTTCTTTAACTGAGGTTTCGGGTAATCCAACAATACTAAAGGCAGGTAAACCATTGCTAAGGTGCACCTCAACAATTACCTCGGGTGCGGTAATACCAACTTGTGCTCGAGTGAAGACTCTTGCTAAAGACATCCATGTCTCCTGCTTACTTAATATTTATAGTTAAATACGTGTAACACCAAATGGTATCGCATAGCTGCTAATCTCAATAACAAGGTTGCCGCCATAGATAATACCATTACGTACTCTGTTGCCATGCCCAATTTAATTGCTTGAGTATAGACTACCCCGCCAAAAATGCAGGTGATCGCGTATAACTCTCCTTTTAAAAGAAGGGGGATTTCTCGAGCTAATACGTCTCTGATGACTCCACCAAAACACCCGGTCAATACGCCCATGATCACAGCTGTAGTATCAGGCATTCCAATACTTAAAGCCTTTTGTACTCCCATTACAGCGAAAAAAGCAAGCCCAATGGCATCAGCAACCTGCAGTACAGTTCTTGGGATATTTTGATGCCGATTTAACCACCATATACTCACAGCGACAGCAAATAAAATAGCGTAAATATAGCTAGTATCATGAAGCCAAAAAACGGGTTGATCTAAAATCAAGTCTCGTAATGTTCCCCCCCCGATACCAGTTACAGTCGCAAGGACAATCACACCAAAGCCATCCATATGTTTACTATGCGCAATTAAGGTTCCCGAAATTGCAAAAACCATGACGCCCAAGAGATCAAACCAATGATAGAGTTCTGACATTTCGTAATTAGTTGTGAAACAAAAGCAAAATCATAACGAAGATCTCACACAAAAGGTAGTGGGATCGCCGATATTTACAGTTTTCAATGTGGTGAGAAAAGTGACTTTATGAAATGTTTAGGATGAATGCTTGCGGATAAACCATCTACCATGTTGCACTATGATTATACTATGGTGGGAGCGAGTTTACCTCGCGATGTGTTGATTGGCTTGCGAGGTTTTATATCTCAAATCTCTATACCCCAAACAGCAAAAAACCCGTCGCATTGCTGCAACGGGTTTTGATGTACATGGTTTTTTTCCGGAACTTCATTGCAAGCCATCGGCGGGTAAACCGCCTCCTACCAGAATGGCTTACTTTATGGCAGCAGGCTCATGTTGTGGGAGCGAGTTTATCTCGCGATGTGTTGATTGGCTTGTGAGGGTTTCTATATCTCAAATCTCTATACCCCAAACAGCAAAAAACCCGCCGCATCTCTGCAACGGGTTTTGATGTACATGGATGTTCGAATGTCGATGAAGTTCATGGATGAACGCTTTTCATCAACCTCTTATTTGGCCCTGGCTCGCTACGAAGTAGGATGTTCTCATTTTTTAAATAGAGAGTCACATGGGTGATCCACACTCTCATTGACCGAGGCCGACCCTTCGGCTGTTTTGTTTCACTTCTGAGTTTGGGTGACGAGAAACCGAAGCACCGCTTCGCAGTTCGAGGAAGTGAGCGCAAGGACGCGAGAAGGGGAGATGCTACATGGAAGTACTTTACCCCAAATAGCAAAAAAGCCCGACTCTTTCGAATCGGGCTTTCTTTAAATAGGTGCTTGGCAATGTCCTACTTTCACATGGGAAATCCCACACTATCATCGGCGCTGTTTTGTTTCACTTCTGAGTTCGGCATGGAGTCAGGTGGGTCCAAAACGCTATGCTTACCAAGCAAATTCTTAAATCCGGAAAAGCGATTAAATTCTTTGTCTACTTTAGTCTATTAACTTCTGTCGCTTATAAACCACTTTGGCGTTGTATGGTTAAGCCTCTCGGGTAATTAGTACGAGTTAGCTTAATGCCTCACAGCACTTCCACATCTCGCCTATCAACGTTGTAGTCTTCAACGGCCCTTCAGTTGACTCTAAGTCAAAGTGAGAACTCATCTCGAGGCCTGCTT